>NZ_CM007717.1:0-300000 GCF_002019855.1 Streptomyces antibioticus | reverse complement strand
GCCCCGCACGGCGTCCCCGCCGGCCCGCCCGCGCAGGACCGCGGGCGACGGGAAATGGCGCCGCCGCATCCCCCTGCTGCCGGCGCTCGTCTTCACCGTCGTCGTCACCCAGCTCCCGTTCGTGGCGACCCTCGTCATCTCCACCTTCGAGTGGAACATCCTCAAGCCGGGCAACCGCCACTTCGTCGGTCTCGCCAACTTCAAGTTCGTCTTCACCGACGAACGGCTGCGCACCGCCGTGCTCAACACCGTCGTCCTCACGGCGTCGGTGGTGCTCATCAGCGTGCTCCTCGGCCTCGGCCTGGCGATGCTGCTCGACCGCCGGTTCGCGGGCCGCGGCCTGGCCCGCACCCTGCTCATCGCGCCGTTCCTGGTGATGCCGGTCGCGGCCGCGCTGCTGTGGAAGCACGCCATCTACAACCCCGACTACGGCCTGCTCAACGGCACCCTCAACGCCGTGTACCGGCTCTTCGGCGCCGACAACGGCCCCACCGTCGACTGGATCTCCTCCTACCCGATGCCCGCGGTCGTGGTCTCGCTGGTCTGGCAGTGGACGCCGTTCATGATGCTGATCCTGCTGGCCGGCCTCCAGGCACAGCCCGGCGACGTCCTGGAGGCGGCCCGCGTCGACGGGGCGTCGGCCATGGCGACCTTCCGCCACATCACGCTGCCGCATCTGCGCCAGTACATCGAGCTGGGCATCCTGCTCGGCACCATCTACGTCGTCCAGACCTTCGACGCCGTCTACACCATCACCCAGGGCGGCCCCGGCTCGCAGACGACGAACCTGCCCTACGAGATCTACCTGACCATGTTCCGCAAGTACGAGTACGGCCAGGCCGCCGCGGCCGGAGTCGTCGTCGTGCTCGGCTCCATCGTGATCGCGACGTTCGCGCTGCGCACCATCGCGTCGCTGTTCCGCGAGGAGGTGTCCCGGTGACCGCACACGCGTCCGCCGCCCCCGGCGCTCGGCTGAAGAAGCTCGTCCGCCGCGACGGGGCACGCAGCGCGGCCCCCGACGCCGCGCACCGCCTGTCCCCGCTGTGGACCTTCGTCGCCTGGCTCGCCACGCTCGCGTTCTTCGCCCCGGTGGCGTGGATGGTCCTCACCTCCTTCCACCAGGAGGCGGACGCGGCCACCAACCCGCCGAGCCCGCTGGCCACGCCCACCTTCGACCAGTACCGGCTGCTGTTCAGCCGGGACATCACGCCCTTCCTCCTCAACTCCGCCATGGCGAGCGTCATCTCGACGCTGCTGGTGCTGGCCCTCGCGGTGCCGACGGCCTACGCGCTGTCCATCAAGCCGGTCGAGAAGTGGACCGACGTGATGTTCTTCTTCCTGTCCACGAAGTTCCTGCCGGCCATCGCGGCCCTCCTGCCGGTCTATCTGATCGTCAAGGACGCCGGAATGCTCGACAACGTGTGGACGCTGGTCGTCCTCTACACCGCCATGAACCTCCCGATCGCGGTGTGGATGATGCGCTCGTTCCTCGCCGAGGTGCCCAAGGAGATCCTGGAGGCCGCCGAGGTCGACGGCGCCGGACTGCCGACCGTGCTGCTGCGGATCGTCGCCCCGGTCGCCATGCCCGGACTCGCCGCCACCTCGCTGATCTGCTTCATCTTCAGTTGGAACGAGTTCATGTTCGCCGTGAACCTGACCGCCACCAACGCCTCGACCGCGCCGGTCTTCCTCGTCGGGTTCATCACCAGCGAGGGCCTCTTCCTCGCGCGCCTGTGCGCCGCCGCCACGCTGGTCTCCCTGCCGGTCCTCATCGCCGGTTTCGCCGCCCAGGACAAACTGGTCCGCGGCCTGTCCCTAGGAGCAGTCAAGTGAAAGCCGCCGTCATCGAAGCCCCCGGCAAGGTCACCGTCACCACGGTGCCCGACCCCACGCCCGGGCCGCGGGACGTCGTCGTCGACGTGTCGGCCTGCGGACTGTGCGGCACCGATCTGCACATCCTGGAGGGCGAGTTCGCCCCCACCCTGCCGATCGTGCCGGGCCACGAGTTCGCCGGGGAGGTCGTCGGCCTCGGCAGCCAGGTCACCGAACTCGCGCTCGGCGACCGGGTCGCCGTCGACCCCTCGCTGTACTGCCACGAGTGCCGCTACTGCCGTATCGGGCACAACAACCTGTGCGACCGCTGGCAGGCCATCGGCGTGACCGTGCCCGGCGGCGCCGCCGAGTACGCCGTCGCCCCCGTCGCCAACTGCGTACGCCTGCCCGACCACATCGACGTCCAGGACGCGGCCCTCATCGAGCCGCTGTCCTGCGCGGTGCGCGGCTACGACGTCCTCAACAGCCGCCTCGGCGCCCATGTGCTGATCTACGGCAGCGGGACCATGGGCCTGATGATGCTGGAGCTGGCCAAGCGCACGGGCGCCGTGTCCGTGGACGTCGTCGACATCAACCCCGAGCGCCTCGCCACCGCCGAGAAGCTCGGCTGCTCGCAGTCGGGGCTCTCCGCCGACGAGCTGGGCCGCCCCGGCGGCTGGGACGTGGTGATCGACGCCACCGGCAACGCCGCCGCCATCCAGGACGGCCTGGAGCGGGTCGCCAAGGCCGGCACGTTCCTCCAGTTCGGCGTCTCCGACTACGCGACGACGGCCACCATCTCGCCGTACAAGATCTACAACCAGGAGATCACCATCACCGGCTCGATGGCGGTCCTGCACAGCTACGAGCGGGCGGCGGAACTGTTCGCCGCCGGGGTGCTCGACCCGCGGGTCTTCATCAGCGACCGGCTGTCCCTGGACGAGTACCCGCGGGCGCTGGAGCGGTTCGCCGCCGGCCAGGGGCGCAAGATCGTCGTCGTGCCCTGACCCGGACCCGCCCCCGCAGGGTGCGATCGGCGTGCCGGACGTTCCGGCCGGCACGCCGATCGCGGCCCCGGTGTCCGTCGTCCCTCCGAAAGGATCGTTCGCGTGATCGTCGTCGCCGGTGAGGCCCTCATCGATCTGGTGCCACAAGAACCCGGGGCCCTCGCGCCCCTGCGGCCCGCCCGGGGCGGCGGCCCCTACAACACCGCCGTCGCCCTCGCCCGCCTCGGCTCCCGCACCGCCTTCTGCTCCCGCCTGTCCACCGACACCTACGGCCAGGCCCTCCTCGACGGCCTCCACACCGCCGGCGTCGAGACCACGACCGTCCAGCGCGGCCCCGAACCCACCCCCCTCGCCCTCGCCACCCTCGACGACGACGGCTCCGCCGCCTACACCTTCCACGTCGAAGGCACCGCCGACCGCCTCTTCACCACCCCCACCACCCTGCCGAAGGACACCCTCGCCGTCTCCTTCGGCACCTGCTCCCTCGTCCTCGAACCCGGCGCCAGCGCCTACGAGGAACTCCTCCACCACAGCGCCGCACAGGGCCTGTTCACCGCCCTCGACCCCAACATCCGGCCCGGCCTGATCCCCGACCCCGACGCCTACCGGGCCCGCTTCCGCACCTGGCTGCCCTCCGTCACCCTCCTCAAGCTCTCCCAGGAGGACGCCACCTGGCTCGGCGGCACCCCACAGGAATGGCTCGCCGCAGGCCCCTCCGCCGTCGTCATCACCCAGGGCGCCGACGGACTCACCGCCTTCACCCGCGACGGAGGCGTGCATGTGACGCCCGGCGAGAAGGTGGACGTCGTCGACACCATCGGCGCCGGCGACACCGTCAACGCCGCACTGCTCCACGGACTCGCCGCGCGCGACGCACTGTCCGCACAGGCCGTCGGGGAGATGGGCCCCGGCGACTGGCGGAGCCTGCTGCGCTTCGCCGCCCGCGCGGCCGCCGTCACCTGCTCCCGCGCGGGAGCCGAACCGCCCTACGCCGCCGAACTCGACACCCTCTGACCATGGTGTCGGCCGAGGGAAATTCCGCCCAGGGCGGATCTTCGGCTGGCTTGGAGACGGTGTCGGTGGGGAGAATGCCCGCCATGAGCAACGAGACGAAGCGCTACGGACTCCTGTGGACCGACCCGGACGGCACCCCGCAGGCGTCCGCCGCCGGCTACGACAAGCGCGCCGCGAAGTTCCGCCGCGCCGAACTGGAGGCCGTCGGCTGCACGAGCATCGAGATCGTGCAGGTGAGATACGGCGAGCTGCCGGAGCCTGCGGTGTGAGACCGGGCGCGGCAGGTCGGTTGGACGCGGAGGGGTCCGGCTGAGACCGTGGTCGTTTCGATCGACTCACGTCACAGTGGAGACACCTGATGAATTACGTCGCGGCCCCCGATCGCTACGACGGCAGCATGCTGTACCGGCGCACGGGACGGTCCGGGCTCGACCTGCCCGTGCTGTCCCTGGGCTACTGGCACAACTTCGGGGACGACCGGCCGTTCGAGACGCAGCGGGAGATCGCCCTGCGCGCCTTCGACCTCGGGATCACCCACCACGACCTGGCCAACAACTACGGGCCGCCCTACGGCTCCGCCGAGATCAACTTCGGCAGGCTGCTGCGCCAGGACCTGGCCCCCTACCGGGACGAGCTGATCGTCTCGACCAAGGCCGGCTGGGACATGTGGCCCGGCCCCTACGGCCAGGGCGGCGGTTCTCGCAAGTACGTGCTCGCCTCCCTCGACCAGTCGCTGAAGCGCATGGGGCTCGACTACGTCGACATCTTCTACTCCCACCGGCTGGACGCCTCCACGCCGCTGGAGGAGACGATGACGGCCCTGGACACCGCCGTGCGCCAGGGCAAGGCCCTGTACGTGGGCATCTCCTCCTACGACGCGGAGCGCACCCGCCAGGCCGCGGCCATCCTGCGCGACCTCGGCACACCGCTGCTCATCCACCAGCCGTCGTACAACATGCTCAACCGGTGGATCGAGACGGAGGGCCTGCTCGACGTCGCGGAGGAGGAGGGCTTCGGGGTGATCGGGTTCACCGCGCTCGCCCAGGGCCTGCTCACCGGCCGCTATCTCGACGGTGTGCCGAAGGACTCGCGGGCCGCGCAGGACAAGTCCTTCGACACGGGCTGGCTCACCGACGACACCCTGGGGCGGCTGCGGGCCCTGAACGGGATCGCGGAGCGCCGCGGCCAGACCCTGGCGCAGATGGCCCTCGCCTGGGCGCTGCGGGACGAGCGGGTCACCTCCCTGGTGATCGGCGCCTCGCGTGCCGAACAGGTCGAGCAGAACGTGGCGGCGCTGACGAACCTCTCCTTCACCGCCGAGGAAATCGCCGAGATCGACAAGTACGCGGTGGAGGGCGGCGTCGACCTGTGGCGGCAGGCCCGCACCGGCGAGCTGGGCTGACCGGTCCCGTCCTCAGGCGGAGCGGCGCCGCTGGTGGACGGAGTGATGGATGGGCCTGCCCGAGCCGGTCAGCGGCAGGCCCGTCCCGCCGCGGCGGGCGGCGACGATCTCCGCCGTGATCGACAGGGCGGTCTCCTCCGGTGTACGGCCCCCGAGGTCCAGGCCGATGGGTGACCTCAGCCGCGCCAACTCGTGCTCCTCCAGGCCGATCTCGCGCAGTCGCCGGTCCCGGTCGGCGTGGGTGCGGTGCGAGCCCATCGCGCCGACGAACGCCAGCGGCAGCCGCAGCGCGACCTCCAGGAGCGGCACGTCGAACTTGGCGTCGTGGGTGAGCACGCACACCACCGTGCGCGCGTCGGTCCTGGTGCTGCGCAGATAGCGGTGCGGCCAGTCCACGACGACCTCGTCGGCCTCGGGGAAGCGCTCCGGGGTGGTGAAGACGGGCCGCGCGTCGCACACGGTGACGTGATGGCCGAGGAACTTCCCGGCCCGCACGAGGGCCGCCGCGAAGTCGACGGCACCGAACACGATCATCCGGGGCGGCGGCACGCTCGTCTCCACCAGCAGGGTGAGCCCTTCCGGGCAGTGCGAGCCGTCCGGCGACAGCTCGACCGTGCCGGTGCGGCCCGTGTCCAGCGCGGCGAGGGCCTCCGCGGCGGCGGTGCGGTCGAGGTCCTCGTGGCCGCCGAGCCCGCCCTCGCGGGAGCCGTCGGCACGCACGAGAAGCATCCCGCCGAGCAGTTCCCCGGGGCCCTGGACGACCCGGACGAGGGCGACGGGCTCGCCCCGCGCCGAAGTGTCCAGGGCGGAGCGCAGCAGCGCGCCGACCGGGCCGTCCGCCGGCACCGGGGTGACCAGGACATCGAGGACCCCGCCGCAGGTCAGCCCCACGGCGAAGGCGTCGTCGTCGCTGTAGCCGAAGCGTTCCAGCACGCTGCCGCCGGTCTTGAGCGCCTCCTCGCACAGGTCGTAGACCGACGCCTCCACACAGCCGCCGGACACCGACCCGATGACGGCACCCGCCCCGTCGACCGCGAGGGCGGCGCCCGGTCCGCGCGGCGCGCTGCCGCCGACGGACACGACGGTCGCCACGGCGACCTCCCGGCCCTCGGCCAGCCAGTCGCCCAGCCGCGGCCCCAGATCAAGCATCGTGGCCGCCCGCCAGCACCCGGTCGGGTCGGATCGGCAGACTGCGGTGGCGCACACCGGTCGCGTGCCAGACGGCGTTGGCGACGGCGGCGGCCGCGCCGACGATGCCGATCTCCCCGATGCCCTTGATGCCCACCGGGTCGTCCGGGTCGTCGTCCTCCACCCAATGGGCCTCCACCCGGGGGACGTCGGCGTGCGTCGCCACGTGGTAGCCCGCCAGGTCCGCACCCACCGGCCCGCCGGATGCCGCGTCGCGTGCGGCCTCCTCGTGCAGGGCCATGGAGATGCCCCAGATCATGCCGCCGGTGAACTGCCCGCGCGCGGTCAGCGGGTTGACGATCCGGCCCGCGGCGAACACCCCGAGCATCCGCCGGACGCGCACCTCGCCGGTCGCGGGGTCGACGGCGACCTCGGCGAACTGGGCGCCGTAGGAGTGCCGTTCCTTCTGCGCCAGGGCGGAGACCGCCGCGGTGGTGTCGGAGCGCACGGTGACGCCCTCGGGCGGGAGGGCGGCGCCGGGCACGAGCCGCTCGCGCAGTTCGGCCGCGGCCGCCATGACGGCCCAGGACCAGGACCGGGTGCCCATGGAGCCGCCCGCGATCATGGCGAATCCGAAGGCGCTGTCGCCGAGGCGTACCCGCACCCGCTCCGGCGGGACGTCCAGGGCGTCGGCGGCGACCAGGGTGAGGGCGGTGCGCGCGCCGGTGCCGATGTCCGCCGCCGCGATCCGCACGGTGAAGCGGCCGTCGGCCTCGGCGGTGATCGCGGCCGTGGACGGGGCGGCGCCGGCGCCGAAGGAGGCCGCCGCGGTGCCGGTGCCGATCAGCCACTGCCCTTCGCGCCGCACCCCGGGCCGGGGATCGCGCCGGTCCCAGCCGAAGCGGCGGGCGCCCTCCGCGAAGCAGGCGCGCAGATTGCGGCCGGCGAAGGGGAGACCGGAGACCGGGCCGCGGTCGGGTTCGTTGCGCAGCCGCAGCTCGATCGGGTCGACGCCGCACGCGTGGGCGAGTTCGTCGAGCGCGGCCTCCAGCGCGAAGGATCCCGGCGCCTCGCCCGGGGCGCGCATCCAGGTGGGGCTGGGGACGTCCAGCGGTACGACGCGGTTCTCGGTGTGGTGGGCGTCGGCGTCGTACATCACCCGGGCCACACCGGCGCTCGGCTCGACGAACTCGTACACGGTGGAGGTGCGGCTGAGCGAGCGGTGGTCGAGGGCGCGCAGCCGGCCGTCGGCGTCCGCGCCGAGCCGGACGCGCTGGATGGTGGGGCTGCGATGGCCGGCCAGCGTGAACATCTGACGCCGGGTCAGGACGACGCGCACCGGACGGCCGACGGTCCTGGCCGCCATCACGGCCGCGACCTGGTGGGCGCGGACACCCTTGCTGCCGAAGCCTCCGCCGACGTGTTCCGAACGCACCCGCACCGAGGCGGGGTCGAGCGCGAAGAGGTTCGCGAGTTCCCCGACGACCCAGGTGGCGCCCTGGTTGGAGTCGACCACGTCGAGCCGGCCGTCCTCCCAGCGGGCGGTGGCCGCGTGGGGCTCCATGGGGTGGTGGTGCTCCTCCGGAGTGGTGTAGACGGCGTCCACCCGGACGGCGGACGCGGCGAGTTCCGCCTCCAGATCGCCCTTGTCCGTCACCGCGGGCATATGGCCGTCCGACGGGTGCGCGTCGGCGTGGTCCTCGGTGAACCCGATGTCGTGAGGGGCCTGTTCGTAGCGGACGACCAGCGACTCGGCCGCCTCGCGGGCCTGTTCGGAGGTCTCGGCGACGATCAGCGCCACCGGCCAGCCCCGGTGCGGCACCTGATCGCTCTGGAAGAGCGCGCAGGTCGGGTCCGGGACGGTGCCCAGCAGGCCGATGTAGTCGGTCTTCAGCGGCGGCGCGTTGCGATGGTCGAGCACGGCGAGGACACCCGGCATGGAGAGGACGGCGTCCGACTCGACGTCCAGGATCCGGCCGCGTGCCACGGTCGACAACACCAGCCAGCCGTGGGCGAGTTCGGGGAAGGGGACCTCGCCCGCGTACCGGGCGGCGCCGGTGACCTTGTCCCGGCCCTCCACCCGGACGTGACCGGTGCCGACGGCGCGGACGGGGGAGAAGGGCGCCCCGGTCGTCGTCATCGCGCGGCCTCCTCGGCGAGTTCGCCGAGCACGGCGACCGTCAGGTTGCGCATCAGGGCCACCTTGAATCCGTTGTCCGACAGGGGCCGGGCCGCGGCCAGTTCGGCGTCGGCGGCGGCCGCGAACGACGCGGCGTCGGCGGGCGCGCCGGTGAGGGTCCGTTCGGCGGCGCGGGCCCGCCAGGGCCGGGAGGCGACCGCGCCGAACGCCAGCCGCACCTCGCGCACGACACCGTCGCGCACCTCCAGCGCGGCGGCGACCGAGCCGACGGCGAACGCGTAGGACGCGCGCTCGCGCACCTTGCGGTAGCGGGACCGGAGGGCGACCGGGGCCGGCGGCAGGCTGACGCTCGTGATCAGCGCGCCAGGGGGCAGGGCCGTCTCGCGCTGCGGGGTGTCGCCGACCGGCAGATAGAACCAGCCGAGCGGCAGCTCACCGGGCCCCTGGGCGGTCTCGTAGTGCACCACCGCGTCCAGGGCGGCCAGTGCGACGGCCATGTCCGAGGGGTGTACGGCCACACAGTGCGCGGACGCGCCGAGGACGGCGTGGTTGCGGTTCTCGCCCTCGATCGCCGGACAACCGGTGCCGGGGGAGCGCTTGTTGCAGGGCCCGGTGGTGTCGGCGAAGTAGGCGCAGCGGGTGCGCTGGAGGAGATTGCCGCCGACGGTGGCCATGTTGCGCAACTGGCCGGAGGCGCCGGCGAGCACCGCCTGCGCCAGCACGGGGTACCGGGAGCGGACCAGAGGATGGGCGGCGAGGTCGCTGTTGGTGACGGTCGCGCCGATCCGCAGGCCGCCGGACGGGGTCGGCTCGATGCGGTCCAGCGGCAGCCGGCGGACGTCGACCAGCCGGGCCGGGCGTTCGACACCGGCCTTCATCAGGTCGACCAGGTTGGTGCCGCCCGCGAGGCAGCGCGCGTCCGGGTCGGAGTCGAGCAGGGCGACGGCTCCGGGCACGTCGTCGGCCCTGCGGTAGTCGAACTCCCTCATGCGACAGGCTCCTTCGCTTCTTCTTCCGGCCGGGCACCCGTGCGCGACGCCGGCCCGGACTCCGCGGCCCGGGTGACGGCCTCGACGATCGAGGGGTACGCGGCGCAGCGGCACAGATTGCCGCTCATGCGCTCCCGGATCTCCTCCGGGGTCAGCGGCGGCGGTCCGGCCGCGGGCCGTACATCGGCGGTGGCGGCGCTGGGCCATCCGGCGGCGTGCTCCGCGAGGGCGCCGATCGCCGAACAGATCTGTCCCGGTGTGCAGTAGCCGCACTGGTAGCCGTCGAGATCGAGGAACGCCTGCTGCACGGGGTGCAGCCGGTCGCCGTCGGCCAGTCCTTCGACGGTGGTGATCTCGCGGTCCTCGGCCGCGACCGCGAACTGGAGACAGGCCACGGTCCTGCGGCCGTCGACCAGCACGGTGCAGGCCCCGCACTGCCCTTGGTCGCAGCCCTTCTTGGTGCCGGTGAGGCCGAGGCGCTCACGGAGCGCGTCGAGCAGGGTGGTGCGGTGGTCGACGGGCAGCGTGTACCGCTCGCCGTTGATGTGCAGGGTGATGACGCTGGACGTCGATAAGGGCATGAACGCTTCTTTCCCGCTTTTCGGGGTTCCGGTTTCCAGCTTTCGGGGTTCCGGTCTCCGGTTCTCGGGCTTCCGGGCATGACCGGGCCGGGGCTATGGTGAACCCAACCGGACAATCGTCCGCTACCGGAAAACGTAACGGACAGTTGTCCGCTTAGCAAGGGTGGGGTTCGGTCA
Organism: Streptomyces antibioticus; assembly: GCF_002019855.1. Taxonomy (NCBI): domain Bacteria; kingdom Bacillati; phylum Actinomycetota; class Actinomycetes; order Kitasatosporales; family Streptomycetaceae; genus Streptomyces; species Streptomyces antibioticus. The sequence goes on along the minus strand of NZ_CM007717.1, from coordinate 289,750 downwards.
CGCACCCCCGAGGAGAGTCGAGTGCAGCACCACAAGGACGCGCCCCTGCGCTCGGACGCCCAACGCAACCGTGAACGCATCCTCGAAGTCGCCGTGGCCGAGCTGACGGCGTGCCCCGACGCCCCGCTCAGCGTGATCGCCAAGAAGGCGGGCGTCGGACAGGGCACCCTCTACCGCAACTTCCCCAACCGTGAGGCGCTCGTCCTGGAGATCTACCGCCACGAGATGCGCCAGGTCGCCGACAGCGCCGCCCAGTTGCTCGACAAGCTGCCGCCGGACCGGGCCCTGCGCGCCTGGATGGACCGGCTGGCCGAGTTCGCCATGACCAAGGCGGGCCTCGCCGACGCGATCCGCCTCGCCACCAGCACGCCGGGGGGCCCGGTGAAGCCGCCCCACACACCCGTCGCCGACGCGGCCGAACTGCTCCTGCGCGCCAACGACGCGGCGGGCACCATCCGGCCCGGCATGACCCCCGACGACCTGATCCTCGCCATCGGCGGCCTGTGGCAGTTGGCCCCCACCGACGACTGGCGCCCCCGCGCCGCCCGCCTCCTCGACCTCGTCATGGACGGCCTGCGCGCCGGCGCCCCGGGGGCCGGCCGGTAGGCGCGGTCAGTCGGAGAAACGGGTCTCGATCCGCGAGGCGTTCGAGACCCGGCTGTGCGCCCTCATCAGCTCCTCGGCCCGGTCCCCGTCACCTGAGGCGATGGCCTCGAAGATGGCGCGGTGCTGCCGGAACCGCTCGTCGACGGCCTCCCGGTCCTCGCCCCGCACCTCGGACAGCACACTGCTCTGCCGCTCGTCCGAACCGAAGGCGTCGACCGTGTTCAGCATCTGCACCAGCGTCGCGTTCCCGCTCGCCCGGTCCACGAGCGCGTGGAAGTGCCGCATCAGCCGCTGGATCTCCAGGACGATCCGCAGCTCCTCGGCGCTGCCCGGAGAGCCGCCGTCCAGCTCGCTCCGCAACGCCTGCGCCTCGTCGAGGCAGGCGGACATCTCTCGCCGCTGCGCCGCGGTCGCCTTCTCCGCGGCCAGCCGGGCGGAGAGGGCCCGCAGCACGTCCTCGATCATGGTGAACTCGCGCAGCTCCTCCTTGCCGAACTTCGCGACGCACACGGACCGGGGCCCCGTCCGCTCGACCAGACGGTCCTGCTCCAGCCGCCGCAGCGCCTCACGGACCGGAGTGGCGCTGATGTTGAGCGACTCGGCCAGCCCCCGCTCGGTGACCTTCTCCCCGCGCTTCAGCGCACCGCTGACGATGGCCTCGCGGATCGCCGTGTACGCCTGATCGCCGAGGGTCACCGGTGACGGGAGATGGGGGAGCCGACTCATGCCGGGATGGTATTTGCTACAGCACGACGGGTCAACGCTCACGGGCAGCGCCCGGCAGGATCCCTGCGCAACCTGTTGACAAACATGCTGTAGCAAATAACCTCCTTCCACTGCTCCTGCTATAGCAAATAGTGGAGGATCGATGACGATCTCACTCTCCAGAGCCGGCGCGCTGGCAGCGGCCTGCGCGGTGGTCCTCACCGCGTGCGGCGGCTCCACCGGGACGTCCGGGCCGACCGCACCGACCCCGTCGGTCGACGTCGGCCGGGCCTCGCCGGTGACCCCGCTCGACGCGGCGACCGTCGCCCGCGCCGAGAAGCAGGGCTCGGTCCTCCTCTACACCAACGCCGACGCCGACCAGACGGCCCCGCTGGCCAAGGCGTTCGAGGCGAAGTACCCCCGCATCGACGTCCGCGTGCTCAACATGAACGACCCGCAGACCTTCCAGCGCTATGCCACCGAGACCGCCACCGGCGTGCGCACCGCCGACGTCGTCATGGCCACCGACGCCGTCGGCATGCTCACCTTCGTCCGCGACGGCAACGTCCTCGACTACGACGACCCCAACCTCCGCCACCTCCCCGCCTACGCGCGGCTCGCCCCCGGTGTGGTCGCCATGTCCGAGGACCCCCTCGTCGCCGTCTACAACACCGCACTGATCCCCAAGGACAGGCAGCCGGGGGACCTCACCTCCCTCGCCGAGCTGTCGACGTCCCTCAAGGGCAAGGTCGCGACCACGGACATCAGCAATCCCATCGCCTTCGGAGCCGTCAGCAACTACACCTCCCGGCAGGGTGAGTCGGGATGGCGGAACCTCGAAACCCTGGGCCGCACCAGCGGAGTCGAGTCCGGCAACGGCAACCTGATGCAGAAACTCGCCCAAGGCCAGTACCAGGCGGCCTACTTCGTGGCCGGCTCGGTCCGGGCCCTGATCGAGAGCGAGGAGGCGGCGCAACTCCTCGACTACACCTACCTGAAGGACGCGACACCCCTCCTCCCACGAGCCGTCGCCGTCACCGCCGAGGCCGCCTCCCCGGACGCCGGCAAGCTCTTCGTGAACTTCCTGCTGTCGGTCGAGGGCCAAGAGGCCGCCTGCGAGGGCGGGTTCACCCCCTACCGCGACGGCGTCGACTGCGCCTACGGGCTCCCGGCGGTCGAAGCCGTCGTAGGCGCGGGGAACCTGCATCCGGCCGGATACCTCGACGACATCGTGACGAAGCAGCCGGAGATCGTCGCACGCTGGAACAAGGCGTACGACCGATGAGCGTCACCCCGCTGCGGCCACCGCCCCGTACTCCCGCGCCACCGCCCCGGCCGCCCCGCCGACGGGTGTTCTCCACGAACGCGAGCCACTACCTCCTGTGGGCCCTGGCCCTCCTGGTCATCGTCGGCCCGCTCGTCCCGGTGGTGGCCGCCTCCCTGTGGTCCACCCCGCTGTACGCCTCCGGCGGCCGTCCGACCTGGGACAACTTCCACACCCTGGTCACCGACCCCGACTGGTGGACCGCCGTGGCCAACTCGGTCCTCTTCGCCGCCCTCAACACCGCCGGATCCCTTCTGGTCGGCGTCACCTGCGCGGTGCTCCTGACCCGCACGAACATACCGGGACGCCGCGTCCTGACGACCCTGCTGTTGATCCCGATCGCCCTGCCGGGCCTCGTCCTCGTCATCGGATGGGCCGCCATGTGGACGCCGGCGGGATTCGCGTCGTCCTGGCTGACGACGCACACCTTCCTCGCCATGCCCGTCGACCTCTACAGCATCCCCGGAATGGCCCTGGTCGCGATGGGCGTCGCGGCTCCGACGATCTTCCTGCTCTGCCGGGGCACCCTGCTGGCCGTCGACCCCGCCCTGGAGGACGCCGCCCGCACGCTCGGCGCAGGGCCGCTGCGCAGCCTGGTCTCCGTCAGCCTGCCGCTGCTGCGTCCGGCGATCACCAACGCCGCCCTGCTCGTCTTCGCCCTGTCGATGGAGGTCCTCGGCCTCCCCCTCATCCTGGGCTTCTCGAACAAGATCAGCCTGATCTCCACCTACCTCTACGACCACTGGGTCAACGCGTCGCAGCAAGGCTTGGTGTCCGCGGGCGCCGTGTTCCTGCTGGTCGCCGTCTCCGGACTGCTCCTGCTGCGCAACCGGCTGGTGGGGGACACCGCCCGGTTCACCACGACCACCGGGAAACCCACCGGCGTGCGGATCCTCACCCTCGGTCCCTCGCGCTGGCTCCTCGCGGCCGGGATCGCGCTGTATCTGCTGATCTCCGTGGCCGTCCCGCTGGCCGGTGTCGTGATGACGGCGTTCACCTCGATCCTGTCCCCGTTCGTCTCCCCGTGGAGCGTGCTGACGCTCGACAACTTCAACGCCGTGTTCGACAACCCGCTCTACACCGACTCGATCGTCAACAGCCTTCTCATCGCGGGGATCGGGGGCGCCCTGACAACCGTGGCCATCGCCGTCCTGTCCGTGATCGCGCACCGGTCCCGGTTCCGGTTCCGGGGGTCGCTCCAGCAGGGCATGATGTGGCCCCGCATGATGCCGGCGCTGGTCACCGGCATGGCGTTCTTCTGGAGCTTCGCGCTGCTCGACCGCTCCGGCGCCGTCCGCGCCAGCCTGTGGGGCATCGGCATCGCGTTCGCCGTGCGCAGTCTCGCCCTCGGCTACAGCGCCTTCTACCCGGCGCTCGCCGGTATCGGCGCCGACCTCGACAAGGCCGCCCGCACCTCGGGCGCCACCTGGTGGACGGCGATGCGCACCGTCGTACTGCGCCTGGTGGCACCCGCGATGGGCGCGTCGTTCGTGCTGCTCTTCGTGGCCATGCTCAACGACGCCGAACCCGCCGTCTTCCTCGTCACCGACAGGACACCCGTCCTCGGCCTCACCATGCTGCAACTCGCGGCGACAAGCATCGGCGGCAGTGTCGCCGCCCTGGGAGTCATCCAGATGGTCATCACCCTGGTCGTCCTCGGCGCCGGACGCGCCCTGCTGGGGGTGCGCCCCCGTGCCTAGCCTCCACCTCGACGGAATCAGCAAGTCGTTCGCCCGGCGCACCGTGCTCCACGATCTCTCCCTGACGGTCCACGACGGCGAGATCTTCACGCTCCTGGGGCCCAGCGGCTGCGGCAAGTCCACCACCCTGTGGTCCATCGCGGGACTGCACGCCCCCGACTCGGGCAGCATCGCCTTCGGCGACCGCGTCGTCTTCGACCACGGCCGCACGAACGTCGAGCCCGAACACCGCAACTGCGGCGTCGTGTTCCAGTCCTACGCGATCTGGCCGCACCTGTCCGTCGCGGACAACGTCGGCTACCCCCTCAAGCTCCGCAGGACCCCCAAGGCCCGACGCGAGCACCGGGTACGCGAAGTCCTCGACCTGGTCGAACTCGGCGACCACGCCCGCAGCTACCCGCACCAGCTCTCCGGCGGCCAGCAGCAGCGCGTCGCCATGGCCCGCGCCCTCGCCCACCCGCCCGACCTGCTGCTCCTGGACGAACCCTTCTCCAACCTGGACGCCAAACTCAGGGACCGCTCCCGCCAATGGCTCAAGGTGCTCCAGGCCCAGGTCGGCGTCACCACCGTCTTCGTCACCCACGACCAGGACGAGGCACTGTCCTTCAGCGACCGCATCGCCGTGATGAACCACGGCAGGGTGCACCAGGTCGGCACCCCGCAGGAGATCTACGAGCACCCCGCCGACCTGTTCACGGCCGGCTTCGTCGGCACCGCCAACATCCTCGCCGCCACCGTCACCCGAGCCGACGGCGACCACGCGCAGGTGCATGTCGAGGGCATCGGCGAACCGCTGACCGTCCGGCACACCGGCACACGGCCGGGCCCCGTGAAGATCTGCGTCCGCCCGGAGAACATCACCCTGCACCGCGGCGGCACCACCGACCCGCCACCGCCGGGCGCGGTCACCGCCAAGGTCGAGAACCGCGCCTACCTCGGCGACCACCACCGCTACCTCATCCGCATCGGCGGCACCCCCGTCGTGGTCACCACCACCCGCCCCGTCACCGACGGCGAGATCGTCGTCAGCCTCCCCGCCGACGACCTCCGGATCTTCCCGCACCCGACCGACCCCACCGAGGAGACCCCGCATGCCCCCGTCCCGTGACACGGCCACCCGTGTCGGAGTCCTGACCCCCGCCGGCATGCTCGGCGCCGGCTTCACCCCCGAGTCCGTCGAACGCGGCCTGGCCCTCGGCCCGGACGTCATCGCGATCGACGGCGGCTCCACCGACTCCGGCCCCTACTACCTCGGCGCCGGCCTGCCGAAGACCACGGCGGCGGCGGTCCGCCGCGACCTGCGCATCCTCCTCAAGGCGGCCGCCCGGGCGGACATCCCGCTCGTCGTCGGCTCCTGCGGCACCAGCGGCACCGACTCCGGCGTCGACTGGGTCGCGGGACTCGCCGAGGACGTCATGGCCGAGGAAGGACTCGACCTGCGGATCGCCCGCGTCTACAGCGAGCAGGACACCGCCGTCCTCAAGGAACACCTCGACGCGGGCCGCATCCACCCCCTCGCCCCGCACGGACCGCTCAGCCCGGAGACCCTGGAGAGCTGCACCCACGTCGTCGGCATGATGGGCCACGAACCCCTCGCCGACGCCCTCCGCGCCGGCGCCCAGGTCGTCCTCGCCGGCCGCGCCACCGACACCGCCCTCGCCGCCGTCGTCCCCCTGATGCGCGGCATGCCGGCCGGACCCGCCTGGCACGCCGCCAAGATCGTCGAATGCGGCGGACAGGCCACCACCGACCCCCGCCTCGGCGGCGTCTTCGCCACCATCGACCACGACGGCTTCGTCATCGAACCCCTCGACCCCGACAACGTCTGCACCCCCCTCTCGGTCGCCGCCCACATGCTCTACGAGACCGCCGACCCCCACCGGATGCGGGAACCCGCCGGCACCCTCGACGTCACCGACGCCACCTACACCGCCCTCGACCACCGCCGCGTCCGCGTCGAGGGATCCCGCTTCGAACCGGCCGACCAGCACACCATCAAACTCGAAGGCGCCCGCGTCACCGGCTACCAGACCGTCTCCTTCACCGGCATCCGCGACCCGCACATCACCGCCCACATCGAGGAATGGGCGACCGGTCTGCGCGCCGTCCTCACCGACCGCGTCCGCCAGACCCTCGCGCTGAACGACGACGACTACGGCCTCGACATCCGCCTCTACGGCCACAACGCCGTCCTCGACGACATCGAACCCGACCCCACCCCGCCCCGGGAGGTCGGCGTCATGCTCGTCGTCAACGCCCCCGCGCAGAGCACCGCCACCGCGATCGCCAAGGTCGCCAACCCCCTGATGCTGCACCTCCCGCTCCCCGACATGCCCTACCTGCCCAGCCTCGCCTTCGCCACCTCCCCGGCGGAGACGGAACGGGGAGCGGCCTACGAGTTCGTCCTGAACCACGCCGTCGACGTCGACGACCCCGCCGCCCTGTTCCGCACCGAGCACTCCCACCCCCGCGAGGCCACCCATGCCTGAACCCACCGCCACCCCGCCCCTGCTCGGCGACTTCGCGGTCGAGATCCGCTCCAAGAACGCCGGCCCCTTCTGGGTCACCCTGGAGACCTTCATGAAGGACGGCACCGGATACACCATCGCCGCCGACGACACCTACCTCAACGAGCGGGTGATCGCCGGCCTCTACAAGGTCGACCCCGCGCAGGTCCGGATCTTCCGCATCCCCGCGCTGAACGTCGTGAAGATCTCCTTCCCGCGCCCCGTCGCCCAGGCGAGCCTCCGCGACCGTGACATCCACGCCGGGCAGCACCACGTCCCCCTGGCCACCCTGCCGGTGCCCCAACGGCACCTGTCCGTCTGACCGTTCGTGGTCCGTCCCGGCCTCGGCACGCCCAAGGCCGGGCTTCGGCCTGTCAGTTGACGGCGAACCTCGGCCGCCCCCGCAACGAGGCCACCAGCTCCTCCGCACCCGCGAGCCCCGACGCCCGCCGTGCCTGCGCCGTCTGACCCGCGAGATGCGAGTAGACGGTGATGCCCCGGACGCCGCGCAGCGGACTCTCCGGGGGCAGGGGCTCACGCGTCACGACGTCGAGCGCCGCCCCCGCGATCGCGCCCGACCGCACGGCGTCCGCGAGCGCCTGCTCGTCTACGATCGCCCCGCGCGCGGTGTTGATCAGCAGGGCCGTCCTCTTCATCCGCGCGAAGGCCCCGGCATCGAACAGCCCGCGTGTCCTGTCGGTCAGGGCACAGTGGATCGAGACGTAGTCCGACCGCGCGAGCAGCTCGGGGAGGGCCACGAAACGGACCGAGGAGTCGTCCCGCAGCTCCTCGGGCACCCCGGTGGCGCACACCACCTCCATACCGAAGGCACGGGCGAGCGGGACGACCGCGCGGGCGGTGGCGCCGTAGCCGACCAAACCCAGTGTGGCGCCCCGCAGTTCGTGCCCGTCCTCGCGCGGCCAGGCCCCCGCGGCCACGCCCGTGGCGCTCTCGACCAGCCGGCGCGCGGACGCGAGCAGCAGGCCGAGCGTGTACTCGGCCACGGCGTTCGCGTTGATCCCGGGCAGGTTGCTCACCCTGATCCCGAGCCGGGCCGCGGCACCGACGTCGATGGAGTCGTAGCCGACACCGGTGCGCACCACGACCTTCAACCGCCCGGCGCGGGCGAGGACATCGGCGGTGAGCGGCTCGTTCGCGACGAGCGCCGCGTCGACGCCTGCGAGCGCCGACACGAGATCCTCCGGGTCGCGCCGCCCGGTCATCGGCGCATGGCGGGTCTCGCATCCGGCCGCCCGCAGATACAGGTCCGTCTCGTCGCCGGGGCGCAGATAGTCGGCGGTGACGAGGACGCGCGGCACGCTCTTCCCCTCGTCGTCACGCGGGTGGCTCACGGGGCGACCCGGCCCGCACCGGCAGGGGCCCCGGCGGTGATCCGCCGCGCGATGGCGGACCCGAGAGCCACCGTCGTGGCGTCGCCGCCGAGATCGGGTGTGCGGACCTCCGGATGCTCCTCCAGGACCGACTCGATCGCGGCCACCACGGCGGCCGCAGCGGCGCTCTCGCCCAGATGCTCCAGCATCATCGCCCCGCTCCAGATCTGCCCGACCGGATCGGCGACGCCCAGCCCCGCGATGTCCGGCGCCGAACCGTGCACGGGCTCGAAGAGGCTCGGGTACCGCCGATCGGGGTTGATGTTCGCGCTCGGGGCCACCCCGATCGTGCCCGTGCAGGCCGGGCCCAGATCGGAGAGGATGTCGCCGAAGAGATTGCTCGCCACCACGACGTCGTACTGCTCGGGCCGGAGCACGAACTTGGCGGCCAGGATGTCGATGTGGTCCTTGTCGGCCCGCACCCGCGGATACCGCAGCGCCATCTCGCCCGCCCGCTCGTCCCAGTAGGGCATGGATATCGAGATGCCGTTGCTCTTGGTCGCCCAGGTCAGCCGGCGACGGGGCCGGGCGTCGGCGAGTTCGAAGGCGTACCGCAGCACCCGGTCGACGCCGACGCGGGTCATCACGGTCTCCTGGAGCACCGTCTCGCGCTCGGTGCCCTCGAAGATGCGTCCGCCGATGCTGGAGTACTCGCCCTCGGTGTTCTCCCGCACCACATAGAAGTCGATGTCGCCCGGACGATGGTCACGCAGGGGACTGCGGACCCCGCGCAGCAGTCGGACCGGCCGCAGATTGACGTACTGGTCGAAGTCGCGGCGCATCCGGAGCAGGCTTCCCCACAGCGACACATGGTCCGGCACGGCCTCGGGCCACCCCACCGCACCGAAGAAGATCGCGTCGAAGCCGCCCAGGACGTCGCGCCAGTCCTCCGGCATCATCCGGCCGTGCCGCACCCAGTAGTCGGCGCTCGCGAAGCCGAACTCCTCGACGTCGAGGGCGAATCCGTAGGTGTCGGCGGCGGCGCGCAGACAGCGCAGCCCCTCGGGCACCACCTCCTTGCCGATACCGTCCCCGGGAATGGCGGCGACGCGGTAACGCTGTGCCACGGCTGGTGCTCCTCGCTCGACGGGCGGAGCACGCCGGTCCGGCCGGCGTGCGCGGCCTCCCACTCTGGGCGGCACGGGGGCCCGTCACAACGGCTGATCAGGCAAGTTACCCTTTCCCTCACGGAAAGCCCCTGGCGGATCGAGGGCCTGATGAAGACGTCCATCGACGACTTGCAGTTCTTCCAGGCCGTCGCGGCCAGTGAGACCCTCACCGCTGCCGCACGCCGGCTCGGCTGCTCCCTCCCCGCGATCAGCAAGCGGCTCAGCGCACTGGAGTAACGCCTCGACGTCCGCCTCGTCCAACGCGGCACCCGGCGCCTCGTGCTCACCTCGGAGGGCGCCCTCTACGCGAGCGGGATCGACGCCATCCTCGACCGGCTCCGCGAACTGGAGGACGTGGTGACCGACGGCTCGGGGGACCTGCGCGGCTCGCTGGTCGTCCAGGCGACCCTCGGCCTCGGCCGCGCGCATGTCGCCCCGCTGCTGGCGGAGTTCGCGGCGCCCCACCCCGCGCTCCAGGTCGTGCTGAACACCTCGGCGCTGCCGTTGCGGCCGCACCGGCGGGAGTTCGACGTCGCCGTCCATGTGGGCGCACCGCCGGATTCCTCGCTGCGGATGCGCCGCCTCGCGGAGAACCGCCGGGTGCCGTGCGCGGCCCCGTCGTACCTCGAACGACACGGCGTTCCCAAGCGAGTCGAGGAACTTGCCGAGCACGACTGCATCGTGCTGCGCGAGAACGAAGGGGACTTCGCCCTCTGGCGGTTCGGGGACGCCGGTGATCCCGTCCAGGTGCGGGTGCGCGGCTCCTTGGCGAGCAACGACGGTGACGTCGTGACCGGTTGGGCGCTGGAGGGGCGCGGTGTGATCATGCGCTCCGAGTGGCAGGTGCGGCCGTACCTCGAACGGGGTGACCTCGTGCGCGTCCTGCCCGAGGTGCCGACTCCGGCCGCCGACATCTACGCCCTGCTGGCGAGCGACGGGCATGTGCCGCGCCGGGTCACGGCGTTGGCCGACCATCTCGCGGCCCGTCTGCCGGGGCGGTTGGGGCTGTCACGGTGAGGCCGCCGGCCGGGAGCCGCACAGGTCGTGCTCCCGAAAGGCTGGGCATGTCGTACGGCCGAACGTGTTTGCACCCCGGGTGAGGGGCAACGCGGAGTCCATGACTGATCCGAGCACCGAATCCAACGAAGCGCGCGCCGCCCGGCGCGCGACCGCATCCGAGGCCGAACGCGCGGTGGAGAGGGCGACGGCCCCCGCCGTACGGGCCGCGAACAGCGCCGCGGACAGGACGGCGGACAAGGCGTCCGACGCCGCGTCGGCCGCGAAGTCCGGGGCCGATCGCGCCGCCGACAAGGCTGAGGGCGCCGCGAACGGCGTGGCCCGCGGCGTCGAGGCGGGCCGCCAGACGCTCGCCGCGACGACCGGTCAGGTCGCCGACACCGCGAAGACGGCCTGGACGGCGATCGCCCAGCGCAAGCTGGTCGCCGCCGGGGTCGGCGCGGGCGTGACCGTACTGACCGCTGCGTCGTACGCGGCGGGCCGTCGCTCCGGCCGGCACGCCCACGGCCCCATCACCCGGCTCACCGGCGGCCGGATCTGACGCTCCGCACGCGCGGTGGGCCGGCGGAGCCGATCACGGCGGACCACCGCGCGGAGCCGGGGGAGTCACCGGGTCATCGGGCGGAGCCGGGTGCGCTACCGTGCGAGGCCGGGTGCGCTACGGCGTGACGCCGGTTGCGTTACGGCGCGAGGCCGGGTGCGCTTCCGCGTGAAGCCGGATGCCAGGCGTGTGGAGCCCGGTTGCAGGTGAGCCGGACCGGGCGTCGGGCGTGCGGAGCCGCGTGCCAGGCGTGCGGGGTGTGCTCGATGAGCCGGCCCAGCCCCGCTCGGGCCCCGGGGGCCTCAGCCCTCCACGGCGGGTGCCGAGCCGGGCAGCGGACGTCCCGCCGACTCCGCCATGAACCACACCGCCACACCACCGACGACGGCCGCGGCCATCATGTAGTACGCGGGCATCATCATGTTGCCGGTCGCCCCGATGAGGGCGGTCACGACCAGCGGCGTGGTGCCTCCGAAGACCGACACGGAGACGTTGAAGCCGATCGACAGCGACCCGTAGCGGACCTTCGTCGGGAACAGCGCCGGCAGCGCGGCCGGCATCGCCGCCGTGAAGCAGACCAGCAGCAGCCCCAGCGCGCCCATGCCGAGCGCCACCGCGACCAGGCTGCCCTGACGGATCAGCAGCAGCGCGGGAACGGACAGCACCAGGAAGCCCGCACAGCCCGCCGCGATCACCGGCCGGCGGCCCACACGGTCGGTCAGCGCGCCCGCGAAGGGCTGGACGGCCATCATCAGCACCATCACGCCGAGCACGACGAGCAGGCCGTGCGTCGCGTCGTACTTCAGCTCACTGGTCAGATAGCTCGGCATGTACGACAGCAGCATGTAGTCGGTGACGTTGAAGACCAGCACGAGGCCGACGCAGAGCAGCAGCGCACGCCACTGGCCCGTGATCATCTCGCGCAGCGGGGTCTTCGGGCGGTTCGACTCGGCCTTCTCGAGCTCCGCCGCGAACGCCGGGGTCTCCTCCAGCCGCATCCGCAGATAGAGCCCGATGAGGCCCATCGGACCCGCGATCAGGAACGGGATCCGCCAGCCCCAGCTCAGCAGGTCCTCGGTGGACAGCAGCGCGGTCATCAGCGTGACCAGGCCGGCACCGCCGATGTACCCGGCGAGGGTGCCGAACTCCAGCCAACTGCCCAGGAAGCCGCGGCGCTTGTCGGGCGCGTACTCGGCGATGAAGGTGGACGCGCCCGCGTACTCGCCGCCGGTGGAGAAGCCCTGCACCAGCCGGGCGGCCAGCAGGAGCAGCGGGGCGCCGACGCCGATCGAGGCGTAGGAGGGGATGAGGCCGATGGCGAACGTGCCCGCGGCCATCATGATCATCGTGAGCGCCAGCACCTTCTGACGGCCGACACGGTCGCCGAGCGGACCGAAGACCATCCCGCCGAGGGGGCGGACCAGGAAGGCGGCGGCGAAGGCGCCGAAGGTGGAGAGGAGCTGGGCGGTCGGGTTCCCGGACGGGAAGAAGACCTTGCCCAGGGTGACCGCGATGTAGCTGTAGACGCCGAAGTCGAACCATTCCATCGCGTTGCCCAGCGCGGCGGCCTTCACGGCACGCTTCACGAGCGCGGGGTCGGTGACGGTGACGTCGGCGTTCTCCGGAGCGGTCGGGTGGACCGGGACCGGGTGGATCGTAGGGGGAGGGGTGACTGTGGCACTCGCCAAGACTTCGCTCGCCTACTTTCGTCGGGGGCAGGGACGGGTCTGCTCGACGGCGCCGGCGGCAGGCCAAGGAGCGACCATAGGCGGGCATGTCCCCCTTACGGGTCGTAGGCATTTCATTGCATGCTGCACGTAAATGGGGCGTGGTCAGGGACGTCCGTACGTCCGGAAGGCCGCCTGGACGCCCGCCGCTGTGACCCATCTCGCGCCCCGCGCGCTCCTACGGGATCGGGAACTCCAGCTCGGGACGGTCCCACGCCACCGCGGGCGGATTCGCGGCCACGGTCCCGGTGCGCACCGCGCCCACGCCGAGGTAGAACCCCTCGGCGGGCGGATGCGACACGACCCGGACCCGGTCGAGCCCGGCGGCCCGGGCCTCGGACGTCATGTGCGCGACGAGCAGCCGCCCGATGCCGAGCCCCTGCGCCCGGTCGGCGACGAACAGCAGATCCAGCTCGGGCGGCGCCAGCACGAGCGAGTAGAACCCGAGGACCTGTTCCTGACCGCGTTCGTCGAGGCTCACGGCCACGAAGACCCGGTGGGCCTCGATGTACGCGGAGCCGACCCGGTAGCCCTCGACCATCGGCGCGTACGGCCCTTCGTAGGCGCGCGAACCCCGCACGAGCCGCGTGAGCCGCTTGGCGTCCCGCGCCACGGCCCGCCGGATCGTGACGGACCCGTCGGCGGCAGCGGGGGTAATGATCAGCTTCACCAGGAGAGTATTACGCATGGCGGGCGTGACAGGGTGACCGCATGACGACGAACCCCCTGTCCTGGTCGGACATCTCCTCCGTCCACGCGGACCTGCGCGCGGCGAAGGCGCTCGTCTACGACCCGTGTGGCTTCACCTGCTCGCGGCCCGTGCCCGAGGCCGAGAGCGCCGAGTACGCGGCCCACGCGTTCACCCTCGACGGCCGCGCCGTCCGCTTCCGTACGGGCAAGACGACGCCCACGAAGGTCGGTCAGTTCGTCACCGTGTGGAAAAGGTCCCCGGGCGGACCCATCCAGCCGTTCGACGTGACGGACCCCGTCGACCTCTTCGTCGTCAGCACCCGCGATCGGCAGGGCTTCGGCCAGTTCGTGTTCCCCAAGGACGCGTTGCGCGCGCACGGCGTCGTATCGGCGGCCGGTTCCGGAGGGAAACGCGCTTTCCGCGTCTACGCGCCCTGGGTGACGACGACGAACCGCCAGGCTGGCAGCGCGCAGGCATGGCAGGCGGACTTCTTTCTTTCTATGGGAGAGGGAGGGCCGTGCGACCTGCCCCGCGCCCGGAAGCTCTACCAGGGGTAGGCGGGCAGCCGAGTGTGACCGAGGCCATATTTCCCGTGGTCCGATCTTGGAATGCGCGGGCCCCCGCCGCCGCTGGACTCCTTGTGGGCCTTCCCTGTCCTGGGGGGCGCACCGGGCAATGGTGGCCGGCGCGACTGGCCACCGGAGCGGGCGACGACGGTCCCCGTCCGCTCCGCCGCGTCCCGGATCGCCGCCCGTGAAAGGTATTACCGCTCCATGCCACTGGCTCTGCTGGCCCTCGCTCTCGTCGCGTTCGGCATCGGTACGACCGAGTTCGCCACGATGGGGCTGCTGCCCCAGATCGCCGACGGGGTCGGCGTGTCCGTGCCGCACGCCGGCAACGTCGTCTCCGCGTACGCGCTCGGCGTCGTCGTCGGCGCACCCGTACTGACCGGCATCGGGGCACGCATCCCCCACAAGCGGCTCCTGCTCCTGCTGTCCGGCCTGTTCGTGGTCGGCAACATCGCCTCCGCCCTGGCCCCCAACTTCGGCCTGCTGTTCGCCGCGCGCTTCCTGGCGGGGCTGCCGCACGGGGCGCTGTTCGGCGTGGGTGCCGTCGTCGCCTCCCGGCTGGTCGCGCCCGAGCGGGCCGGGACGGCCGTGTCGCGGATGTTCCTCGGACTCACCGTCGCCAACATCGTCGGCGTCCCGGCCGGTACGGCGCTCGGGCAGCAACTGGGCTGGCGGTACGCCTACTGCGCGGTCGCCGTCATCGGCCTGATCGCCCTGGCCGCGCTCGCCGCCTTCGTCCCCCACCAGCCGCGCGGCCGGCAGGCGGGCATCCGGCACGAACTGCGGGCGATGGGCAACCGGCAGGTCGCCCTCGGCCTGGCCGTCGCCGTCGTGGGATTCGGCGGCTTCTTCGCCGTCTACAGCTATCTGGTGCCGATCCTGACGCACCTGACGGGCCTCGCCGAGTCCTCGACCACGTGGGTCCTGGCGCTCTACGGCGGCGGAATGACGGTGGGCACGCTGATCGCGGGCCCGCTGACCGACCGCGCCCTGCGCCCCACGCTGTACGGCGGGCTGGCCCTGCTCGGCGCGTCGCTGGTGACGTTCTACTTCACGGTCCACAGCACGGTGCCCGCGCTGGTGACGCTCGCGGTCATGGGTGCGATGGGTGCGATGGTCACCACGCCGGTGCAGATGCTGCTCATGGCCAAGGCGAAGAACGCCCCGACGATGGCGGCGGCTTCGAACCACTCCGCCTTCAACCTGGCCAACGCGGGCGGTGCCTGGCTGGGCGGCCTGGCCATCTCGGCCGGGTGGGGCTGGGCTTCACCCGCCCTGGTCGGCGCGGCCCTCGCCGCGGCCGGCCTGGGCCTCGCCTTCCTCAGCGGGGCCACGGACCGTGACAACGGCGCCTCGGAAGTGGTCACTTCGTCGGGCGCCGAGACGGCGACGGAGGCCGGGGAGGTCGCACCGGCCTGACGGACGCGGGCCCTCGCGACGGGGGTGAGTGCGGGGGCCTTCCGCGTCCACCGGTCCTTGTGTACCGGTCCACGCCTACGGGTCGTTGCCTACGGGTCGTTGCCTACTGGTCCTTCTTCTTGGTCTGTTCGAGACCTTCGGAGAACAACTCCGTGTACTCCTGGACCGACAGCCCCAGGCATTCGGCGGGCACGGCGTCCTGGTCGGTCATCTCGGGGGCCCAGCCGGTGGGCTGGGAGCCTATCGCGATGGCCCAGGCGTCCACGCAGGCCTGACGGGCCTCCGCGGCTGACAGTGTCGGCGACGACGAACCGTCCGCATCGCCGGCGCTGTCGGACGACGAGCAGCCGGTGACGGCGAAGCAGGCGGCGGTGGTGAGCAGAACGGCGGATCTACGGAGCATGGGTGTTCCCCCCAGCGACTCAGTGGGTGCTGGCTGAGTGTAAGCGTCAGAACACCCTGCGCGGCCAAAGTGTGAAGTGTGTGATCGTTCTGTAACTGTCGGTGTGATCCACACCGCCCTCACCAGCCAGAACGGTCATTCGGGCCACGGATTGATAACGCGTACGAGGAATCCCTTGGCGGCCGCCCGAAAGCGAACTCGGCATATCGCTCGCGCAGTTCTGTGCGTGATGGACCACGAAGCGACTCTGCTTGCACACGGATCGTGGTCTGCGTGAGCGGGTTCGGCTCTCTGGCACTGATCTTGCGGGTTCTTCTGACGATCGTGCTGCGCGAGGGGTAGGGGACTGTCTCAGGTCACCAGTAGTGGCGGCGGCCGGCGACGGCGTGGTCCAGGCTGCCGAGGATCCACAGGACCGCTCCGACGACCAGGAGGATGACTCCGATGGTCCACAGGACGGCGATGCCGGTGATCAAGCCGATGACGAGCAGGATGGCGCCCAGGATGATCATGTCGTCCTCCTCGGGGGAGTGGTGGGCTGCCCGACCCGAGTACCCCTCCGGACGCACCGGATGTCCCCTGCGGATCCTGTGATCCGGTCCGGGCTCAGGCCTCGGTCGCCGGAGGCTCCGCCGCCTCGTCCAGTTTGAACCGTCGGCGGACGTCCGGGCGGTCGAGCAGCTTGCGCGGGTAGCCGGGGCCGGGGCGGGCCGTGACGTCCTCCCAGGCGAGGGGCTCCTTGCAGTGGGAGCAGACCACCTCGCCGTGGGCGTCGTGGCCGCAGGTCTCGTGACGGGTGATCACCGGCGGACCCGCCTCGTCCGCCAGCCACCGGTCACCCCAGTGCGTCATCGCGAGGATCACGCCGTAGAAGTCACGCCCCGACTCGGTCAGCAGGTACTCGTGGCGGACCGGCTGGGTGTCGTACGCGCGCTTCTCCATCAGCCCCGCCTCGACCAGTCGGCGCAGCCGCTCCGACAGGGTGTTGCGGGCGATGCCCAGCTCCTGCTGGAACGCGTCGAACCGGCGCACCCCGTAGAACGCCTCCCTCAGCACCAGGGGACTCCACGCGTCACCGAGCAGATCCATGGTCCTGGCCACCGAGCAGGGCCAGTTCGCGAACGACGTACGCCTCATACCCCGATGGTACGAGTCCTTTGACGAAACTCAGCAGGCGACCGGTACCGGACAGCATGCCGCCCGGACCTTGCGCGAGTGAGTCTTAATAGGCAACCATGCAGGTCATCGAGCGAGAGAGAGGGGATCGACGGCATGGAGTGGACGGGACAGGTCTACGCGGACACCCCCACCGTCTCCGCGGAGGCGTACATCGACGCGCCGCCGGAGCATCTGTGGGGCTTGGTGAGCGACATCCATCTGATGCCCAGGCTCAGCACCGAACTGCGGCAGGTGGAGTGGCTGGACGGCGCGACCGGCCCGCGGCCGGGCAACCGTTTCCTCGGACGCAGCACCCACCCCGCGCTGGGTGACTGGGAGACGGCCAGCACGGTCGTCGACTGCGAGGAGCCGCACCGCTTCGCCTGGGCCGTGGGCGACCCCGCCCGTCCGGCCAGCGTATGGCGGTTCACCCTGCGCCCGGAGGGCTCGGGCACGGTGCTGGAGCAGTGGGCGCAGATGGGCCCGGACCGCTCCGGCCTCAGCGCGGCCATCGACGCGATGCCGGACAAGGAACAGAAGATCGTGTTCGTACGGCTGCGGGAGTTCGAGGCCGGGATCAAGGCCAACCTCGCCGCCGTCAAGGCGCTGGCCGAACGGGAGATGTGATGCGCACCGCGACCACCGTCGAGGCGTCCGGCGGCGCCTGGGGCGAGATCGTCGAGTTCGTCGTGGAGGCCGAGAAGCTGGGCCTGGACATCTGCTGGGTGGCCGAGGCGTGGGGCAGCGACGCCCCGTCCCCGCTGGGCTATCTGGCCGGCCGCACCGAACGGATCCTGCTCGGCTCGGGGGTGATCCAGCTCGGCACCCGTTCCCCGGTCACCGTCGCCCAGACCGCGATGACGCTCGCCCACCTGTCCGACGGCCGCTTCCGCCTCGGCCTCGGGGCGTCGGGACCGCAGGTCATCGAGGGCCTGCACGGCATACCGTTCGCACGGCCGCTGACCCGGATGCGGGAGACCGTCGAGATCGTCCGCAGCGCCTTCGGCGGCGAGAAGATCCGCTTCGAGGGCCGTCAGTACACCATCCCCCTCCCGGACGGGGAGGGCCGCCCGATGCGGCTCAGCGTGCCGCCGGTGCAGGTGCCGGTCTATCTCGCCACCCTGTCCCCGAAGATGCTCGAACTCACCGGTGAGATCGCCGACGGCTGGCTCGGCACCAGCTTCGTGCCCGAGGGCGCCGACGACGCCTACTTCACCCACCTGGACAGCGGCCTGGCCCGCGCCGGCCGCACCCGCGACGACCTGGACGTCTGCCAGGGCGCCGAGATCAACATCGTCGCGGACGAAGGGCAGTTGGCCGAGGTCGTCGGCAGCCGCAAGAAGGAACTGGCCTTCTCCCTGGGCGGTATGGGCTCCGGTTCCACCAACTTCTACAACAACGCCTACAGCCGCCAGGGTTGGGCCGACGTCGCCGCCCGGATCCGCGAACGCTGGCAGGCCGGGGACCGCGCCGGCGCCACGGCCCTCGTCACCGACGAGATGGTCCTCGCCACGACCCTGATCGGCACCGAGGACATGGTCCGCGCCCGGCTCGGGGACTGGCGCGCCGCGGGCGTGGACACCGTCCGCCTCTACCCGGCCGGCGACACGCTCGCGGCACGGTTGGACAACCTCGGACGCGGCATCGACCTGGTCCGCGCCCTGAACGCGCGCTAGAAACCGGGCTCGTACGCCTCAGCCGAGCGCGGCGATGTCCTCCGCGCTCAGCGTCAGCTCGCCGGCGGCGACGTTCTCCTCCAGATGCCCGACCGAGCCCGTGCCGGGGATGAGGAGAACGTTCGGCGAGCGGGCCAGCAGCCAGGCCAGCGCCACCTGCGGCACGGACGCGTGATGGCGAGCGGCGATGCCGTCCAGGTGCTCGGCGGTGACCGGCTGGAAGCCGCCGACCGGGAAGAACGGGACGTAGGCGATACCGGCCTCGGCGCAGGTGTCGATGAGGGGATCGTCGTCGCGGCGGGCCAGGTTGTAGAGGTTCTGGACGCAGGCGATCGGCGCGACCTCACGTGCCTGGGCGAACTCCTCGGCGGTGACGTTGGAGACGCCCAGATGCCGGATCAACCCCTCCTCGCGCAGCGCCAGAAGGGTCTCCAGCGGCCCGGCCAAGGACGTCCCGGCGCGCTCCAGGTCCCCCATCCTCAGGTTCACCAGATCCAGACGGTCCACGCCGAGCGAGAGCAGGTTGGCCTCGACTCCCCGGCGCAGATTGTCGGGCGTCAGGCCGGTCTTCGCCGCGTCGGGCAGCGCGATGTCGGGCCCCTCGACCAGGGCGCCCACCTTCGTGGCGATCACCAGGCCGTCCGGATAGGGGTGCAGCGCCTCCCGGATCAGCTCGTTGGCCGCGACGCCGTCACGGGCGTAGTAGTGCGAGGTGTCGATGTGGTTCACACCCAGCTCCACGGCCCGGCGCAGGACGGCGAGAGCCGTGTCCCGGTCGGGCCGCTCACCCCTCGGCCAGCCGGTCAGCTTCATCGCGCCGTAGCCGATCCGCGCGACATCCAAGTCGCCACCGAGAGCCCATCGTTGTGTCGTCACGCCGATCACCCTAGTGCCGCGCGAGGTGCACACACGTCGGAGGACACTCCGTACCGCGCGAGGCAATGCCACACCTTCTTCACCGCCTGAGGATCGAAACGACCGCTGCGCGCGGCGTCCCCGACGATGCGGGGATCGAGGACACCGTCGACGGCGATCCGCGCGCCCAGATCGACGTACTCCTGACCGCGGTAACCGGGATGACGGCGAAGCTCGTCGACGGTGAGCCGAAACCCGGGATGCCACTCCACGGGACACCCGAGCGCCAGGGCGGCGGCCTCGACGCCCGTACCCCGATAACAGGGATCGAGGACCAGCGCCTCCACATCCGGCCGCCCGAGCCGCACCGGCCCATGCACCTGTGCCTCGATGTAGTCGTCAAGGTCATCCTGCCGGTCGGCGAGAGCAAGCTCCACGAGCCCCATCCGGTCCGCCACTCCGAAATCCGTGGGCTCGACGCAACTGTCCGGATAACAGAACGTGGTCCGCGCCAACGTCCCGACGGCCAGCCGAAAATGCGCCGACCCGAACCGCGGGGCCCCGCCGAACGGCTTCCGCCGAAAGTTCAACGCCCCGTAGACCGGCCGCTCATGAGCGGCCCCGCCGTCATACGCCCCGCCGAACATCCGGCTCTCCCAACGCCACCGGTCCCCACCGGGATACGCGGTCAGCCCACCGTTGCTGGTCCCCGTGACGAACTGCGACCGATACACGCCGTCCGCGGCCATACCCTCCAGAACCCACGCCCCACCGCGCACCAACCGATCGGGATGAAAGTTGAGCGTCACCCGCAACGCCCCGTCCAACACGCCCCCCGACGCCAACCCGGCCACGTACTGAACCGCCCGCTCCTGCACCGTCGGACGAACCACGGAATCCATCCGCACAGTGTTCCTCGGGTGATTGGTGGGGCGCACGCGGATTCTTCGGCGTAGCGGAAGCCGTCGGCGCGGACGCCTAACGGCGAGTAGCCGCGGCAGAAATGCCGGCCCTTCGAAGTGCGCGGGCCAGGTGTTCCATCTCCGGAAGCGTGCCTGAGCAGTCACCGTCCAGCACACGGTGCAGCGTCGCCCTGGCTTCGATCAGGTCGATGCCCAACTCGGCGCGCAGCACGCGCATGATGGTGACGCTCCTTGCCGACGGAGGGTCTACCTGAAGCCACGCGGCGCCGTGTTCGGCGAGCATCTGAGCCCGCCGTTCTGCCGGCATGGCACCGGCACCACCGCACACGGCTTCGGCAAACCCACAAGCGGAGCACGTCGACTCGACGTCCCAACGCAACTGGTCACCGACCAGGGCCTGCACGCCCCAGCACTCCATCTCCGCATCGCAGGTCTGGCACGCGGCGGAGTACCTGACAGACTCAAACACCGTCCACGCCTCCCCTCCCCACCGTCTGTGGACCTTCACGGCAGGGACGTTACCCGGCGGTTCCGAGGTGCGACGACAGGTTGCCGACAGCGCCGTCACGTAGGCTCGGACGTGGTGACGTCGGTCGCCCCGGGTTCGCACACTGAGGAGGCGGCGGTGCTCGGAAAGGGCACGCGGTTGTTCGTGGGCGCCCTCGCGGTGGTCTGCGTGGTGCTCCTCGGCCGTAGTGGATCGGGTGATGGCTTCGACGGCACGTCGCTGCCCGCCGGGGGCGCCCGGGACACCGTCGCGAACCGTGTCATGACGTGGAACATCTGCAACCCCTGCGACGAGAGCAACGCCGACCGCGCCGCCGACATCGCCACCTACGCACCCCAGGTGATCGGACTGCAAGAAGCCTGCGTGCGGGACGTCGAGAGCATCCGGGACCAGCTCAAGAGCAGGTACGGGCTCGTGTACCACGTCGAGTACGGCAGCGTGCTGCGGAGCTGGAGCCGCTGTGGGGGAGCGCCGTGGAGCCCGGGAGGCTACGGCTCGGCGCTCCTCTCGGCGGCGCCGATGACCGACGTCGTCAAGACCGAGTACCCGGACGGCGGATCCGAGGACCGCGGGTACATGGAGGTCACCACCACGGTCGGCGGCCAGCGCGTCCGGGTCTTCGTGACGCACCTCGCCGAACGGCGCCAGGAAGCCGTCCGCGCGGACCAGGTCGGCGTCCTCGCGGCAGAGGTCGCCCGGCACAAGCGGGCCATCGTCCTCGGCGACTTCAACGCGGTGCCGTACGCCTCCGAACTCACCCGCATGTGGGCCCTGGCCGACGACGCCGACCCCCAGTGCCGTCCGGGCTCCGACGGCACCTGCGAGGTGACCACCGACTGGGAGAGCAAGTTCGACTACATCTTCCTGCGCGGCATCACCCCGCTGAAGCAGCACGTACAGCCCACCGCGCACTCGGACCACCACCTGGTCCGCAGCGACCTGGACCTCGGCTGAAACGCCACGTCACCCGCGGTGTGTCAGCACGTTGATCACCCGGCCGTTGGGGTCACGCACGAAGAACCGCCGCACTCCCCACTCCTCGTCCCGCAACGGGTGCACGATCTCCGCGCCGCTCTCCCGCAGTGCCTCGTAGGCCGCGTCGACGTCGTCCACCTCGACACTCAGGTCGGGCGTGACCGGGGCCGTCTTGTCGTGGGTCATGAAACTGACCTGCGCCGTCGGGTCGGACGGCGAACCGAGCGTCATGATCCAACCGTGATCCATGACCTCCTGGAGGCCGAGCAGACCGTAGAACGCCCGGCTCTCCCGCACCGCCTCCGCGCCCCCCTCCGCCCGGATATTGGGTACGACACGACGAACAGTCATGGGCATCTCCTGACGAATCGGCTGCATCCATGATCCCTGCCCCCCTCACGGCCCCCGCAACTCCGGGCGGCGGGCCAGGTGGAGGGCGACGGCCGTCGAGACGGCGATGACGCAGCCGACGAAGATCAACCCGGCGCCGCGCAGCCCGACGGCCACCGTCAGGGCGCCGATTCCCACCACGGGGAGGGAGATACCGACGTAGGCGGTGACGAACAGCGCGGAGATCGTCGCGCCGCGCTGCCGGTCGGGGGCGGCACGGGAGACCTCGGCGACCGACGCGCGGAAGGACAGCCCCTGCCCCATGCCGGCCACGACCGCTCCCGCGACCAGCACCCCGAGGGACTCCACCAGCAGCGAGGAACCGATCAGGACCAGCCCGACGACCAGGATCGCGCAGCCCAGCGGCAGGGCGCGGACGGGGCCCACGCGTTCCATGAACAGTTGGCCGGCGGTCGAGGCGAGGAACACCAGCAGAACGATCGCGCCCTCCACGGCAAGGTTGTCCACGCCCAGATACTGCGCGGCGAACGCCGGTGCGACCGCGGTGAACAGCCCCAGCACCGAGAACCCGGCGAACGAGGCCAGCGCGGCGGGCGCGAACACCGAACGGGCCTCGGCCGGTACGACCATGCCCTGCGGGCGCAGAGCAGGCCGCGGCACCGGACGTTCCACGGTCTCCGGCAGCGCCGCGAGCAGGACCACGGCGACGACCAGCAGCCCGAGATGGACCAGGTAGGGCAACCGCAGCGGGTACGGGGCGTACTCGGCGAGGACCCCGGACAGCAGCGGCCCGCACCCCAGCCCACCCATGTTCGCCGCGGTGGCCGCGAACGCCGCCCGCCGCCGCTGCCCCGTCTTGGCGAGTTCGGTGACGGCGGCGGTCGCGGCCCCGCTGAGCAGCCCGGCCGCGAACCCCGACAGCAGCCGCCCCAGGAACAGCAGCGGCAGCCCGTCCTCGAAGAGGAAACAGACCGCCGAGAACACGGACAGCACCAGCGCCACGAAGATCACCGGTCGACGGCCGACGACGTCCGAGAAGTTGCCCGCCACCAGCAGAGCGGCGATGACGCCGACCGCGTAGACGGCGAAGATCACCGTCACCATGAACTGCGAGAAGCCGATCTCCTCGCGGTAGAGCCCGTACAGCGGGGTGGGCAGCGTCGTACCGGCCATGCCCACCGCGAAGACGACCGCCGCTACGGCGTACCACGGACGGTCGGACCGGACCTGCCGCTGGGATTTCGCCATGCCTTCCGTCCCCTGGGTAGGTGGTGAGCGGCGGCGCGCCCGGGACGCCGGAAGGCCGCGGCCACGTCACCTTAAGCGCACTGTGCTGCCCGCATTCCGCTGTGCTGACGGTGTGTCATGGGAAGGTGTGCGAACCCCGGGTGACGGGGATCAGGTCATCCCCGCGGCGGGCTGAGTCTGGCGGCCACGGCGTCGAGGACCCAGTCCAGACCGGTCGTGAACGTCGTCTCGGCGTCGACGTCTGTGCCGTCGTACACGGCTTTGGTGAGAGCCGGGAAGCCGCCCGTGGCCAGCAATTTCGTCAGACGAGGGCCTGAGGCGCGCTGCCAGTCGTGCTTGGACAGGCCCGTCGCGCGCTCGGCCCGCAGGTTCGCGATCTCGCGTCTGATCGCGCCGGTGAAGTAGGCGCTGACGGTCTCCACCGCGCGCATGACGGTGTCGATGTCGGCGAGGCCGTCGAGCGCGGACAGGGTGGCCTCGGCGACGGCGAGGCCGTTCGGGCCGAGGGCCGGGCGGCCGCCGAGCAGGTCGGCCAGCCACTCGTGACGGAGCGCGGCCTGCCGGGTGCGATGGGCGAGGGTGCCCAGCGCCTCGCGCCAGTCACCGGGCCGTTCCTCGGGGAGGATCTCGGCGTAGACCTCGTCCAGCATGAGGTCGAACAGCTCCTCCTTGGTGGCGATGTACCCGTACAGCCGCATCGGGCCGGCGTTCAGACGGGCGGCGACCTTGCGCAACGACACCGCGTCCAGCCCGCCCTCGTCGGCCAGGGCGACGGCCGCGGCGACGATCCGCTCACGGTCGAGCGGCGCGGGTCGAGTCGGCGGCTCGGGCCGGTCCCACACAGTCATGGTCACACCATACTGTTGCGATACGACGTATCGAATCAATACAGTGTATCGACATGAGACATCGCATCGCCGTGGTGGGGAGCGGCCCCGCCGGCCTCACCTTCGCCCGCGTCCTGCACCGCCACGGCCACGCCGTGACGGTCCTGGAACGCGACTCCGCCCCCGACGCCCGCCCACCGGGCGGCACGCTCGACCTGCACGCGGGGCTGGGTCAACTCGCCCTGGAAAAGGCGGGGTTGACGGCAGACTTCCAGGCGTTGTCCCGCCCCGAGGGGCAGGCCATGCGCATCCTGTCCCCGGACGGGACCGTCCTGCGCGACTGGCGACCCGGCCCGGAAGAGCGGGCCAATCCCGAGATCGACCGCGGACAACTCCGCGACCTGCTGCTCGGTCCCCTCGACGTCCGGTGGGGGAGTGGCGTAACGCAGGTGGTGCCGGGTGCCCGGGGCGGCGCGCGGGTCGTCCTCACGGACGGACGGCAGGAGGCGTACGACCTCGTGGTCGGCGCGGACGGGGCCTGGTCCCGGGTCCGGCCGGCGGTCTCGCCGGTGACGCCGCACTACACGGGTGTCACGTCGGTGGAGACCTCCCTGGACGACGTGGACCGCCGCCACCCGGACCTCGCCCGTCTGATCGGCGACGGTTCCCTCGCCGTCTACGGTGTGAACCGGGCCCTCGTCGCCCAGCGCAACAGCGGGGGCCATGTGAAGGTGTACGCGCAGTTCCGCGCACCGCTGGACCGGTACGCGAACCTCGGCCCGGCCGACGCCGAGACCGTACGATCGAGCCTGCTCGCGCTGTTCGACGGCTGGGCCGCGCCCGTCCTCGAACTCCTCCACCACGGCACGGCTTTCGTCCACCGCCCCCTCCACGTCCTGCCCGTGTCCCACACCTGGACCCACACACCCGGGGTGACGCTCCTGGGCGACGCGGCCCATCTGATGCCCCCGTTGGGAGCGGGCGCGAACCTCGCGATGCTGGAAGGCGCCGAACTGGCCGAGTCCCTCGCCACCGACCCCGACGAACTGGACGACGCCGTCCGCGCCTTCGAGGAACGGATGTGGGAACGGGCCGCCGGATGGGCGAGGATCACGACGGCCGGCCTGGAACGCCTGGTGAGCCCGGACCCCACCCAAGCCCTGGCCCTCTTCGACGAGGTCCAGCCGTCCTGAGCGCCAAGCCCTCTTTTCTCCAGGGGAGTTGATTGACTGCTCCCCATGACCTCATCAGTCTTCGAGTCGGCGACCCCCGACCCGATCGCCTACCTCGACCGGGTCGCCGCGACCGGTCTCGGCCGCTCCTACAAGGAGCGCATGCTCCACGAACTCGCCATCCGCCCCGGCCATACGGCGCTCGACCTGGGCTGCGGCCCCGGCACCGACCTCGCCTCACTCGCCCGAGCGGTCACCGAGACAGGCAAGGTGATCGGCATCGACCACGACCAGGCCACGATCGACGTGGCGAGAGAACGCACCGCGGACCAGCACGCAGTCTCCGTGCGACGCGCCGACATCCACGACCTGCCGCTGCCGGACCACACCGCCGACCGCGCCCGCACCGACCGGGTCCTCCAACACGTCGCCGACCCGGCGGGAGCGCTCCACGAAATCCACCGCGTCCTCCGCCCCGGCGGGCGCCTGGTCATGGGCGAGCCGGACTGGGAGACCCTGACCGTCGACCATCCGGACGGCCAACTCGCCCGCGCCTACACCCAGTTCGTCACGGACGAGGTCGTCCGCAACTCCCGCATCGGCAGACAGCTTCCCCGACTGGCGACGGCGGCCGGCTTCACAGTGCCCTCGGTCATCCCGATCACCCCCGTCTTCCGCGACGCCGGGGCAGCCGACAAGATCCTCGGCCTGGAACGCACGACACAACGCGCGGTGGCGGCCGGCTACTTGACCGAGGACGCGGCCCGACACTGGCTGGACCACCTCTCCACGGGGCCCTTCCTCGCGGCGGTGACGTTCTACATCGTCGTCGCGGAGTCGTAGTGGAACGGCACGCCGTCCTGAGCAGCCTCGCCGCGCGCGGCACCGGCACCGCGCCGCAGCGACTCACCGAACTCGCCCTCGAACTCGACATACCGGCCGCCGACCTTCTCGTTGTCGCGGGCCACCCTGTGCCGGCGGAACTCCTTCCCCCGAAGCGCGACGCCGTGGTCATGAGGGAGTTCGCGTACCGCGTCAGCCACTGCGATCACTCACAGCTTGCCGCGCTGGAGGTCTTCGCCCGCTCGCTGCCCCGCGTCGCCGTCCGCGAACCCTTCGTGGAGCCGGCGTGGCCGGGCCGCCGTCCCGCCGAGACCAGGTTTGCCGCCGTGCTCGGTGAGCTGCTGCGCAACCGTGGCTTCGGTGTCCGCGAACTGCCTTTCATGGGGCTGGCCCGCAGCACGCTGTACCAGATGGTGTGGCGCTGGGATCCGAGTCCGCACCGTCGACAGCAACTCTCCGCCGTGGCGGGGCCGCTCGGGTGGACGCTGCCCGATCTCTTCGCGGTCGCCGATGAGCCGTACTCGACGGAAGTCCGCCCGATGCTGCACTGCCACCACCTCGGGCGGGTCTTCGCGGCGGCCGTGCCCCTGACCACCGCTCAGTTGATCGAGGTCGCGAAGGAAGCGGACCGGTTGAGCGTGCGGGAGGATCACGGCGCATGGCAGCCCGTCTCGGAGGGCTTCGCCGACGAGTGCCCGGACTTGCTCAGGTAGCCGGGGGAGTCGGGAGCAGCGCCGTCAGCAGGGCCTTGAGTGCTGTCGGGTATGTGTCGGCGGGGTCCGGCTCGGTCGTCGCTCGTACGCGGGCCAGGGCCGGGAGGGCGGTGGGGTCCAGGGAGGCGATGGCGAGGTCGCGTTGCGTGGGCCGGCGGGGCGGGGTCAGGGGGTGTTCGTTGAGGAGTTCGCCGGTGGTGAGGTGCCAGCAGGCGCTGTAGGCGAGGGACGCCTGGCGTTCGGTGAGACCGGCGGCGAGGAAGTCGGCGAGGCAGGCGTCGCTGAAGGGGAAGGCGTTGCGGGCGACCAGTTCGCCGCGGATCAGGACGTGCAGGACCCAGACGTGTGCGGCCATGTAGTCGTGGGCCGTGAGCAGCCTGGTGTAGAGGCGTTCCGCGGGCGTCGCGCCCGGTACCTCCACCGGCAGCCGGGACGCGATGTCCTCCAGGATCGCCAGCAACAGCGCGTCGCGGTCGGCCACATGGCGGTAGAGCGAGGGGGCCGCCGTCCCCAGTTCGGCCGCGACCGCGCGCATGGTCAGCGCGTCGAGTCCCTCGCGCTCGATGAGCCGTCGGCCGGCTTGCGCGATGGCCTCCGGGGTCAGGCCCGGTCGCGGCTGTGACCTGGGAACTCCGCGCCGCTTGCGTGCGGGGTCGGGGCCGGCGGTCTGTGCGGGGGGCATGAGGTCATCCTGCCAGTTCCGGGAAGTGGATTCGTCGTTCGGTGGTGGTTAGGTAAGCCTTACGCGTACATTGTTCGCGTCGCGCTTTCGCAGCGCGTCAGCAGGCGTCGACACGCGTCAGCACGCCTCCGCACACCGCACCCCGAACGGGAGTACGCGCCATGGCCAAGAGCACGGGACCCGCAAGAACCTCCGACCTGCCCGACAGTTCCTCAGGCCCCCGCCCCGGCCTCGTCCTCGCCACCGCCTGTGTCGCGCAGGTGATGGTCGTCCTCGACGTGAGTGTCGTGAACGTGGCGCTGCCCTCCATCGCCACCGATCTCGGCTTCGCGCCCGGTGGACTGTCCTGGGTCGTCAACGCCTACACGCTCGTCTTCGGCGGACTGCTCCTGCTCGGCGGCCGGTTCGCCGACTTCGTCGGACACCGTACGGCGATGCTGCTGGGCCTCGCGGTCTTCGGCGTCACCTCGGTCGCCGGCGGTCTGGCGCAGACGCCGGGGCAGCTCGTCGCCGCCCGCGCAGGCCAGGGCCTGGCCGGTGCGCTGCTCGCCCCGCTGAGCCTGGCGGTCATCATGGTGACCTTCCGCGACGGCACGGCCCGTACCCGAGCCGTCGGCATCTGGGCGATGGTGGCCGCCGCGGGCAGCGCGCTCGGAGTGCTTCTGGGCGGGCTGCTCACCGAGTGGCTGTCGTGGCGCTGGGTCCTCTTCGTCAACGTGCCGATCGTGGCCCTCGGCCTCGCCCTCGCCTGGCTGTCCCTGCGGCAGGGGCGTGCCACCCGCGCCGGCCGGCTCGACCTGCCCGGCGCGCTCCTGGCGACCGTCGCCGTGACGGCCCTGGTGAACGGTCTGATCCGGGCCGGTGAGCACGGCTGGGGCACGGCCGGCACCCTCGTCTCCCTCGCGACGGCCGTCGTGACCGGCGCCGCCTTCACGGTCTGGGAACTGCGGACCACCGCCGAACCCCTCGTGCGCTTCGGGGTGTTCCGCGCCCGCTCGGTGTGGGTGGCCAACCTGATCGTCGTCTTCATCGGCGCCGCCACGGTCGCCGGGTTCTACTTCGCCTCGCTCTTCCTCCAGAACGTGCTGCACTACTCGCCGCTGCGGGCCGGTGCCGCCTTCCTGCCGTTCTGCTTCGGCACGATCGTCGGATCGATGCTCTCCGGCCGGCTCACCGCCCGCTTCGGCACCCGCCCGGTCCTGACGGTCGGTCTGGCGCTCGGCGCGGTCGGCATGCTGCTCTTCAGCCGGATGGACGCGGACTCCACCTTCGCGAACGGCTTCCTGCTCCCCTCGCTCGTCGCCTCCACCGGCGTCGGCCTGTGCATGGTCGCCAACACCTCCCTGGCCACGTCGGGAGCCGCCGCCGGGGACGCCGGACTGCTCAGCGGGCTCATCAACGCGGGCCGCCAGATCGGCGGAAGT
Source organism: Streptomyces antibioticus (assembly GCF_002019855.1). Classification (NCBI taxonomy): domain Bacteria; kingdom Bacillati; phylum Actinomycetota; class Actinomycetes; order Kitasatosporales; family Streptomycetaceae; genus Streptomyces; species Streptomyces antibioticus. The sequence continues at coordinate 260,686 of NZ_CM007717.1, read as the reverse complement.
CTCGGCCTCGCCGTCCTCACCACGGTCGCCGCGACGCGCGGCACGCCCACCTCCGCGGCCGAACAGCTCCATGAACTGGTCGCCGGTTACGACCGGGCCTTCCTCGTCACCGCCGGGTTCTGCGCCGTGGCCGCCCTGACCGCCGCCCTCTTCGCGCCCGCCGGTCGTCCGACCCGGCCGGCCGGGCCGGAATCCGCGTCCGTCCCGGAGGGCGACCCCGCACGGGCCTGACCGGCCCTCCCCGGCCGGGCACTTGGCCGTACGCCGACGGCTCCCGCCTCGTACGTGGGGAGGGAGCCGTCGAGATGCCCGGCGCGTCACCGGTCGGCGCGTCACCGGTCGGCGCGTCACCGTCGGTGGGTCACCGGTCGGCGGGTCAGGCGTGGCGGTGCGAGCGCCGGTTGCCCGTGATCAGTCGGTACAGCGCGAGCAGGATGAACGAGCCGACGATCGCGGCGATCCAGGTGGAGAGGTCGAAGAACCCGTCGATGGAGTCGACCCCGAAGATCACCTTGCCCAGCCAGCCGCCGAGCAGACCGCCGGCGATACCGATGAGCATGGTGACGATGACGCCGCCCGGGTCCTTGCCCGGCATCAGTGCCTTGGCGATGGCGCCCGCGAGCAGGCCGATGATGATCCACGCGATGATGCCCATGACGGTCTCCGCTTCGTCGTGTAAAGAAAGTGTCAGCTCTCGTGTGCACCGTGCGCGTCCGAACAAACGTGTTCTCGGGCCATTGGTGGAAACGGCCTGACGACAAGAGGGGGCGTGAAGGCACGCCCACAGCACCGAAATCGGATTCCGATCCTCTGACACCGCGCCCACCGCCGTCCGTATTCGTTGTCACCACAGTGGCCAGGCAGGCCGGACCGGATGGTGCCTGGCGGACGACAGAGAGCAGGCGCGCATGAACCCCAGTGCTCACATCGAGGCCGTCTACGCGGAGGTCCGCCGGCGCAACGCCGGTGAGACCGAGTTCCATCAGGCGGTGGGAGAAGTGCTGCACACCCTGGCCCCGGCGCTGCAAGCGCACCCGGAGTACGCCGACTCGTCGATCCTGGAGCGGCTGTGCGAGCCCGAGCGCCAGGTGCTGTTCCGGGTGCCGTGGGTGGACGACGCGGGACGGGTCCGGGTCAACCGGGGGTTCCGGGTCGAGTTCAGCAGCGCGCTCGGCCCGTACAAGGGCGGACTGCGCTTCCACCCGAGCGTCAACCTCGGCATCGTGAAGTTCCTGGGCTTCGAGCAGATCTTCAAGAACGCCCTCACCGGACTGGCGATCGGCGGCGGCAAGGGCGGCTCGGACTTCGACCCCAAGGGCCGTAGCGACCAGGAGGTCATGCGTTTCTGTCAGGCGTTCATGACCGAGCTGTACCGGCACCTCGGCGAGCACACCGACGTCCCCGCCGGTGACATCGGGGTGGGCGGGCGCGAGATCGGCTACCTCTTCGGCCAGTACAAGCGGATCACCAACCGCTTCGAGGCGGGGGTCCTGACCGGCAAGGGCATCGGCTGGGGCGGCTCACAGGCCAGGACCGAGGCCACCGGCTACGGCGCCGTGTACTTCGCGCAGGAGATGCTGGCCACGCGCGGCTCCGGCTTCGACGGCCGCACGGTCGTCGTCTCGGGTTCCGGGAACGTCGCCGTCTACGCCATCGAGAAGGCGCACGCGCTGGGCGGGTCGGTGGTCGCCTGCTCCGACTCCTCCGGCTATCTGGTCGACGAGGACGGCGTCGACCTGGACCTGCTGAAGACCGTCAAGGAGGTCGGGCGGGCGCGCCTGTCGGCCTACGCGGAGGCCAGGCCCGGGGCGCGGTTCTCCGAGCGCGGCTCGGTCTTCGAGGTGCCCTGCGACATCGCACTGCCGTGCGCCACCCAGAACGAACTGGGCGGACAGGAGGCGGGCGCCCTGGTGAAGAACGGCGTCCTGGCCGTCAGCGAGGGCGCCAACATGCCGTGCACGCCCGAGGCGATCGAGGTCTTCCGGGAAGCGGGCGTCCTGTTCGGCCCCGGCAAGGCGGCCAACGCGGGCGGCGTGGCCACGTCCGCGCTGGAGATGCAGCAGAACGCCTCCCGCGAGGTGTGGACCTTCGAGCAGACCGAGACCCGGCTGGCCGACGTCATGCGCGGCGTCCACGCCCAGTGCCGCGACACCGCCGAGACCTACGGCGGCACGCCCGACGACTATGTCCTCGGCGCCAACATCGCGGGCTTCCTGAAGGTGGCGGAGGCGATGACGGCCCAGGGCGTCGTGTAGCTCCTCACCGCGGCCCGGCGTACGCACCGTCAGGGAACGGAGCGGGAGCGACGATCACCGCCGACCCGGCGGTCGTGACTCCCAGCGCAGGCGTACGCCGGTGGCGCGGGCGATGAGCCGTAGATGCGGTCCCGTGTTGCCGAGGTACCAGATCGCCCGGTCGGCACGGGGCCATGCGTAGGCCGGAACTCCCTCGTCCAGGAGCGAGGGCAACCGTGGCTCTTCCAGGGACGCGGCGGAGAACGCGTAGAGCGCGGCCAGCCGCGGGGCGATCAGGCCGTAGTCGAGCATGCGGGCCAGGGCGTGTTCGTCGAGGACGGCCTCCTCGACGGACACGGTCAGCGGGTAGACGGCCGGGAAGGACCGGCCGAGGTCCAGGAACATCCGCACACCACGGCCGCGCGGGTCGGCCAGCCGGGGGCCCAGCGCGGCGAGCGGACCGAGGGCGAGCCGGGGACGGATCAGCATCGCGTGGGTGAACAGGACGCGGAGCAGCGCGACGTTCATCATGAAGCGCTCCACCTTCTGTTCCGCCGCCGCCAACTCCTCGTGCCGCAGATAGCCCGCGACGATGCTGGCGTTGTGCGCGCGGTACCAGAGGCCGGGGGACGGGGTCCGGATGAAGTCGAGCCAGAACTCGACGCTGCGGGCGCTGGGGGTTCCGGGGACACCGTCGGTGAGCAGGCGGGCCTCGGCCTTGTCCCGCAGCAGCCGCTCGTTCACGGCCCGCCACCAGGGGCTGCCGCCCGGTGCGTCGACGGACTCGGGCGCGAGGACGCCGCGTGAGCGTGACCAGTGGGTGAAGCTCAACTCGGCGTTGCCGTACGGGCGGAGAGCGGCGGAGGAGAGGTAGAAGTTTCGCGCCAGTGCGAACCGCTCGGCGGCGCTGTCCCGTACGCGTGCCACCTGCCGCTCGGCACGTGCGGAAGCGTCGGTGGCGTCACTCATGGCGGCCGCCGCCCGGTCGGCTCGGAATCATGCGAGAACCTCAAGAACTCCAGGTAGACACAGCAAACGCGGACCACGCTATCCGGCACCGACGCGATTCCCAGGAAGGCCCGCCCCGAAAACAGGCCCACCCCGAAAACAGAGCTGCGCCGGATCGGGGCGCCGGGCAGGATAGCCGGGTGGGTGATCTTGCGTGGGACGACGTGAGCTGTTTCTTCGATCCCGATCTGATGGGACGGCTGCCGGACGTGCGTGTCCCCGACACCTCGGTGGAGGACTGGCAGGCCGTCCTTGACCTCATCGAGGTGAGGGGCTGGAAGGCCGAGTACTCCGAGGGCACGACGGTGCTGCCTCTGCCTGCGGCTGCGGCCGTGCTGTCCCGTCCCGGGGACGCCGAGTGCCCGAACCTGCGGGTCTGGCCGACCGCCGACGTGCTGGCGATCTTCCGCTTCGGCGGCGCCGACGAGATCGACTTCGACGTCGACCTGTGGGAGGTGCGGGGGCAGGAGCGGCTCGACGTCTTCTGCGGTTTCCTCGGGGAGATCGGGCGGCGCCTCGGCAAGCCGGTGCTGGTGGAGCCGGAGGGCTGCTACGGCCATCCTGTGCTCGGCTTCGACGTCGGCGCCGACCGTGTTGTCCTCATGAGTGATCCGCCGAGTTGGGGAAACGGGTGACGGGTGACTACCCCCGGCCGGGTGGGCGTGGCAGGCCCAGGTGGTCTCGGAGGGTGCGGCCCGTGTAGTGGGTGCGGAACAGGCCGCGGGTGCGGAGTTCCGGGATGACGAGTTCGGCGAAGTCGTCCAGGGTGCCGGGCAGGTACGGGAAGATCACGTTGAAGCCGTCGGCCGCGCCGCCGAGGAACCACTCCTCGATGTGGTCGGCGATCAGATCCGGCGGGCCGGTGATCGTGCGGTCGTCGTTCGCCACCCGCCGCACCAGGTCGCGGATCGTGAGGTTGTCGCGGCGGGCGGTCTCGTAGATCTGCTGCTGGGCGGTGCGGGACTGGTTGGAGACGGGGAGTTCGGGCAGCGGGCCGTCGAGCGGATACGCGCTGAGGTCGAACCCGCCGAGCCAGTAGGAGAGGTCGGCGAGGGCGACCTGCGGGGGCAGCAGCGCGGTGAGCCGGGAGAGTTTCCGCTGTGCCTCCGCCGCCGTGGGCGCCGTGATGACCGACAGCGCCGGAAGCACCTTGACGTGGTCCGGATCGCGGCCGTGGACGGCGGCGCGCTCCTTGATCTCCGCGTAGAACTCCTTGGCCCGGTCGAGGTCGGTGATGCCCGAGAAGATGACGTCGGCGATCCGTGCCGCGAGGTTCTTGCCGGCCTCGGAGGCCCCGGCCTGCACGATGACCGGATGTCCCTGCGGGGGCCGTGCGATGTTCAGGGGCCCGGCGACCTTGAAGTGTTTGCCCTCGTGGTTCAGCGCGTGCAGCTTGCCCGGGTCGAAGTAGACGCCCGAGACACGGTCGTGGCGGAAGGCGTCGTCGTCGAAGGAGTCCCACAGCCCTTTCACCACGTCATGGAACTCCTCGGCGCGGTCGTAGCGCGTGGCGTGGTCGAGATGGGCGTCGAGGCCGAAGTTCTGGGCCTCGCCGTCGTTGAGGGAGGTCACCACGTTCCAGCCCGCCCGGCCACCGGAGATGTGGTCGAGGGAGGCGAAGGTGCGGGCCACGTGATACGGCTCGTTGTAGCTGGTGGAGGCGGTGGCGATGAGGCCGATCCGGGAGGTTCCGGCGGCGAGCGCGGCCAGCAGGGTGGTCGGTTCGAACGAGTCGTTGACGACGCTGACCCGGCTGAGGACGTCCTCGCTCGCGAACGGCACCCCGACCAGATCGGCGAGGAACACCGCGTCGAAGGCGGCCCGTTCGGCGGTCCGGGCGAAGGCGAGCACCTCACGGATGCTGACACCCGCGTCCGCCGCGGTGTCCGGATGCCGCCAGGCGGCGAGGAACTCCCCCGGAGGCTTCAGGAAGGCGTTCAGATGGAGCTGCCCGGTGCGACGGCCGGTCCGGGGCGTCATCGTCCGCTCTCCTGGAGGTGCCGGTCACGGGCGGCCGGCCGCGGCAGCCCCAGGTTCTCGCGCAGGGTCGTGCCCTCGTATTCCGTGCGCAGAAGCCCCCGTTGCTGCAACAGCGGCACCACCTGGTCCACGAAGTCCTCGGCGGGGCCCGGAAGATAGGGGAAGGAGATGTTGAACCCGTCGGCCGCGTAGGCACGGAACCACGTCTCGATGTGGTCGGCGATCTGCTCGGGGGTTCCTGCCACGGCGGCGTCCGTGGCGAAGCGCAGAGCGAGTTGACGTATCGTCAGGCCCTCGGCGCGAGCCGTTTTCAGCAGCAGGTCACGACGCGACTTGCTGCGGTTGCTCTCGGGGATGTCCGGCAGCGGGCCGTCCACCGGGTGATCGCTGAGGTCGAGGTCGCCGATGTTGTCCTGGACGAGGCGCCGCGCGACGTCGTCGTGGACGAGGTCCCCCAGCTCGCCGAGCCGCTGCCGCGCCTCCGTCTCGGTCGCGGCGACGAGCGGCGAGATGCCCGGCCACACCAGCACATGCGCGGGATCGCGGCCATGGGCCGCCGCCCGTGCCTTGACGTCGGCGTAGAACGCCTGCGCGGGGCCGAGTTCGTACTGCGAGGTGAACAGGACCTCCCCGTGCCGGGCCGCGAACTCCCGCCCCGTCGGGGAGGATCCGGCCTGGAAGACGACAGGATGGCCCTGCGGCGGCCGTGAGATGTTGAGTGGTCCGCGCACGGAGAAGTGCTCGCCCCGGTGGTGCGGGGTGTGCAGTCCGGCGGGGTCGTAGTAGCGGCCGGTGGCCTTGTCGCGTACGACCGCCGCGTCGTCGAAGCTGTCCCAGAGCGCCTTGACGACCTGTACGAACTCGTCGGCGCGGCGGTAGCGCAGTTCGTGTTCGAGGTGGCGGTCGAAGCCGAAGTTCGCCGCCTCCAGCGGGACGACGGAGGTGACCACGTTCCAGCCGGCCCGGCCGCCCGAGATGTGGTCAAGGGAGGCGAACTTGCGGGCGATGTGGAAGGGGTGGTTGTAGGTGGCGGTCGCCGTCGCCGCCAGGCCGATGTGCTCGGTCACCAGGGAGAGCGCGGCCAGCAGGGTGATCGGTTCGAAGTGCTCGGCGCGGCCGGTGCGCGACAGCGAGTCGAGCTGATGGCCCCAGACGGCGACGACGTCGGCGAGGAACAGGGCGTCGAACCGGCCGCGTTCGAGGGTGCGGGCCAGATCGGCGTGGAAGGCGAAGTTGAGCTGTCCGTCGGGGCGGCCGTCGGGGTGCCGCCAGCCGGCGATGTGCCCGCCGGAACCCTGGACGAGTGCGCCCAGGGAGAGCCGACGCACGGGGTGTGTGGTCATCCGGTCCTCCAGGTCATAGAGGTCCTCCCGGTCGTAGAGGTCCTGCGGTCAGGCGGGCAGCCGTGGTACGGCGGCCAACAGGCGGCGCGTGTAGGGGTGTTGAGATTCGGTCAGCACAGACGCGGCCGGGCCCTGTTCGACGGCTCGGCCGTCCTTCATCACCAGCACGTCCGTACACAACCGCCGTACGACACCGATGTCGTGGGAGACGAGCAGCAGCGTCAGGCCGTACGCCTCGGCGAGGTCCTCCAGCAGGGCGAGGATCTGCGCGCGGACCGACACGTCGAGGGCGCTGAGCGGCTCGTCGCCGACCAGGACCTTCGGGCCGGGGGCGAGGGCGCGCGCGATGGCGATGCGCTGCCGCTGGCCCCCGGAGAACTCGTGCGGATACCGGTCGCGCACGGACGGGTCCAGCGCCACCGCCCGCAGGAGTTCGTCCACCCGGTCGTCGTGGTCGCCCGCCACCTTCAGGCATTCCAGCGGTTCGGCGACGATGTCGCGGACCGTGGCGCGCGAGTCGAGGGAGCCCATCGGATCCTGGAGGACGACCTGCACCTCGCGCCGGAACCAGGGCAGTCGGCCCCGGTGGACCGGGCGCCCGCGGTACTCGACCGTGCCGGAGTCGGGCCGCTCCAGCGCCAGCAGGAGCCGTGCCAGGGTGGACTTGCCGGATCCGGACTCCCCGACGACCCCCAGGCTTCGGCCCTCCCACAGCTCCAGCGACACGTCCCGTACGGCGTGCCGGTGCGCGGGCGGTGCCAGCAGGGAGGCGCGCGGCAGCCGGTAAGCGCGGCTGAGTCCGGCCGCCCGCAGCAGCACGGTCATCGGGTGACCTCCTCGGATCCGGTCGCGCGGGCGGCCTCCACCAGCGCGCGCGTGTACGGGTGCCGGGGCTCACGCACGAGGGCGCCGGTCGCGCCTTCCTCCACGAGTCGTCCGTCCTTGAGGACGACGGCCCGCGGGCACAACTGGGCGACCACGGCGAGGTCGTGGCTGATGAAGAGCAGCGAGGTGCCGTGCTCCCGCACCAACGCGTCGAGCAGCGACAGCATGTCGGCCTGGACGGTGACGTCGAGCGCGGTGGTGGGTTCGTCCGCGATGAGGAGGGCCGGGCGGGTGGCGAGGGCCATGGCCAGGCCGACGCGCTGCCGCTGGCCCCCAGAGAGCTGGTGCGGCCACGCGCGCACGATCAGCTCCGGATCCGGCAGACCGACCCGCGCGGCCAGTTCGACGGCCGCCGTACGCGCGTGCCGCCGTTTGAGGCCCCGGTGCAGGCGGAGGGGCTCGGCGAGCTGTGCGCCGATGCGCATCAGGGGGTTGAGGGCGCTCATGGGCTCCTGGAAGACCATGGCCATCCGGTCGCCGCGCAGCCGGGACAGTTCCCGGTCGCCGAGGCCGAGCAGTTCCCGCCCGCCGAACCGGACACTGCCGGTGGCCCGGGCCCCGTCGGGCAGCAGGCCCATGACGGCCAGGGCGGTGAGGGACTTGCCCGACCCGGACTCGCCGATCAGCGCGAGGCGTTCCCCGGCGGCGAGGGAGAGGCCGAGACCGTCCACGGCGGTCGTACCGCCGATCCGCACGCTCAGTTTGTCGACCGTGAGCAGGCTCATGCCTCCTCCCGGATCCGCAGGCGGGCGTCGGCGGCCTCGCGCAGCCCGTCCCCGAGCAGGTTGAACCCGAGGACGGAGGCGGCGACGGCGAGCCCGGGCCAGACGACGAGCAACGGGCGGGCGGTGATGTACTGCTGCTGCTCGTGCAGCATGCGCCCCCAGGAGACGGTGGGCGCCGGCGCGCCGAACCCGAGGAACGACAGGGCCGCTTCGGCGAGGACCGCCACCGACAGCACCAGGGAGAGCTGCACGACGAGCGTGGGCGCGATGTTCGGCATCAGATGCTTGCGGACGACGCGCCAGGTCCCGGCGCCGGCGGCGTGGGCGGCCAGCACATAGTCCGTGGTCAGCACCCGCGCGGCCTCGGCGCGTGCGATCCGGGCGAGGTTGACGCCCGCCCCGACGCCGACGGCCGTGACCACGGTCCAGGTGGAGGCGCCGTGCACGGCGGTGAGGATCATCGCGATCAGCAGGACGGGGAACGCGATCAGCACATCCGTGAACTGGACGACGACGGGCCCGATCCAGCGCGGCAGCAGGACAGCGGCCAGGGCGAGCGTCAGCCCGACGAGGGCCGCCACGGCGGCCGCGAGGACGGCGGTGAGCAGGGTGGCGCGGGCCCCGGTCAGCAGTTGGCTCAGCTCGTCGCGGCCCAGCCGGTCGGTGCCCAGCACATGCCCGCCGGACAGCGGCAGCAGCCAGCCGTCCTCGGGACGCGCGAGAGTCGGGTCGTACGGTGTCCAGACCAGGGAGACCAGCGCGGCCAGGACGAGCAGGCCGACCAGTACGGTTCCGGCGAGGCCGCTGCGGCTGCGCAGGAGGGCACGGACGACGGGCGGCGTGCTCATAGGGTGCTCCGCAGCCGTGGGTCGATCAGCCGGTGGGCGAGGTCCACCAGGAACCCGACGACCAGCACCGCGGCGGTGAGCAGCAGGATCTCGCCCTGCACCTTGTCCAGGTCCCGGTTGCCGACGTCCGTGATCAGCATCTGGCCGACCCCCGGCAGTACGAAGACCTGCTCCACGACCACCGCCCCCGCCACCAGCGCGGCGATCTGGAGTCCGAGCACCGACACCACGGGCACGGCCGCGTTGCGCAGCCCGTGCCGCAGCAGCGCGCTGGTGCGGGTGCGGCCCTTGGCGCGGGCGGTGCGCAGCCAGTCCTGGTGCAGCACGTCCAGGACCGCGGACCGTACGAAGCGCAGCAGGACGGCGCCCTCGGCGAGGGCCAGCGTCAGCCAGGGCAGCACCAGACTGCGCAGCGCCTGCCCGGGCTCGGCCCAGCCGTCGACGGGGAAGCCCTGCGCGGGCAGCCAGGGCACCTGGACGGCGAAGACCACGACGAGCAGCAGCCCGGTCCACAGGGTGGGCAGCGCGATGCCGAGCTGGCCGACCGTGTTGACGGCACTGCCCAGCCGCGAGTCCCGGCGGACGGCGGCCAGGACACCGAGGGGGACGGCGAAGGCGAGCGCGAGGACGACGGCGCCCGCGGCCAGCGGTCCGGTCACCGCGAACTTCTCGGCGAGCTGACCGGACACGGAGGTGCCGTCCAGCACCGACCGCCCGAAGTCACCGGTGACCACACCCCCGATCCAGTCCCCGTACTGGGCGGCGAGCGGCCGGTCCAGACCCAGGTCGTGGCGTACGGCCGCGACCTGGGCCGGGGTGGCCTTGATGCCGCCGATCGTCTGGGCGACGTCCCCGGGCAGCAGGCGCAGCGCCAGGAACACCAGCACGCTCGCCGCGAGCAGGGACACCACCAGCAGCGCGGCCCGGCGCAGCAGGAACAGGGTCACCCGTGCCTCACTTCTTCGCCACGGCGAGATCCGCGAGGCGGTAGCGGTTGCTGGTGAAGTTCCGCGGGACGCCGGTGACTCCGTCGCGCACGACGGTGAGGGTCTGGCTGACGAACAGCCAGTCCGCGGCGGCGTCTTCGGACACCTGCCGGGCCGCCTTCTTCAGCAGGGCGTCGCGGGCGCCGTCGCCCTCGGCCGTCCGGGCTGCCGCGTACCACGTGCGCACGTCGGCGTTGTCGTAGCCGAAGTAGTAGTCGGGGTTGGCGAAGTTGTTCAGGTCGCGGGCCTCGGCGTGGTCGACGACGCTGAGCTGGTAGTCGTGCTTGGTGTAGACGGCGTCGAGCCAGGTCTGGAACTCCACCGGCCGCACGGTGAGTTGGATGCCCACCTGCTTGAGCTGGGAGGCCAGGTAGTCGCCGATCTCCGCCGGGTAGATGGTGGGGATCTGGACGGTGAGCTTGAGGCCGTCGCCGTAACCGGCCTGCCGGAGAAGCTTCTTGGCGCCCGCCGGATCGTAGGCGTCGATCGAGGTGAGGTCCTCGTACCCGGGGTCGCTCGGCGGTATCGGGCCGCCGACCGGCCTGCCCGCGCCGCCGAGGATCTTGATCAGGCCGGCCTTGTCGACGGCCCGGCGGACGGCGCGCCGCACCCGCACGTCCTTGGTGGGGCCCTCGGCGTTGTTGAGGGCGAGCGTGAACTTGTCGGTGGTGTCGCCGCGCAGCACCGTGTGGTCGGGGTTGTCGGTGAACGGCTGGAGCAGGGTCGCGTTCGCGCCGGTCTCGATGTCGGTCTGGCCGGTGCGCTGGGCGTTGTTGGCCGCGTTGTCGTCCTTGATGTAGTGGAAGACGACCTTGGCGACCTTGGCCTTCTTCCCCCAGTAGGCGTCGTTCCGGACGAAGGTGATGGACGAACCGCGCTTCCAGCCGCCGAGCTTGAACGGGCCGGTGCCGTTCTCCTTCCCCGCGAGGGAGGAGAAGTCGGTGCCCCGCTTGAAGACGATGCCGGCCCGGCCGGTCAGCCTCCAGGTGAAACCGGTGTCCCGGTGGGCGAGCGTGACGACGACGGTGTGGTCGTCGGCGGCGGTGACGCTCTTGACGGAGGCGAGCGCCGCCGCGTCGGGGTTCGTGGAGCCGGCCGCCGTCACCTGCCGCAGCGACCAGACGGCGTCGGCCGCGGTGACCTTCGTCCCGTCGTGGAAGGCGGCGTTCTTCGCGAGACGGAAGGTGTAGGTCAGCCCGTCGGGCGACTCCTTGAAGCTGGTCGCCAGGCTCGGGCGGACCTTGTTGTCCTCGTCGCGGGTCAGCAGGCCCTGGTAGATGTTGTCGAGCAGGATCTGGTCGAGGGCCGCGCCCGCCGTACCGGCGATGTCGAGGCTGGTCGGTTCCAGGACCAGGCGTACGTCGACGGTGGCCGCGGTGTCGATGGCGTCGGGCTGGGCTGCCTGGCTGGTCTGTCCGGTGTCCCCGGGGCTGTCGGCGGCGCCGGTGCCGCAGCCGGTCGCGGCCAGGCCGACGAGGACGGTCGTGGTGGCGGCGTGCCGGAGGGCGGTGCTGCGGCGCATGACGGATCGGGCTCCTCTGGGACGTGGGCGCGCGGAAGTGCGCGGGCGGGGGAGGGAGTTCATTCGGCGGCCGCTCTCAGGCCCGCCGCGAGGTCGGCGATCAGGTCGTCGACGCCCTCGATGCCGACCGACAGACGCACCAGCCCGGGCGTGACACCGGCCGCCGCCTGCTGACGGGCGTCCAGTTGGGCGTGGGTGGTGGAGGCGGGGTGGATGACCAGACTGCGGACGTCACCGATGTTCGCGAGATGGCTGAACAGCCGGACCCCTTCCACGAACCGCCGCCCCGCCCGCAGACCGCCCGCGAGTTCGAAGGAGAGGACCGCCCCGGCACCGCGTGGCAGATAGCGCTTGGCCTGCGTCCGCCACGGGCTGGAGGGCAGCGACGGGTAGTGCACCCGCCGCACTTGAGGCTGGTCCTCCAGCCAGACGGCGAGCGCGTGCGCGTTGGACACATGCCGCTCGATACGCAGGCTGAGCGTCTCCAGGCCCTGGAGCAGCAGGAAGCTGTTGAACGGCGAGACGGCAGGACCCAGATCGCGCACCAGCCGGGTGCGCAGCCGCAGCGCGTAGGCGAGCCCGAGGTCGGAGAAGGAGTCCCAGAACGACAGCCCGCCGTAGGTCGGATCGGGCCGGGTCAGCCCCGGCCAACGGCCGGGATCGGCACCGAAGTCGAACCTCCCGCCGTCCACGACGATCCCGCCGATCGCGGTGCCGTGTCCGGAGAGGAACTTGGTGGTGGAGTGCACGACGATGTCCGCGCCGTGCTCGAACGGCCGCAGCAGATACGGCGTGAGCACCGTGTTGTCGACCACGAACGGCACCCCGGCCTCGTGGGCGACCCGGGCCACCGCCTCGATGTCCAGGACGTTGCCGCGCGGATTGCCGAGGCTCTCCCCGAACAGCGCCTTCGTTGCGGGACGTACGGCCGCCGCCCAGGCACCGGGGTCGTCCGGGTCGTCGACGAACGTGACGTCGATGCCGAAGTCGGCGAACGTGTGTTCCAGCAGGGTGCGGGTGCCGCCGTACAGGGACGACGAGGCCACGATGTGGTCGCCCGCCCGGGCCAGGTTGAGCAGGGCGAGGCTCGTCGCGGCCTGCCCGCTGGCCACGGCGACCGCCGCCGAACCGCCCTCCAGGGACGCGATCCGGTCCTCCGCCACGGCGGTCGTCGGATTCGACAGCCGCGTGTACGCGTGCGTGGCGAGATCGCTCAGCTCGAAGGCCGCCGCCGCGTGCGCGGTGTCCCGGAAGACATAGCTCGCGGACTGGTGGACCGGTACGGCCCGCGCGCCGGTGGCCGGGTCCGGCACCGCGCCGGCGTGCACCTGCCGGGTCTCGAACCCCCAGCGTCCGTCGCTCATCGGGCGTTCTCCCGCCGGGCCAGGACGTCGGACCACCAGCGCTCGGCCACCCGCGGATGCGAACGCAGCCAGCCCACCACGGCGTTCTCCCCGAAGGCCGCCAGGAGCGGATTGTCCGGGTCGTCGCTCACGCCGCGACTGAGCGCCGCCAACTCCGGTGGCAGGAGCAGGGGTTTGACCACCGCGTCCAGACGCGGGCCGAGGAAGAAGGGAATCGAGTAGCGGTGGACACCGGGCTGCGGGCTGACCACCCGGTGCTGAGTGGCCCTCAGATAGCCCTGGGTGGCGATCTCCAGCATCTCGCCGATGTTGAACACGAACGCGTCGTGCACGGGCACCGCGTCGATCCACCCGCCGTCCTCGCGCCGCACCTGGAGCCCGCCGATGTCGTCCTGCTGCAACAGGGCGAGATAGCCGTAGTCCTTGTGCGCGCCCACGCCCTGATCGGCGTCCTGGGCGGCGCGCGGGGGATAGTGCACGATCTTCACATGGACGGCCGCCTCGTCGTCGAACCACTGGTCGAAGTAGCCCTCGTCCTGCCCCAGCGCGGCAGCCAGGGCCCGCAGCACCTCACGGCTCACCCGCAGCGCCTCCGCCTGCCAGCGCAGTACGGTGTCCCTCAACTCCGGCAGCGCGGACGGCCATTGGTTGGGTCCCACGAGCCGCACGTAGTCGGGGTCGCCCGGGCCCGTCGTCAGCGCGGCACGCTCGGGGCCGATGTCGATCTGCTCCCGCCAGTCGGGGCTGCCCGCCGTGTACTCGGTACCGGTGCGCGTATAGCCCCGGAACTGAGGCGAGTTGACGTTCTCGATCTCCAGCCGCTGGTGCTCCGGCAGCGCGAAGAAGGCACGCGCCAGGGCGAGCACCTCGTCGCGCAGCGCCCTGGGGACGCCGTGGCCGGTGACGTAGAAGAAGCCCGTCTCATGGGCGGCGGAACGGAGTTCGGCCAGGAAGGCGGCACGGTCGGAGTCGGGACCTCGGAAGCGGGAGATGTCGATGACGGGCAGAACTGCGGGCTGGGCCATGGGGGTCCTTCGAGGCAACGCCGGGCGGACCGCTCACCGGCCCTGGGACAGGGGCCGATCGGAGCGGACGGAGGAATCAGGAAACCGATTCAGGCGGGAGAGAGGTCGGAGGTCGCGAGCCGTCGTACGGCGTTCAGCGACAGACCTGGTCGAACTGGTCGGCGCGGCGGCTCACCCAGAACGGGTCGAGCAGCACGGCGTAAGCCGGTCCAGTGGTCTCCATGGCCGGATGAAAGCACACCCGGGACCGGCCCGTCCACCACGCGTCCCACCGCCCGAGACACCCCGGCCGCCGCGAGCGGTCCACTACAGTGGCGTGTGGGCCGTGACTGGCGCTGAGGTGGAGCACCACCGGGGAGCGGCCTGCCGAACCGGTCGATGCCGTGCGCCTGGGCGAGTGGTCAGCGACGCCTGGAGGCGACCATGTCCCGCACGCGCACGCACATGCAGACCCGGACGGCCCGGCTGATGGACGGGACCGCCCTGGCCCGGCGCGTCGTCGAGGAGACGTCGGTCAGGGCGGCGGAGATCACCCGGCGTACCGGTGTGACGCCGTGCCTCGCCACGGTGCTGGTGGGCGAGGATCCGGCCTCGGTGACGTACGTCCGGATGAAGCGGGCCCGGTGCGCGAAGGCCGGCATCGACTCGCGGCTCGTCAGCCTGCCGGCCGCCACCACGACCGCCGAACTCGTAGGCACCCTGCGGACCTTGTCGCAGGACCCCGCCGTGCACGGCATCCTGTTGCAGCACCCCGTCGGCCCGCACATCGACGAGCGGGCGGCGTTCGAGGCCATCGCGCCGGAGAAGGACGTCGACGGCGTCACGATGAGCAGCTTCGCCTCGATGAGCTTCGGACGGCCCGGCTTCGCGTCCTGCACCCCCGGCGGAATCATGCGGCTGCTGGACGCGTACGACGTCGAACTCACGGGCCGGCGTGCCGTGGTGGTGGGCCGCAGCGCGATCCTCGGCAAGCCCGTCGGCATGCTGCTGCTCGCCCGCGACGCCACCGTCACCTACTGCCACTCCCGTACGGCGGACCTGGCGGCGGCCGTACGGGAGGCGGACGTCGTCGTCGCGGCCGTGGGACGGCCCCGGCTGATTCGCGGCGAGGACATCAGGCCCGGCGCCGTCGTGATCGACGCCGGATACAACGCGGGCAACGTCGGTGACGTCGACTTCGACACCGCCCGCACCCGGGCCGGCCTGATCACCCCGGTCCCCGGCGGGGTGGGGCCCATGACGATCGCCGTCCTGCTGGAGCAGACCGTCGACGCGGCGTCCGCCCAGCTAGGGCTGGCAACTCGCTGAACAGAAGGCTCAGTGCGAGGCGGGTTCGTCGGCGCCGTAGGCGCGCAGGAAGACGTCCACCGCCGCCTCCGCCACATCGCGCAGCTCGGCGGCGGGGACCCGGCGGGTGCCCAGCCGGGAACGCGACTCCAGCGGGCCGGTGAGCAGGGCGAAGAAGTGCTCGGCGGCCCGCTCCGGGTCGCCGCCGCGCAGCCGGCCGGCCAGCGAGAGCCGGGCCAGCCGGTCGGCGAGCGCCGCGCGCGGGCGGTGCGCGGTGCGCTCCTGCACGGTGTCGATCAGATCGGGGAACTGCGACACCTGCGCGTACGTCAACGACCGCAGCGCGCGGGAGCGTTCACCGCAGCACACCGTCAGCAGCCGCCGGGCGAGATCCGTGAGCGCCGCCCGCAGGTCGCCGTCGGGGCCGAGGGTGCGCAGCCGTTCGACCGCGGCGAGGCTCTCCGCCGCCAGGGCGTCGGCGGCCAGTTCGACCGTGTGGCGGAAGAGGGTCTCCTTGTCGCGCAGATGGCTGTAGACCGTCGGTTTGGCGACGCGCGCCTCCTCCGCGATCTCCTGGACGCACGCCTGCGCGTACCCGCGCCGGGCGAAGACGGTGAACGCGGCGTCCAGGATCGCCTGCCGCTTGTCCACCCGGCCACGCGTCACGCCACCGGCCCCGCTTGACTCTACTGAACCCATGGGTTCATTCTAACTGTGCTACCAGCAAGGCAAGTTGACTGAACCGATGAGTTCAATCGAGCGGGTGGGAGACCATGATCGTTCACATGCTGCGCTTCGCCTTCAAGGACGGGACGACCGAGGAACAGAGGGACCGCGTCCTCGCGCTGATGCGCCGGACGGCCTCCGTGGAGTCGGTGTCGTTCGCCACCGTGGGACAGAGCCTGGGCGACCCCGCCGAGGGCCTCACCCACGGCTACTGCGTGGGCATCGCCGATCTGGCCGCCCTGGAGCGGTACATGCACGACCCGGTCCACCTGGCCGGAGACCCCGAGATCCTTCCGCACCTCGCCAGGATCCGCATCGGCCCCGACGTCTCCGACGACATGGACCCGGGGCTGGCCGGCGAGATCATGGCGCTCCACGAGAAGAAGGTCGCCCTGTACCCCGAGTGGGGCGCCCAGCTCGAACCGCTCGTCGAGATCGGGGTCGCCCCGGGCGGGCCGCCCCCGGCGTGACCGCCGCCGCCGCTCGCCTCGACGGCCACGCCCGGGGTCTCATCTCACGCGGGTGGCCTCAACCACCCACCCGCAGCACGGCCTTGCCCGTGTTCGCACCGGCCTCCAGCAGGCGATGCGCCTCCGACGCGTCGGACAGCTCGTACTCGGCCGTGATGTCGATCCGCACGTCACCGGACGCGGCCAGTCCCAGCGCGGCGAGGGTGTGCCGCCGCAGGGCATCCGGGTCCCGGCGGGAGAGGTCGCCGATGTTGTAGCCCGTCAGGACACGGTTGTTCTTCCACACCGGGAGGACCGGCAGGCTCAGGTCGGGATGCCGGGCCGCCTCCCCGTAGACCGCGACCCGGCCGAACGGCGCCAGGATCTCGAAGCTCGCCAGCCGGGTGGCGCCGCCGATCGGGTCCAGCACCAGGTCCACGCCGCGCCCGGACGTCGCCGCCCGGACCGCCTCCACGAAGCCGTCGCGCTCGAAGACCTCGTCGTAGCCGAAGCGGCGCGCGTACTCCGCCTTCTCCTTGGTGCTCACGGTGCCGTACACAGCCGCCGCCCCCAGCGACCGGGCGAGCTGCGCCGCCGCCGAACCGACTCCGCCCGCCGCCGCGTGGACGAGCACGGTGTCACCGGCCGCGATCCGGGCCGCGCCGGCCAGCACGCCGTACGCGGTCGTCAGCACGAGGGGCGCGGCACCGGCCGTCCGCAGACCGAGGCCCACGTCGGTCAGCGGGAACACGAACGAGGCCGGTGCCGACGCGTATTCCGCGTAACCGCCGCCGTCCGGGAGATACGCGGCGACCTCCTCGCCGAGCGTCAGGCCCGTCACGCCCTCACCGAGCGCCGCCACCGTCCCCGACGCCTCCAGACCGGTGACCGTCTCGCCCTCGGGAGCGCCGAAGTCGCCCAGCCGGTGCTGGACTTCGCCGTAGTTGACGCCCGCGTACGCCACCCGGATCAGCACCTCGCCCGGCCCCGGCTCCGGTGTGGGCAGCTCCACCGGACGCAGGACCTCCGGTCCGCCGACCTCCTTGAACGCGACCGCCTTCATACCGTCCCCCTTCGACGGGCGCGCCGCGCAGGGCGGCGGCCCGTGATCGTCTTCAGCTCTTCAGGGGTCCGGAACCCGCGCCCGAGCCGCCGTATTCCCGAACCGGCGACCACCGTCACGGCGCACCGACTGGGGGAATGTCAGGTCGGCTTGCGCCAGACGGAGATGTGCTGCGGGGACTCCGGGGTGAACGGCGACCCGTCCCAGTCCGCGACGCGCCGCTCCAGGTGGAGTCCGGCGATCTTCGCCATCAGGTCCAGCTCCGCCGGCCAGGCGTACCGGTGCCGGGAGGCGCCGCGGCGGTAGCGGCCGTCGCCGCCGTCGCGGGTGAAGTGGTGCGAGACCAGGATCTGTTCGACCAGGTCGAAGGTGTCGAAGCCGAGATGCCGGTCGGAGACGTCGAACGGCACCGCGACCTGCCCGGGCGGCAGCAACCGCAGCGGCGGCACGCCCAGTTCGACGACGAACCGGCCGCCGGGCGCCAGATGACGCGCGGCGTTGCGGAAGCACTCGACCTGCTCGTCCTGCGTGAGCAGGTTCGTGATGGTGTTGTAGACGAGATAGACCAGGCTGAACTCGCCGGGCACGACGGTGGTGGCCATGTCCCCGATGACCACCGGGAGCGTGTCCTCGTCGGCCTTGCGGCGCAGGACAGCCGCCATGGGTTCGGACAGCTCGATCCCCACCACGGGCACACCGTGTTCCCGCAGCGGGACGCCCACGCGCCCGGTTCCGATGGCGAACTCCAACGCCCGCCCGTCGCCCGCGAGTTCGGCGAGGAAGGCGACCGTCGGTCCGAGGACGGCGTCCGAGGTCCGCTCGGTCTCCTCGGCGTCGTAGCGGTCGGCGGTCTCACGGCTCCACAGCTCACTGCTCGTCATGGGCGGCTCCGGTGTCGGCGGGTTCCGGGGACGGACGCGGAACTCATCGGGATCATGCGCGTGAGCCTGCCCGCTCGCCGCCCGGTCCGCCACCGGATTTGCGACCGGAGAGAGGTGCGGATGCGGTCAGTCGCCGCGCGGTGTCCCGCACCTGGCGCAGGGCGAGACGGCCGGGTTCGGTGGTGAACCAGCGGGTGTGGTCGGTGAAGTAGGCGCGGGCCAGTGCGGTGTTCGCCGCCGAGCGGGTCACTTCGTGGAAGTAGTGCATCTCCGACAGTGCGTACTCGGCGTTGACCAGGGGCAGCAGCGCGGGCAGCGCTTCGGCCTCGGCCTCGCTGAGCGGGCGGACGGCGGCGTAGCCCTCCAACAGGGCCGTGAGGTGGGCGTGTTGCACCGACACATGGCGGTGGCCGCGTGGCAGGTCCAGCCAGCCGAAGACGTTGCGTTCCAGTGCCACCGCGAGGTCGTGGACGGCCGTGGTCCGGTCGCTGAGGTTGAAGTCGAGCACCGTGGACACGGTGTCCCCGCCGCCGGTCGTGTCCCACAGCAGGTTGGAGGCGTGCCAGTCGTTGTGCGTCCACAGCGGCTCCAACTCGGGCAGGAGCGGCGCCAGTTCGGCGTGCAGCGGCAGATGCCAGCGGGCCAGGTCGGCGTCGACCGGGTCGGAGCGCAGGGCGTCGGCGAGGGCCGGCCGCTCGGCGGCGTAGGCGGCGAGGGCGCCCTGCGGATCGGGGCCGCCGAACACGCGGAACGACGACACCAGCGGCTGGACCCGGCGGGCCGGCGCCCGGTGGCCGACGGCGGCCCGATGGAGCCGGGCGAGCGCGGAACCCGCCTCCCGGGCGTGATGGACCGAGGTGAACGGCGTCCAGGACAGCGCGTCCTGGTAGAGGTCCGTGCCGTGGCCCAGCGAATGCACCTCGTAGGTCCATTCGCCGCGCGCCGACGCGGCGAGGACGTCGACCACGGGCGCGCCGCGGGAGCGCAGATGGCGCAGGAAGGCGTGCTCCTCCTCCAGCCCTTCGAGGGTGCGGACGCCGGTGTGGTGCCGTTTGAGGAAGACGCGCCGTCCGTCGTGCTCCACGACGGCGGCCGCGGACAGCGGGCGGGGACTGTGCCAGTGCAGCCGGACCGGGCCGCCGAGCACGTCCGCCGCCTCGTCGGCGGTGAGGGGAGCCCAGTCGGGTTCGACGCGGTCGTAGCCGAGCCCGTGCGTGGCCGGCGGGGCGGGTTCCGTGGCGTTGCCGCCGGGTGCGGTCATCGGGCGGCTCCCGAAGGCGCGGCGAGCGCGGCCAGGACGCGTTCCTCGACCTCGGCCGCCGTGACGGCGTCCAGTGCGCGCGGGCCGTCCCCGCCGCGTGGCGGGCGGGGCACCTCGATGCGCGCGGTCACCGAGGCGGGCCGCGGTGACAGGACGTGGATGGTGTCGGCGAGCAGCACCGCCTCCCGGATGTCATGGGTGACCAGGACGACGGTCCAGCGGTAGGTGTGCCACATGTGGGCCAGCCAGCGCTGGAGTTCACGGCGGGTGAGGGAGTCCAGGGCGCCGAACGGCTCGTCGAGCAGCAGCAGCGGACGTTCCAGGACGACGGTGCGCAGCAGCGCCGCGCGCTGCCGCATACCGCCGCTGAGCTGACCGGGATAGCTGTGCTGGAAGCCGTCGAGGCCGAACGCGTCGAACAGCGCGGCGGCCCGGCGGCGGGCCTCCGTCCGGCGCACCCCCTGCGCCTCCAGACCGAGGGCGGTGTTGGCGAGGACGGTGCGCCAGGGGAAGAGGAGGTCCTTCTGCGGCATGTAGGCGACCCGGCCCGAGCGGGTGCGGGGAGGCTCCCCGTCGACCAGGATCTCGCCGGCCGTGGGCCGGTCGAGCCCGGAGACCAGGTTGAGCAGGGTGCTCTTGCCGCTGCCGCTGGGGCCGATCACGGCCGCGAACTCGCCCGGCTGGACGGACAGTTCGAGACCGCGCAGGACGTCGAGACCGTCGTAGCCCTTGTCGACGCCGCGCAGCACGAGCCGCGGATCGGGGGCACCGGGGGTGGTGCCGTCGGGGGTGCTCATGGGTGGTCCTTCCGCCGGGTGGCGCGTTCCCAGGGCAGGGCGAGGCGTTGGAGGAGGTAGGTCGTGGCGAACAGGGCGATGCTCAGGGCGGCGGTGACCGCCACGGCCGCGAAGACGAGGTCGGTGCGGAAGGCGCTCTTCTGCGCCTGCATGTAGATGCCGAGCCCGTTCTCCGCGCCCGCGTACTCGGCGAACACCGCGCCGACGACGGCGTAGGTGATGCTGACCCGCAGCCCGGCGAAGAAGTACGGCATCGCGCTGGGCACGCGGACCATCAGGAACGTGCGTGTCCGGCCGGCGCCCAGGGAGCGCAGCAGCCGCATGGCCTCCGGATCGGCGGAGGCGAATCCGGCGGCGAGGTTGGCGGTGAGCGGGAAGAACGTGGCGAGGGTGACCACCAGCATCTTCGGGAACAGGCCGAAACCGAACCAGATGATCAGCAGCGGTGCGACGGCCACGATCGGGATGGTCTGGGAGGCGACCAGAAGCGGGTACAGGCCCCGGCGGGCCCAGGTGGAGAAGTCCAGCAGGACCGCCACCAGCCAGGCGGCGACGAACGACATCCCGAACCCGGCGACGGTCTCCTGGAGGGTGGGCAGGGTCGCGTCCCACAGGTCCTGCCGGTTCTCCCAGCCCTGGGAGAGCACCCGCCAGGGGCTGGGCAGGACGGTGGGGTCCACGGCGGCCGCGCTGGTGTAGGTCTGCCAGACGGCGAGGAGCGCCGTGACGACGAGGAGCGGGGGCAGGACGATGGCGGGGGAGCGGAGCCTGCGGCGCGCCGAGGGGCGGGCGGCCTTGGCCTTGAGGGTGGTGGGCGAGGCGTCGGTGGTGGCGGCGGTCACGACTTCTCCGGGAGGTAGTCGTTGGTGAACCACGACGAGGTGTCCGGGGCGGCGGTCAGCTTCTTGCCGTCGGCGTCGCTGAGCAGTCCGGACGCGTACTCGAAGTCGGCGAACGCCTTCCAGCGGTCGGCGGACTGGGTGCCGAGGGAGCCGTCGGCCGCGCGGTAGTAGGAGTCGGCGAGCAGCTTCTCGCTCTGGTGCACCAGCTCGGTGTTGGTGAGCACGCTCTTGTTCGCCTCGATCAGCACATCCGCGGCCTTCGAGGGGTTCTCGACGGCGTAGGCGTAGCCGCGTTCCACCGCGTCGAGGAACTTCTTCGCCGTCGCGCCGTTCGCCTTGAGGTACCGGTCGGAGGACGCGATCAGCGTGGAGTAGATCTCCGGGAAGCCGTAGTCGGTGAGTTCGAAGTTCTTCAGCGGCTTGCCGCTGAGCTTCGCCTCCAGCCCCTCCCAGGTGGGCATCGGCATGGCGAAGTCGGCCTTGCCCGCGTAAAGGGCCGCGTACGCCGAGGTGTTGAGGGTGACCGACGTGAAGTCACCGGTGCCGCCCGCGTTCTTGATGACGGACCGGAGCAGCGGCTTCTCGTAGGCGGCGCCGAAACCGGCGTAGGTCTTGCCGTCCAGGTCCTTGGGGGAGGTGATGTCCTTGCGGTCGGCGGAGACCGCGATGGTGACGTTGGTCTTCTGGGTCACGGCGTAGACCGAGGTGATGTCCTGGCCGGCGGACCGGGCCGCGGTGAGGCCCTCCTGGTAGGAGATGCCGAAGTCGGCCTTGTGGCCGGCGATAAGGGTCTCGGGCGAGGTCGAGCCGTAGGGCAGGATCTTCAGGTCGATCCCGGCGTCCTTGAACCAGCCGAGCTGCTGGGCGACGTAGATGCCGGTGTGGTTGGTGTTCGGCGTCCAGTCGAGCGCGAGGGAGACCTCGGTGAGCCCCTTGGCGTCACCGTCGCGGGAGCCGGAACCGGAATCCGAGGAGCAAGCCGTGACGGCGAAGAGCGCGCCGACGGCGGTGGCCGTCAGTGCGAGGCGGACGGCTCGGCGGGGAGTGCGGGGCAGCAGGCGGGACGGGTTCACGGGACGGGCTCGTTTCTTGCGGCGGGCGGCTGGTGCCCGGTACGGGGAGAGGACGGCGAGGGGGTGACGGCTGCTGGTGCGGTGCGGTGCGGGCGCGGCCGGGACACGGCAGGGTGGCGCGGGAGCGGGCCGGGCCGAGGGGCGCCGTCCCCGTGCCGCGACGGCGGCGGCCGTCGTACGGGAGCGGGTTCATGCGCCGGTCCGGGCCGCGGGGAGCGCCGCCGTGTGTCCCGGGGCGAGGTCCGGCAGCAGGTCGGTGCGGTAGGCCGTGCGCCAGCCGTCGGCCGTGGGCAGGACGCCCTGGGCGGCGAGCCAGTGGGCGTAGGGGCCCATGCGGTCCTCGGCGATGCCGCCCCAACGTCCCTCGTGGTCCGTCCAGGTCGGTGCCACCAGCTCCAGCGAGCGGGCTATGAGGGGGCGCGGGAAGTAGGGGATGACGCGTTCCAGGAGGGCCAGCGTGGCGGGCTGGTCGGCGGCCGCCGCGGCGAACCCGCGCGCGGTCGCTGCGAGGAAGCGGCGTACGGCGTCGGGATCGGCGCGGACCGTCTCCTCGTGCGCCCCGAGGAGGTAGCTGTGGTAGCGCGGGGCGCCGATCTCGTCCACCGGCCAGGTCAGCCGGCGCTCCTCGGGGAGGCCGCCGCGCAGCGCGTCCCAGGACCAGTAGACGCCGAAGGTGGCGTCGGCCTCGCCCGACTCCAGGTCGTCCACGGTCAGTTCGCGATACCCGGCGTCGACGGTCACCACGGCGTCGGGATCACCGCCGTCCGCGGCGACCAGATGCCGCACCAACGCCCGCCCGCGCGGGGTCGGGTTGTACGCGAGGCGCCGTCCCGCCAGGTCCCGGGGCCGTTCGATACCGCGTCCGGTCACGGTCTGAATGGCTTCCAGGGCACGGTGGTTGACCGCCGAGACGGCGATCAGCGGCTGCCCCTGGGCACGGCGCACCAGCAGCCGGTTGGGCGGGAAGATCCCGAAGTCGGCCTGGCGGCGGGCGAGATACTCCAGGGTGTCGCCACGACCGGGATCCTGCACGGACAGTTCGACCTCGAGACCGGCCTCCCGGTACCAGCCACGGTCGCGGGCGACGAAGAAGCCGGCGGAGTTGGGCCAGGGGTGGAAGTAGTCGAGCATGACGCGGATGTGGGACACGGGGGCTCCGGGGAAGAGGTGCGGCGGGGCGAGGAGGAGTGGGTGTGGATCAGGGGCGTCGGTGGCGGGCGCCGGGGTGGTCCTCGGGCAGCCGGGTGCGGCCGGGGCCGTGGGTGTGCTCGCGCAGCGTGGTGCCCTCGTACTCGGTCCACACCCGGCCGCGGCGCTGGAGTTCGGGCACGACGAGATCGACGAAGTCGCGCAGGGTGACCGGCGGGACGGGGTCGGCGACGTTGAAACCGTCCAGGTCGGCCTCTTCGGCCCACCGCTCCAGTTCGTCGGCGACCGTGCCCGGAGAGCCGACGAGGACCGGCCCGCCACCGCCGACACCGACGAACTCGGCGATCTCACGAGGCGTCCAGGTGCGCTCGGGATCCAGGCGGGTGAACACCTCCAGCAGACCGCGGATGCCCTCGGTGTCGGCGTACCGGAGCGGGGTGTCGGGGTCCAGCGCGGACAGGTCGATGCCGAGCAGGGCGCTGTAGCGGGCGAGGCTGCCCTCCAGCGAGGAGTAGGAGCGGTACTCCTCGTACTTGGCGCGGGCCTCGGCGTCGGTGGGGGCCACGACGACGGTGACGATGCCGAAGAAGCGCAGCTCACGAGGGTCGCGCCCGGCCTCGGCGGCGGAGGCGCGCACGGCGTCGACGAGGGTACGGGCCAGGGCGGGGCTGTAGGCGGAGAGGAAGACGCCCTCGGCGTGCCGCCCGGCGAAGCGCCGCCCGGCGGGCGACGTGCCGGCCTGGTACAGAACAGGGGTGCGCTGGACGGACGGTTCCGACAGGGCGATGTCCGGGACGCTGAAGTGGGTGCCTTTGTGGGCGATCGGATGCACCTTGTCGGGGTCGGCGAAGACGCCGGAGGCCGTGTCGCGCACCACGGCGTCGTCCTCCCAACTGCCTTCCCAGAGCTTGTAGACGACCTCCATGAACTCCTCGGCCACGGCGTAGCGTTCGTCGTGCGGGATCTGCCGTTCCAGACCGAGGTTGCGGGCGGCGCTGTCCAGCGCGGAGGTGACGATGTTCCAGCCGATCCGCCCGTTGCTGAGGTGGTCGAGGGTCGTCATCTTCCGGGCGAACGCGTAGGGGCGTTCATAGGTGGAGGACACGGTGACCGCGAACCCGAGACGCGTGGTGGCCGCGGCGAGCGCGCTGACGAGGAGGAGCGGGTCGTCGGTGGGGGTGTTGATGCCGTCGCGCAGGGCGGCCCGTGTGGAGCCCTGGTAGACGTCGAGGGGGCCGAGGGCGTCGGCGATGAACAGGGCGTCGAACCGGCCGCGTTCGAGGATCCGGGCGGTCTCGATCCAGTGGTCCAGGTCCTGGTAGCGGTGCGCCTGGCTGTCGGGGTGCCGCCACAGGCCCATCGCGGTGTGCCCGACGGTCGACTGACGGAGGCCGTTGAGACGTATGCGGCGCGGGCCGCTGCCGGTGCCGGATGTCGGGGAGGGGGTCACGGGGGTGCTCCAGATCGATGAGGGGCAGCCTCGGGGCGCGGGGCGCCTCCGGTGGAGGCGGAGACCGCGGGGCACGGATGCCTGATGCCTCGGGCGGCGGATCAGGCGCGGGCGGCGTGCCGAGAGGCGGCTGGGCCGGGAAACAGGGCGCCCGGTCGACGCGGAGAGCGTGGTGGGCGCGGATCAGCCGGCGGTACAGAAGGCGCTGGCGCAGCGTCCGTGATCGACGTGGCGGCGCAGGGTGAGGCGGCGGCCACGGTCGAGGCGGCCCAGAGGGCCGTGGGAAAGGGCGCGGAGGGGCGCGAGGTCTCGCGCGGGGTGGGTGGACATCCGCTGCTCCTTTCCTGAGAGATGAGGGTGAGTGAGGAAGAACGTCACTCAGTGATACGCATTGAGATGATTTACGGCTAGATCATCTGATCTGGTGGCGGTGAGCCTAACATTCCGGTCAGGGGGCGCCGTTTTCGTCGGCGCCGACCAGAGCGTTGATCCGCTGCTCCAGGCTGCGGCGCAGATGCGCACGGGCGGCCTCGCGGGCGCGGTCGGCGTCGTGGTCGTGCAGGGCGCGCAGGATCGCCTCGTGCTCCTGGTGCAGCGGCTCGATCCCGCCGAAGGGGGACGGCGGTCCGCTGTCGTAGATCCGCAGCCGGGCCGTGAGCTTCACCAGCAACTCGGTGATGGTCGCGTTGTGTCCGGCCTGCCAGAGCAGCTCGTGGAACCGGAAGTTGGCCGCGCGGGCGGCCGCCCTGCCCTCGTCCGTGTCGGCGTGGACGATCAGTTCGTGCTGGCGGCGCAGCCGGGCGAGGTCGAGTTCGGTGGCCCGCAGGGCGGCGGAGGCGGCGGCCTCGGCCTCCAGGGCGATGCGTGCCTCGTAGATCTCCACGACGTCCTCGGCCGTGCCCGAGCGGACCCGGAAGCCGCGCGGGGCGCGCTCCAGCAGTCCGTCGTGCTCCAGCAGGGCGAGGGCTTCGCGCATCGGCGTCCGGGACACGCCGTAGTCGCTGCTCAGGACGGTCTCCATGAGGGCCGAGCCCGGCGGGAAGCGGCCGTCCATGACGTCACGGCGCAGCCGCCAGTACAGCTCCGAGCCCGAGGGCGCCGCCGCCTCGGCGGGCGCGTCCTGGGCCTGCGCTCCGGGGGAGGAGGGGGCGGGCGGGGTGTGTCTCGGCATGGCGGTCCTCGGTCGGCCGGAGCGGAGCGTCCCGCCCGAGGGCGGGAGACGCCGATCCGACGAGTTCGGATACGTGATGGGATCACCGTACAGCAAACGTATGCATGCGTATACGCTGAGGGCTCCTCCGAATCCGCTTCCCGGCCCGCCGGGCTTCTGGAAAGGCGCCGTATGAACCTGGGCACGTCCGGTGCGCACCGCGGCAGCATCCTGATCGACGCCGACGAACTGGCCCGCCTGCTCGAGGAGGGCCGGGAGGGTCCCGCCCCGGTGCTCGTCCTGGACGCCACGGTCGTTCTCGCGCAGCCCGCGCACGACGGCGACTACCGTGCCGCCTCGGGCGCCGACGCCTGGGCCGGGGCGCACATCCCGGGTTCACGGCACGTGGATCTGCTGACCGCGTTCACCGATCCCGCGGCGCTCTACCACTTCGCCCACCCGTCCCGCGCCGCGACCCGGCGCGAACTGGCCGCGCTGGGCGCCGACGAACGCACCACCGTCGTCCTGTACGACCAGGGCTCGCTGCAATGGGCGGCTCGTTTGTGGTGGGTGCTGCGCGACGCGGGTGTGGCCGCCCGCGTGCTGGACGGGGGGCTGCCCGCGTGGACGGCGGCCGGTCTGCCGGTGGTGTCGTCCGCACCTGACGTGGCGGGAACCGTGCGTCGTCGGTCGGAGGGGGACGCGTTCCCCGGCGCCACGGCGGGCGATGCCGCGCGACCGTCGCTGTGGCTGGACAAGGAGGGCGTGCGCGCGGTGAGCGAGGGGCGCGCGTCCGGCACCCTGGTGTGCGCACTGGGTGCCGCGCACTTCGAGGGGACCACGCCCACCCGCTACAGCAGGCGGGGCCGTATCCCCGGCAGCGTGAGCCTGCCCGCCCAGGACTTCCTGGACGGCGACGGCCGCCTCCTCCCCGCCCCTGACCTCGCGGCCCGCGCGAGCGGCCTCCCGGACGGGGGTGCCGGCGGCCCGGTCGTTCTGTACTGCGGCGGCGGAATCTCCGCGTCCCTGGACGCCCTGGCCCTCACCCTGGCCGGCGTCGACCCGCTGGTCATGTACGACGGCTCGCTGGAGGAGTGGACGGCGGATCCGGAACTCCCCCTGGTGCGAGGGAAGGTGACCGGTTGAGGAGTCACGCCTCCTCAACCGGACCGCTGACGTTCGACGTTCGATGTTCGTGCGAGTGAGGCGGTGGATCAGCCGAGTGCCTTGACGGCCTGGTAGTAGGTCCAGGCCGTGCCGTTGCAGGAGGTCTTGGTGGCGCCGCTGTAGCCGTTGCAGACCCGCAGGAGGTCTTCGTAGAAGGCGCTGTCCAGACGGGACTTGTTGGCGGAGAAGGAGCCGGCGGCCTTGTAGTTGCGGTAACCGAAGTCGTGGCGGGCGCAGGACGTGGCGAACGGGAAGCCGAAGGGGTTGTCCGGGGAGGACGAGCAGTAGTCGGTGGACCAGTCGAATCCGTACGCCGACCAGGCTCCCTGGTTGTTGCGAGCGGAGACCCAGGAGTTGTAGCTCCCGGCACTGGTCTGGGTCCAACTGGACAGGACTTGGGGCTTGTCGGCGGGGGCGGCGCTTGCGGCGGTGGCGGTCGCTGTGATGGTGGCCAGAGCCATGGCCGAGGCGGCGAGACCGGTGGCGAGTTTGCGGTGCATTCCACACCTCCACGACGCTGCGACCCGCCCGTCGGGCCGCAGGCTCATGACAAGAATGGTCAGCGTCGCGCCCCGCCTTGCATAGAGTCTGGAACCCAACAATCAAGCGAATTGCAAGGAGTTGCAGAGACAGATTTCAGGGTTGCTACCGGCTTGGCGGACTTTGGCTTGATCTGTTCCCCCGCACCCGGAGGGCGAGGGTGATCCGGGGGCCGGAAGGTCACAGCGACAGCGGCACGATGTCGCAATCGATCCGTTCACCTCGCGTGTAGCGAACGGTGAGGGGACCAGGGCTCTCCAAGGCGCGTTCCATGCGCCGCAGGGTGCCCTCGCGCAGAGCCGTGCCTTCCGCCACGGCTCCTACGGCGACGAGGTCCAGGGCCAAGTTCCCGGCACACACCAGGGTGTTCGGGTGCTCCTCGCCGAAGCTGACCCGGCTGTGTCGCAGCGCGGCCTCGCCGCGACGCCGTGCCTCTTCGTGGCGGCCGAGGGCGGCGAGATCGGTGGCCAGATTGATCGCACAGACCAGGGTGAGCGGATGCCCTTCGCCGAGCCGGCCGCCGAGGGCGACGAGCGCTGCCTCGTCCAACTGGTGTGCCTCCTGGGCCAGCCCGAGCTGTCGTAGCGTCACGGCGAGATCGACGTCGGCGGACAGGCTGTGCGGGTGCCGAGGGCTGTACACCTGCCGGTACCGCTGGCAGGCCATGACCCCGTGGCGGTGGGCCGCGTCCAGGTCACCGTTCTCGCGCAGCGCCATCGACAGGGTCAGCTCGGCGGCCAGTGTCCTGGGATGGTTCCGCTCGTAGCGCTTCGCGAACTCGGTGTGCGCGTGCTTGGCCAGCTCCAGTGAACGTGCGGGGTCGCCTGCCTTGCGGCAGGACTCACTGAGCTGGCGCATCGCCTCGAACGTGACGGGATGGTCGCGGCCGTACGCCTCGTGGACGGACTGGTGGAGACGACGCGCGGTGGCGTAGCGGCCCCTCTCCCGGGCGGCGACGGCGAGTCCGTCCACGGTGATCAGCAGGGACCGGTCGCCCTTGCCGAACAGACGGCGCTTCAGGACCAGGGTCCGGCGGTCGAGTTCCTCGGCCTGCTGGAAGTCACCGGACAGCCGCAGGTGCACGGCGACACCGTGGGCGATGTCGAGCGTGACCGGATCGTCCTCGCCGAAGGCTGCGCGGGCCCGTTCGTAGGCGGTCCTGTCCACGTCGGCGGCGGCCGCGAACGCGCCCTCGGCACGGTGTATGGCGGCCGTGAGCCGGAGAACCCCGAGCGCGTCGTCAGACGGGTCGTCGCCGCCCTGTGCAGCCCGGAGACGGTCGGCCTGCTCCGCCGCTTTGTCGAACCTCCCCGCCGTCCAGTACGTGAAGCCCAGCCACCGCCCCATCGACCGTGTGAGCGGGTCTCCCTCGCCGAACTGGGTCCGCCACGTCTGCCAGGTGCGCTCGGAGAACGCCAGCGACATTCTGTGATCGCCCTGGTGATGGAGGTACTCGGCAAGATTGCGCACCAGGTGGCGGACCGTCGACTGGTCGGACCGGATCGCCTCGGACGCGATGACGTGGGGCAGAAGCTCCGCGTACCGCGGCCAGCTTGTCGGGTCACCCGGTTCCTTGGGGTCGGCGGCTCCCAGCAGGGCATGGGCACCCCGGCGCATCCGGGACTGTGCGTCAGGGCTCATCCGGTCCCGCACGGCGTGCTGTACGAGGCGGTGCATCTGTAGGGAGTCGGTGAGGTGGTCGACTCGGGCCAGTGAGTAGCGGTTCACCTCTCTGATCGCGAGTGCAAGGCGCTTGGCGTCGTTCAGGAGGGGATCCAGTTCGGGGTGGACGCTGACTTCTCCGCCTCCGAAGAAGATCGCTCGGGAGATGGGGTCGGACGCGAAGTACGAGCACAGTTGGAGCAGTCTGAGCGCGCCGGGGTCGTGGGTCTCCAGGCTGCCGAGAGACACGCTCCAGGCGGCTGTGAGCGGTACCGGGTAGTCGGGTGGGGGAGCGGAGTCGAGTGCGGCGCGGGTCTCCTCGAACGCACGCAGGTATTCGGAGGTGGGCATTCCGGTCTCCGCCCGCCAGGCGGCAGCTTGCTCCAGCGCCAGCGGCAGGTCGCCCAGTGCCTCGGCCAGCGCATCGGTCTCGTCGTCGTCCCACGGGAGCCCGGCGCGGCGCAGCAGCAGTTCTTTGCTCTCCTGGCGCGTGAACCCGTTCACCTCGACGGCGTGGCCGATCTGTGCCCAGCGTCGATTGCGGGAGGTGACGAGGATCGAGCCCTTACCCTGACGCGGAAAGTAGGGGCTGACCTCGTCCGGGTTGTCCGCGTTGTCGAAGACCAGCAGCCAGCGGGCATACGGGCGCCCCTCGCGCAGCGCCTCCCGGACGACCGGCCCGGCGATATGGGACTCCTCCTCGGTGGTGAGGCCCAGTCGCAGGGCCAGTTCCGCCAAGGACGGACCGATCCGGTCGGGCCGTTCGGCGGAGATCCACCAGACGATGTCGTACTCGTGCTGATACCGGAACACGTACTCGACGGCCAGTTGGGTCTTCCCGACACCGCCCATGCCGTGGACCGCTTGGGGCAGCACCGCCGTCGTACCTGGGAGCAGCCGTTCGTGCAGCGACTCCAACAGCGCCTGTCGGCCGGTGAAGTTGGGGTTGCGAGGGGGCACGTTGCCCCAGATGTACGGCGCCTGATGCCGGGCCGGGCGCCGCGTTCGCGGCGTCCGAGCAGCGGGACCGTCCTCGGTGTCCGCGCTGTCCGCGCGGACAACGTGCCCGGCCACGACGGAGGAGGTCCCCTCGGCGGCAGCTCCCGCGCCGACGCCGACCCCCATCTGCGCCCGCGCGGCCGCCAACTGTGACTTGTGCGCGGCCAGTTCTTCGTCCGCCGCTTCGAGGGCGATCTCGTACTCCCACAGCGGATGCAGGTCCTCGGCCGGCTGCCAGCGGTGGTCGTGGTCATCGCTCGCCGTGGCGGCGTCGCCGGGCCGGCGCTCCGTGGTCGCGGAGGTGACGATCCGGCTGACGGCCTCCAGCGCCAGCCGGTATTCCTCGGCCCGCTGTTCGGCGAGAAGGCGCAGATCCTCCGCTTCCTCGCGTTCCCTCCTGGCCTGGGCCAGACGGTCGTCGGCCTGGTCGAGCAGCGCCTTGGTGCTGTCCAACTCGCCCTGGATCGCCCGGAGATCAACGGGCGGGACGGCAGCCCGGGCCTGGTCGCGCTCCCGCTCCAGCGCCTTGCACCGCCGGGTGAGCGAACCGACCACCTCCAGCAGCATGTGGACGAGGCGACTGGTCCCCAGCAGAGCGTCCTTGGCGGCGATCTCGCCCTTGCGTGCGTCGTCGAGTCTCAACTGCAACTCAAGCGCGGTGCCCGTGGGTTGTTCGGCGACGGCCGCGGTCCGGGCACGAGCGGCGGTCTCCGCGGCCTCCAGGAGTCGTATGCCCTCCTGGAGCTGGATCCGTCGGATCCGGGGATCCCTGATCAGAACGGTGACGAGATCCTCGAGCAGATACCCGGGGAGCAATTTGGTCCCCTTGCGGAACTCGCTCCACTGGTTGCGGCCGTAGGGGAACCGGTCGGCCAACGCGCGGACGGTCCAGCCGTTGGTCACCCGGCGCAGCCACTGGGCGAGTTCGTCCGCTTCGGGCGTATCGCCGCTCAGCGGCCCGACCCGACCGCCGCCACCCTGGCTGTGCATCTGGCCCCCTGTCCGCAGGTGTCCGCGCTGTCCGCGATGTTCGGTGGCGTGAACTGCACTGATGTCTCACCTCAAGACGGACAATCAGATCATTCCCGCACGCTGGCCTTCCACCCCTTCGGCACGATCGGAAGGCGCCAGTGATGCGTAGCCCCAGCCGTAACAAGCTCGATCTCATCGTCTTCATCGCCGTCCTCGGTGTCGGTGTCCTCCTGCTCGCCCTCGGCGTCTCCGCGAACTCCCTGGCCACGGTCAGCGTCGCGCTCTCCGGTCTCTACGGCGCGTGGACGGGCACCCGCCCCACGGCCGCCCCTCGCTCGCGCGAGCAGGATCAGGAACGGCGCTGATGACGAAAGGGGGGACCCCTGTCCGCGGCTGCGAGAGCGTGACAAGATCACAGCGGATTTCGGCCAACGGCAGGGGTGGACATGCGCACACGACAGTTCGGCGGAATGCTCGTTTTCGGTGTCTTCGTCGTGGCGAGCGCGATCGGGTACGGACTCAACGACGGCACTCCGAGCGTTCCCTGGGGCGTGTCCGGAGCCGTCGCCGGACTTCTGCTGGCCCTGCTGATACGGCGCGTCAGGGGACGTTGACGGCGGAGGCGCGCCGGCGAGGCGTCAATGCCCCGCCGCCACTTTCACCAGGGCCACCGCCACGCCGATGGCCGCGTCCGCGAGGCCGGCGACCACCGCTCCCAGGGCGCCGCCGCCCATGCGCAGGCCGCCCAGACAGCCCCACAGGAAGAGGGAGATGACGCTGACGCCGGCCGCCGTCAGCAAAGCGGACTCCAAGGACAGGACGTCCAGCGCGGCCAGGGCGATCAGTACGGCCGGGCCTGCGGCGCAGGACAGCAGGGGGCTGCTGACGTACAGCATGCGGCGCAGTTCGCGACCGGTGGCGAGGTGACGGTGGACCGTGCGGTGCGCCTGCTGGTCGGCGACGAGGGCCGCGAGCCACAGGCCGAGGGCGGTCGTCAGGACGGTGGCGATGGCGCCGAGGGCGTCGACCTCGCCGAAGGACAGACCGACCACCACGGCGATCATGGTGATGGTCGCGTAGATGCGCTCCTTGAGACGGTCCGCGAGCACGGCGGGGTCGGCATCGGAGCCGTCGGCGCCGGGTGAGGGGTCTGCTCGTGGTTCGTCCGTCACCTGGTGCCCCTCGTCGCTCGGCTGCGGCGGCACACGGTGTGCGGCGCCACTGTCACGGACACCAGCATGCATCGGGCCGGGGCCCGAATCCGGCAACGGCGAGCGTGTGGTCCGGATCGCCGCGCTGCTGCTGACCACCGGCGTCCGGCCCGCCCGCCCCCGCTGCCACCGCGCGCGGAACCTGCGAGGGTCGCGGCGGCGGTCGCAGCCACTACAGGCCCCGCTGCTACCGCGCGCGGAACCTGCTCAGCCTGGGGCCGCGTACGGCGGGCAGCCTGACCAGGGTGTGCCGGAACGCGTCGCGGTTGGGCAGCAGGGGGTGCCACGGGTGCGGCGGCAGGGGATAGTCGTCGCGCAGCACGCCCTGCGGGACCACCCCCGTCGCGGGCACGGGGGAGGTCTCGTCGTCGGGGTGGGCGAGGTACGCCCAGACTCCGCCGTCCAACGGCACCACTGCCCCCTCGTCGCCGGCCGGGCGCCAGGGTGCGCCCGTGAGCGGGTGGCGGGGGACGAGGAGGATGTCGGGACGGGGCCGGGCGGTCGAGATCCCGGGGCCGGCCAGGCCCGCGGTCCACGCCTCGGGTCCGGGGGAGAGGCACCGGCCGACGGCATGGCCGAGCAACTCGGAGACCGGGCCCGAGGGGAGGGTCACCGGACGGTCCTCGGTGGTCGCCACGAGATGGGCCAGCATGACACCGAGCGCCGCCTCCCAACGGCGGCTCCACGACCCGTCGGCTTCAACAGGCGGGACACGCTCCAGGTCGTCCCAGTCGGGCGGCGGACCGGCCGGCAGCCCCGAGGAGCGGCGCACGACCGCGGCGGGCTCCAGCCACACCGTCTGCCACGATCCGCAGTCGTCGATGCGCGTGGCCACGGGCCGACCGCACCCCGCGCACGCCAGGTTGGGGCCCGCCCTGCCGTCCACGCCCCGGCAGTACCCCTCGCACTTCTCCAGGATCAGGGTCGTCGACCGGGAGTCGCCGGGGGCGATGACGATCCGGTTCCGCGCGCCGAAGGGGACCGCGTACACCGGGGCGTACACACCCTGTTCTGCGGCCGTGTCCTCGCCCACGTCCTCCCACAGCCGCCAGGGCGGTCCGGTGGGCAGGGGGTCGACGGCGTACGTGGCGGGTTCCATCAGCGGGGGATGGAGTTCCTCCCACGCCCCGTAGTGGGTGTGCACCGGGAGGGCGACCCGGGACACCGGCGCCGTCAGCTCCGTACCGCACCCGGCACAGACGAACACGTCCAACCAAGCTCCCCCTCGCCCCGTTTCCCCGCCGGATTGTGCATCGCGCCGAGGGGCGGTTCCACCGAATATCCGGGTGGCGGCCGGATCCACGGGAAGGCGGTCGTACGGCACCTGGCACCATGGGCCGCATGCGCACGGTGGGGATCGATCTGTCCGCCGACCGGTCGAAGACGGCGATGTCGGTGCTGGAGTGGAAGGACGGGGTGGCCGAGGTCGGCCCGCCCGCGGTCAAGTGCACCGACGACGCGTTGATCGACCGGCTCGCGGGGCTGCGTCCCGGTGACCGGGCCGGGGTCGACACGCCGTTCGGGTGGCCGGCCGAGTTCGTGCGCGCGGTCGGGGCGCACCTCGCCGAGAAGCCGTGGCCGGGGCGCGGTCAGGACAGTGAGCGGTACCGGAAGGACCGTCTGCGGTACCGGCTGACGGACCGGATCGTGCGCGATCAGATCCACCCGGTCGGCGCGCCGCTTCCGGCTCCTTTCGACCGGATCGGGGCGATGGTGGCGCGGTGGGCTCATCTGGAGGACGAGCTGAACCGTCGTGGTGTTCCCGTCGACAGGACGGGACGGGGACCGATCGCCGAGGTGTACCCGAAGGCGTCCCGGCACCGCTGGGGACTTCTCGGCGGCCCGCGCACGATGGATGCCCTGCTGGCGGCCGCGCCCTGGTTGCGGTGCGACCCGCCGACGGCGCGCGCCTACGACGCCAGTGAGCATGCGTTCGACGCCTTGGTGTGCTCGTTGACGGCGCGGGCGGTGGCATGCGGCCTGACCACGTACCCCGATGCGGCGGAGACCGACGACGCCCGGATCGAGGGCTGGATCCACCTGCCGGTGCCGGGGTCGTTGGCGCGGCTGCCGCTCCAGGAGGACGCGGTTCCGCTGCCGCCGCCGACGTCCACCGGATGAGCCGCCGGTGAGAGACGGCCCGTACCGCCGCCGGGTGCGTCAGCCCGCCGCGGTCGCCCCCTGGATCGCCGGCGAGACGGTGAACAGGGCGGACACGGAGGAGCGGACCTGGTCGGCGACGATCTCGGGGGTTGAGGCGTCGAGTTTGCCGTCCAGGTGCAGGAACGCCAGGCCGTGGACGAGGGCCCAGACGGTGGTCGCCAGGGCGCCGGTGTCGTCGGCGCCGGGGAAGGCGTCGCGGACGATGCCCTGGACGTACTGGGAGATGGCGGCGGTCGCGGCGACGCGTTCCTCGCTGGTCGGGTCGCAGGGCTCGGCGAACATGGCGCGGAACAGCGCGGGATGGTCGAGGGCGAAGCGCACGTAGGCGACGGCGACGGCGGCCAGGTCGTCCGGGGTCGACGGGGCGGGATGGGCCGCCGCCAGGTCCTGGGCGAGTTCGCGGTAGCCCTCGGCGGCGACCGCGGACACGAGCGCCTCGCGGTCCGCGTAGTGGCGGTAGGGAGCGGTCGCCGAGACCCCGGCCCGGCGGGCGACCGCGCGCAGCGAGAGGCCCGCGCTGCCGTCCTCCTCCAGCAGTTCCCGTGCCGCCCGCAGGCAGGCGGCACGCAGATCGCCGTGATGGTATGCACTGTTCTGCGGCATAGATCGCACCCACTTTCTTCATGTTCACCATGCTCACGTCGCAGCCGCTGATGTGAACGGTGCATACATCCTAAGGGATCGAAAGGCAAGAGGGGAACAAGGGGGGAACAGGGGTGATGGTGGCGTTCATCGCATGCCGGCCGCCTTCATCACCTTCAACGCGCCGGTCAGAAGGCCGGCCCAGGTCTCGGGGCTGATGCGGGCCGGCGGGTAGAAGCCCTGGAGGCGCTGGTGGGCGACGGTCTGGGGCTCGGTGTACTTGAGGATGCCGTCGGCGCCGTGCCGGCGGCCGAGTCCGGAGTCGCCCATCCCGCCCATGGGGGCGTCGACGCTCCCCCAGGCCGCGGCGAAGGCCTCGTTGACGTTCACGGTGCCGGCGTGGACACGGGCGGCGACGGCCCGGGCCCGAGCGCCGTTGCGCGACCAAACGCTGGCGTTGAGGCCGTACGGCGTCGAGTTCGCCCGGGCGACCGCCTCGTCCACGTCGCGGTAGCCGTAGACGGAGACGACGGGGCCGAAGGTCTCGTGGTCGTGCAGCGTCATGTCGGGCGTGACGTCGGTGAGGATCGTCGGCTCGTAGAAGAGGGGGCCGAGGTCGGGGCGGGTCCTGCCGCCCGCGAGGACGGTGGCGCCCTTCGACACGGCGTCGTCGACATGCTCGGTGACTGTCTTGAGCTGGGACGGGGTGGTCAGGCTGCCGACGTCCATGCTGTAGTCGTAGGCGGCGCCGATCTTGAGCTTCTTGGTGCGGGCGACGAACGCGGCCACGAACCTGTCGCGGATGGACTCCGCCACGTACAACCGCTCGATGGAGACGCACAGTTGGCCTGCGGAGGGGAAGCAGGCGTTGACGGCCCCCTCGGCTGCCTTCTCGATGTCGGCGTCGTCCAGGACGATCATGGCGTTCTTGCCGCCGAGTTCGAGGGAGGCGCCGATGAGCCGCCGGCCGGCGTCGCTCGCGATCTGGCGGCCGGTGGCGGTGGAGCCGGTGAACATCATGTAGTCGGCGTTGTCCATCAGCGCGCCGCCGATGGAGCTGCCCCGGCCGAGCACCATCTGCCACACGCCGGCCGGCAGGCCCGCCTCGTACATCAGGTCCATCGACCACAGGGCGGTCAGCGCGGTCTGGGTGTCGGGCTTCTGCACGACGGCGTTGCCGGCCATGAGC
Organism: Streptomyces antibioticus; assembly: GCF_002019855.1. NCBI lineage: Bacteria > Bacillati > Actinomycetota > Actinomycetes > Kitasatosporales > Streptomycetaceae > Streptomyces > Streptomyces antibioticus. The sequence goes on along the minus strand of NZ_CM007717.1, from coordinate 224,153 downwards.
GCGGCGATGGTGTCGCTGGCGGCCATGCTCAGCGGGTAGTTCCACGGCGAGACGACGGCGACGACGCCCTTGGGGTGCCGCAGCTCGGTGGTGTGGGTGAGCAGCGGGATCGCGCCGCGGCGGCGCTTGGGGCCGAGGTACTTCGCGGCGTTGCGCGCGTAGTAGCGGGAGACGATCCCGATGTCGACGACTTCGAGGAACGCGTCGCGGCGCGTCTTGCCGTTCTCGGCCTGCATCAGGTCGAGGGCCTCGTCCTGGCGGGCCAGGACGAGGTCGTGGTAGCGCAGCAGGATCCGCTTGCGCTCCGCGATCGGCGTGGCGGCCCAGGACTTCTGCGCGACGCGGGCCCGCGCGAACGTGACGTCGACGTCCTCGGGGGTGGAGACCGGAAGATCGGCCAGGGGTGCGCCGGTGTAGGGGGAGGTGGTGGTGACCCGCGCGGCGTCGGGCGCGGCCGAGGCCCGCGCGGCCAGACGCTCCAGCAGGGCGGGGGTGAGGGACGCGGGCAGGCCCGGGCCGCGGACGGCCGTGGGGCGGGTGGCGTGGTCGGTGACCATGGCAGGACTCCTTGCTGCTGTTTGTTCCAGCTCTGGACCGGCTGCTGCTTGTTCCAGCTCTGGACCGGCTGTTGGGTGTTCGGGTTCCGGACCGGCTGTTGGGTGTTCCGGTTCGGGACCGGCTGCTGGGTGGTCCGGCTCCGAACCGGCCGTTACTTGTTCCGGCTCCGGACCGAGGTGGGCACCGGCATGTGCAGGGCGGCCTGGCCTTCGGTCATGACGTCGAACTGGATGGTCCGCTTCGGCTTGAGCGAGCGCAGATCGTCGGACATGCGCCCCTCGCCGAGCTGGAGGGTGACGCCGCGGGCCGAGCGCGTCGTGCCGGCCCTCAGCACGTTCGTCTGGTTCAGGGTGGAGTGCCACGCGCCGTCGATCGTCGTGTACGAGGTGAGCGAGCTGACGCGTTCCCCGCTGGCGTGGGTCCGCTGGGCCGGGGTGTCGGCCAGGAGCGACAGGTCGACTCCGCCGGTGTCGTTGGCCACGCGGGCGGTCGTCCGCTGGTCGGTGATGTCGACGTCGAGTCCGGTGACCCACTTGGGGAAGCCGTAGCCGTCGTGGCCGCGGACCTGGGCGATGTCCGAGTTGACGGGCAGGGACAGCACGTAGGAGTCGAGGTCCTCGTTCTTCAGGCCGGAGACGAGGTCGAAGAAGCCGAGCCCGCCGTGCCGGGCGGGCTTGACCGCGATGCCGACGGCCGCCTCGGTGTAGAAGTCGATGTCGCACACGTCGTAGCGGAAGAACATGACCGACACCAGGCCGAGGCCGGGCACCAGCTCCAGTGGCGAGAGCTCCTCGGGCAGGCGGGCGCGGATCGCCCGGGACGGCGCGAGCATCGTGAGCCGGGCGGTGGAGATCGTGTAGTAGAAGTTCGGGGTCAGCGTGGGACCGATCGGGGAGTCGACCTTGATCTTCGGCAACTGCCGGAAGAAGTCCACGCCGCTGACGCGGGGGTCGCGGGCGATCTGGTCGAGGTCGGGGTTCATCCGGTAGCGGTCGTACAGGCCGCCCTTCGGGACCAGGACCTCACGGCCACCCAGGTCGACCTTGACGGTGTCCTTTTGCGTCGAAGACATGACGGAGTTCCTCACTCTGATGTAAGCGGTGTATACATGACTGTAGGGGGCGATGTAAGCGCCGTCAACAATCGGGTACGGGATGCTCGGGTACGGGATTCTCCGGACGGGCGTGCCAGCCGCGGTGCCGGAGTCGGCGGTGCGCGGTGGCGAGGATGCTGGACCAGACCGTGGTCACGGCACCCGGCAGGGCCGTGGGCCCGTCGCGGCCGTCCTCCTGCTCGGTGGGCGGCGGCTCCTCCGGCGGGCCCGGTACGCCGTCGGCGTCCGGCCCGTGTTCCGGGTGCGGGCTCCCCGGTGAGGGGCCCCCTGGATCTTCCGGGCCGGCCGGGCCCTGGACCGGTTGTGGCATCGTCGCGCTCCCGGGTCGGGGCCGTCGGCACCACGAACGGGCGGGAGGTGCCCCCGTGGCGCCGTCGACGGCATCCTCAGACAACCGGCCGGGATGTGCTCAGCCACGCGCGGTAGCTGCGCAGGGCACGGCGCTGCCGGCGCCGTTCGGAGATCAGGGCGACCGCCGGGTGGGTGCCGGGCCTGGGGCTGCTGCCGCGGGCGAGGCGGCGCATCTGGTGACGCACCTGGGCCATGCCGGCGGCGGAGGCGAGCGCCTTGTCGGACCAGGTGACCGGGCGCATCTGGCGGTCGGCCTCGCGGCCCTGGCGCCAGCGGTCGGGAAGATCGGGGGTGACGGCCAGGGCGGTGCCCATGCCGATGACCGACACGCCGCTGTCGAGGACCCGGTCCGCGGTCGCGCGCCGGGTGATGCCGCCGGTGAGCATCAGGGGCAGCGGGCTGGTGGTGACGAGGTCCTTGGCGAGGTCGAGGAAATAGGCCTCGCGGGCCTGGGTGCGGTCGTCGGCGGGACGGCCGGTCATGGCGGGGCTCTCGTAGCTGCCGCCGGAGAGTTCGACCAGGTCGACGCCGAGGGGGGCGAGCATCTCGATCACCTGGCGCGCGTCGTCGGCGCCGAACCCGCCGCGCTGGAAGTCGGCGGAGTTGAGCTTGACGGCGACCGCGAAGGACGGGGAGACGGCGGCGCGGACGGCGCGGACGATGTCCAGCAGCATCCGGGCCCGGTTCTCCAGCGATCCGCCCCACCGGTCGGTGCGCTTGTTGACGAGGGGCGAGAGGAACTGCGACAGCAGATAGCCGTGGGCGGCGTGGACCTCGACCCCGTCGAAACCGGCCTCCTCGGCCCGCCGCGCGGTCACCGCGTACCGCGTCACGGTGTCGGCGATCTGCTGCGGCGTCATGGCGGTCGGCCGGCCGAAGCGGCTGCTGTGCTTGCCCAGGCTGACGCCGATGTCGGTCGGGCCCCAGACGACGCCGGGCATGTCGGAGGCCACCTGGCGGCCGGGGTGGTTGATCTGCATCCAGATCGCGCCCCCACCGGACTTGCCCGCCTTCGCCCACTCGGCGAACGGCTCCAGCGGCGCGTGCTCGTCGAGCACGACACCGGCGGGTCCGGTCAGCGCCTCCGCGTGGACCATCACGTTGCCGGTGATCAGCAGGCCGGTGCCGCCGGCGGCCCAGTGCCGGTACAGCGACAGCAGGTGCCGGTCGGGGAGCTGGCCGGCGCCGGCCATGTTCTCCTCCATGGCGGCCTTGGCGATCCGGTTCTTCAACACCTGGCCGGAGCGCAGGGTCAGCGGCGAGAACAGCTCGCTGGTCATTCCGATTCTCTCTTCCGTCTCGGTCCCTCACGATGTGTGCACCACATACATTAGGGGGAGAATGTAATCGGTGTAAACATCTGGGGGTGTGGGCTACGTCATGAACCTCCGCGACCTGGTGGGGGAACAGGGAGAGGGGCCCGCCGACGCCGTGTGGCATTGACAGGCCCAGGGGTGCGGCGCGGGGATCAGCCGTCGTGCAGCGCGCCGCGCAGGAAATCGACGGCGAGCTTGCGCGCGACGTTGGCTTCGCGCAGCTTGTCGGCGTACTGCTCGCCCTCGTCGCGCAGACGTCCGCCTCGTCGGTGATGACCAGGGTCGTCGGGAGCCCCTTGAGCTGGTCCAGGGTGGACCGCAAGGGGGAGGCGCAGTGCTCGGCGCGCTGGGCGGGGTCGGTGGTGCAGGCGTCCCAGAACCACTTCATGGCGTCGCGGGTGAGGTAGTAGCCCTCACGAGCACGCGGTGTCACGAGTACACGGTGCCCTGTTTCTGCGGCCTCGTCGGCCCCGGCTGGTGATCCCCCGCCTGGGGTGTCGACACCCGCGTCCCGTCGTTCGCGGCTCTTCCGCGCCCCGCAACCCGGCCCCTGATCGCCCGGGCGGGCGGTCAGCCGTGGGGGAACCGCACGAAGCCGAACACCTCGTCCACGAGGCCGGCGAGGGAGACGTCCGCGCCGCCGTCCGCCCAGCGCATCAGGGCGACGTCGAAGCAGCCCAGCGCGGTGTTGATCATCGTCTGGGCCTTCAGCTCGACGTCGGTGTCCTCGGCGCCGAGCCGCGACGCGATCTCGGGCAGGAGGGCGTCCGTCCAGGCCAGATGCTTCTCCAGGTAACGCGCGCGCAGGCCGGGCGTGTGGCAGATGACGCGCGTCGCCCGCTTCCAGCGCCCCCCGTCGGCGTCCATCTGCAGGGCCGCCGTCCGGAACGTGGCGCGCAGCGCGTCCCACGGGTGGCTGCCCTCGATGTGCCGGAGCAGCTCGTCCCGGACCTCCTCGGCGGAGGGGATGCGGTCACCGAAGACCACGTCCTCCTTGTTGCTGAAGTAACGGAAGAAGCTGCGCTGGGAGATGCCCGCCGCCGCGACGATGTCGGCGACCGTGACCTCGTCGAACCCACTGGTGTCGAAGAGTTCGAGCGCCGTGTCGGCCAGGGCCTCGGTGACGGCTCGGCGGGTCTTCATGCGCAGGCCGGGTGCGGTGGTCTCCCTCATACGACAAGGCTATCAGTGCCAAACATGGCAGTCTGTGCCAAGAGTGGCGTACCATGTCAGCAATATGAGGCGTGCCCGCGGCGGGCAACCGGTCGCCCGGGCCCTCCGCGCGGCAGATGATGATTTCGGGGTGGCTCGCGCCTTTCGCCAGGTATGCCGGTACGTCCACCGCCTCGACGGTGGAGCCGTCTCGTCAGGAAGAGGGGTCGTCATGACCAGGGTGTTGTTCGTGGTGTCCGCGGCGGACCGTTGGACGTTGCGGGACGGGGAGGTGCATCCGTCGGGCTACTGGGGTGAGGAGCTGGCGATGCCGCACAAGATCTTTTCGGCGGCGGGGTGGGACATCACCATCGCCACGCCGGGCGGGAAGGTGCCGACACTGGACCGGTTGAGCATGTCGCGGACGGCGGGGTGGCCGTCGAAGCTGCGCGAGGTGGCCGCGTATCTGGAGTCGATCAAGGGGGAGTTGGACAGGCCGCGAGTGCTGGCGGACATCGATCCGGACGATTTCGACGTGGTGTTCTATCCGGGCGGCCACGGTCCGATGGAGGACCTGTCGGTGGATCCGGTCTCGGGCGCGCTGATCACACGCGTGCTGCGGTCGGGCAAGCCGCTCGCGTTGCTGTGCCACGCGCCGGCCGCGGCGTTCGCGGCGCGGAACGAGGACGGGTCGTGGCCGTTCACGGGGTACCGGATGACAGGACTGTCGAACCTGGAGGAGAAGTTCAACAGCTTCGGCCGCAAGGCGGTGTGGCTGCTGGAGGACCGGCTGAGGGAGAGCGGGGCGGAGTACTCCAAGGCGCGCCTGCCGCTACGGCCGTACGTGGTCGTGGACCGCAATGTGTACACGGGCCAGAACCCGCCGTCCTCCGAACAGCTCGCCCGGCGCATCGTCACCGATGTGAACGCGACGACGACGACCCGCCGGCCGCCCGCCCCGTAGATCTCCCTTTCCCGTCTGGAAGGCACGCGCCCATGACCGGCACCGCCCCCGCCCCCGTCGCCCGGCAGGACCAGGGCATCCCGGAGACCGTCCTACGGCTGCGGGCCGTCTTCGACTCCGGCCTCACCCGGCCCGCCGCCTGGCGCCGCCGCCAACTCCACGCCCTGCGAAGCATGTTGAGGCGGCACACCTCGGACATCGAGGAAGCCCTCTACGACGACCTGCGCAAGGGGCGCACCGAGTCGCACCTCACCGAGATCGGCGGAGTCCTCACGGAGATCGAGCACGCCCTGCGCCACCTCGACCGCTGGATGAAGCCCCGGCGGGTCGGCGTACCCCTGAACATCAAACCGGCGACGGCCCGGATCCACCCCGAACCCCTCGGCGTCTGCCTGATCATCGCGCCCTGGAACTATCCGCTGACGCTCACGCTGAACCCCCTGGTCGGCGCACTGGCCGCCGGCAACACGGCCGTCGTCAAACCCAGCGAACTGGCCCCGGCCACCAGCGCCTTGCTCGCCGACCTGCTGCCCCGCCACCTGGAAGCCGTCGCCGTCGTCGAAGGGGCGGTCGAGGAGACCACCGAACTGCTCGCGCAGCGCTTCGACCACATCTTCTACACCGGGAACGGCACGGTCGGCCGCATCGTGGCGGCCGCGGCGGCGAAGAACCTGACGCCCATCACCCTTGAACTCGGCGGAAAATCACCCGTGTTCATCGATGAGACCGCCGACATGGCCGTCACCGCACGCCGATTGGCCTGGGGCAAGTTCACCAACGCCGGCCAGACCTGCGTCGCACCCGACTACGTCCTCGTCACCGAGGCCGCCCGCGACTCCCTGCTGGCCGAACTGCCCCGTGCCGTCCAGCAGATGTTCGGCACCGACCCCCGCACCAGTGCCGACTACGGCCGTATCGTCAACGACCGGCACTTCCAGCGCCTGAGCGGACTCACGGCAGAGGGGGACCTCGTCACCGGCGGCGTCTCCGATGCCGGCGAACGCTACATAGCCCCCACCGTGCTGGCCGAAGTGCCGCCCAGCGCACCCGTCATGACCGAGGAGATCTTCGGCCCGATCCTCCCGATCCTGACCGTGCGCGACGTCGACGAGGCCGTCGACTTCATCAACGCCAGGGACAAGCCCCTCTCCCTCTACGCGTTCACCCGCGACAAGGCGGCCCGGCAGGCGCTGCTGGAGAGGACCTCGTCCGGAGGGCTCGTCTTCAACGCCCCGATGATCCATCTCGGCGTGCCCGACCTGCCGTTCGGCGGCGTCGGAGAGTCCGGGATGGGTGCCTACCACGGCAGGACGTCCTTCGACACGTTCAGCCACCGCAAGCCGGTGCTGTCCAAGCCCACCAGGCCGGACACCCTGCGCCTGATCTACGCACCGCACACGTCCCGTTCCTTCGCCTTCATAGCCAAGGCCGTGTCCCGGACCCACCCGCTCCTGGGACGGAAGCGATGACCGGCCGCATCGTCCTGCTGGGCGCCACCGGCTACACGGGCGACCTCGTCCTGGGCGCCCTTCTGCGCAGGGGCGTCAGACCGACGATCGCCGGACGCAACCCCGCGACGCTGTCGGCGCTGGCCGAACGCCATGGCGGACTCGACCACTTGGTCGCCGATGCCGCGACCCCCGACGACCTGGCGAAGCACCTCCGATCCGGCGACGTACTGATCACCACCGTCGGCCCCTTCGAACGCTTCGGCTTCCCCGTCGCCCGGGCCGCCGCGGACGCGGGCGCGCACTACATCGACTCCAGCGGCGAAGTCGGCTTCGTGCGCGCCCTGTACGAGCGTCACCACGAACGCGCCCGGGAGACCGGCGCGGTGATGCTGCCGGCCTTCGGCTACGACTACGTACCCGGCCTTCTCGCCGGGGCGCTCGCCCTCCGGCAGGCAGGGGCGGACGCGCGGTCCGTCGACATCGGCTACTTCGCGACCGGCCCCATCCGGCGCGGCATCAGCCAGGGCACACGCGCCACCATGCGCGACGGAATGACCCTGCCCTCGGCACGCTGGCACCACCACCGGCTCGTCGACGAACGCACCGCCTCCCGCGTCCGCCGCTTCACCGTACGAGGCCGCCGCAAGTCGGCGTTCCTCGTCTCCGGCACCGAAGTGCTCTTCCTGCCGCAGGAGTTCCCGTCGTTGGACGACGTCACGGTCTACAACGGCTGGTTCCCCGAACTCAGCCGCCCGATCTCCCTCTACTCGGCCCTCGTCAACGCCACCACGCACCTCCCGGCAAGCCGCAGACTGACCGACGCCCTGACCCGCCCCCTCCTCATCGGCCCACCCGGCGGCCCCGACGCCGCCCTGCGCGCCCGGATCCCCTCCCACGTCGTCGCCGTGGCCTCCTCGGCCGCCCCGGACCCCACCCCGCTCGCGGAGATCCACCTCGAAGGCCCCAACCCCTACAGCCTCACCGGCGAACTCATCGCCTGGGCGGCCCACCACCTCACCACCCACCCCACCACCACACCCGGCGTCGTCGGCCCCGTCACGGCCTTCGGCCTCGACCCACTCCGAAAGAACTGCGCCGAACTGGGACTCGTCACGGTCTGATCGACCACGCAGGTCTCGCACACAACAGGGACGCGGGCACGTCAGGTTGCGTCCGCACGGCAGGCGAGGAGCATGGGGGGGAAGGGCAGGGACACAGAGCGCGTGGGGACCGGCTTCGGGTGAGAGGGGTGGAGCCATGGGCAGCTTGTCGCCGGGGTTCCATGGGAAGACCCACGCGTTCGAGGGCCGGCTGCCGCCGGGGCAGTACCCGACGGAGTCGTTCCCCGTCCTGTCCGCGGGGCCCACGCCGCACATCCCCACCGACCGGTGGTCGTTCACCGTGACCACCGAGGTGGGGGAGAGCCGGACCTGGACCTGGGACGAGATGATGGCGCTGCCCCAGGAGGAGCCCACCGTCGACATCCACTGCGTGACCCGGTGGTCGAAGTTCGACACCACCTGGCGCGGTGTCTCCCTCGACGTCCTCCTCGACGAGGTCGAGACCGCCGCCGATTTCGTCGTCGCCGAGTCGTTCGACGGCTACACCACCAACCTTCCGCTGGAGGACGTGACCGACGGCAAGGCATGGCTGGCGCACTTCTTCGACGGCTTCGCGCTCTCCCCGGATCACGGCGGCCCGGCGCGCCTCGTCATCCCGCACCTGTACTTCTGGAAGTCGGCGAAGTGGGTCAAGGGCCTGATCCTCACACCGGAGAACGAACCCGGCTTCTGGGAGTCGGCCGGCTACCACGACTACGGCGACCCATGGCGTGAGCAGCGCTACTGGAGCGACTGATGCCCGGCTGGCGACGGGCCCGCCTCACCGAGCGGACGGATCAGACCGCGACCGGTCGCACCCTGACGTTCGAGGTTGCGCGCTGGCCGGGACACCTCCCGGGCCAGCACGTCGACGTACGGCTGACGGCGGCGGACGGCTATCAGGCCGTACGGAGCTACTCGCTGGCCGCCCCCGCCGACACCGACCGAATCGAGCTGGGAGTCCAGGCAGTACCCGGAGGCGAGGTCTCCCCGTACCTCGCCGACGATCTCCCCGTGGACGCCGAGGTCGAGGTCAAGGGACCCCTCGGAGGCTGGTTCGTCTGGACGCCCGAGGAGCCCGGCCCGCTCCTGCTGATCGCCGGCGGCTCGGGCATCGTGCCGCTCATGGCGATGCTGCGCGCACGGCTCGCGTCCGCGTCGGACGCGCCCTGCACCCTGCTCTACTCCGTCCGAGGCCCGGACGAGGTCTGGTACGCCACTGAACTCGACTCCGCGGCTCAGCACACGCACATCCGGCGCCTCTACACCCGCCTGGCGCCGGCCGACTCCGAGCGTCCCGCAGGGCGCGTCACGAAGCTCGACCTGCCGCCCGCTGAGGGATCACGCTGCTACGTCTGCGGCCCGACCGGATTCGTCGAACACGTCAGCGCCCTTCTGCTCGGCGCCGGCCACGCACCTGACCAGATCCGTACCGAACGCTTCGGCTGACCCACCCGCGCCGCACGGTGAGGAACCCCCGCCATGAACGAGCAAGAGCACCCCCTGTACCTCGACGGCAACGCCCTGGCCGGCCCCCTCGGGGAGATCTTCACGACGGACCCGACCACCGCCTGGCGGCTGTGCCCCTCCTGCCGTCTGCCCGCGACCATGGCCCAACTGCACGTCTACGGCCCCGAACCCGGCCTGACCGCCCGCTGCCCGGGCTGCGCGGCGATCGCCCTGCGCGTCGTCACCCAGCCCGGGTACCTGTGGCTTCAACTGGGCAGCGGAGCAGGCGCCTTCCGCTTCGCCCGGCCCCACATCACGTCCTAGCGCCAGCCCCGCATGTCGACCGGCCACGCTTCGAGCACCTGGGGACCGTCGACGAGATGGACGGTGTCGTGGAGGGCCACGGCGGGATCGACATGGGCGGGCCGGACCCGGACTGCGCAAGCAGATCTCCCAACTGGAGGCCGAACTGGGGACGCCCTTGCTGCACCGCACGTCCCGCAGGGTGGAACTCACGCCTGCGGGAACGGTGTTCCTGGCCGCGGCCCGTGAGGTGCTGGACCGCTTCGACCAGGGTGTGGCCGAGGCGCGGCGCGTGGGGCGTGGCCGAGTTCGGCCTCCCCGACCCCTCGGCCGGTCTGGCCGGCGGGAGCACCGACGTGGCGTTCATCCGGCTGCCCAGCGCCACCCACGGTCTCGCGATCACACCGCTGTTCACCGAGCCCTGCGTGGTCGGGGTGAGCGCGGCGCACCCCATGAGCCGCCGCGAGCGCGTGCGGGTGGCGGACCTTCTCGACGAACCGATCGCCATCGGCCGCACGGACGACGGCGTCTGGCGCGACTTCTGGACCCTGGCCGGCCACCGGCCCGGCAAGCGGGCGCGCAACGTCGTGGAGACACACTCCCAGAGAGAGGAAGGGGAGGTCGTCGCTGCCGGGATGGCGTGCAGCGTCACACCGGCGGCGGCGCGTCGCCACTCGCCGCATCCCGGAGTCCGCTTCATCACGATCGGCGATCATCCCGGATCGGTCGTCGCCGTGGCTCATCGCTCCGGTGGGACGAACCCGCTCGTCGCCTCCTTCGTGGACTCCGCGGTGGTGGTGCGCGACCGCGAGACACAGATCCTCCACACGATCGAGGGCGCCCCCGAGGCCGGCTGACAGCGCCCGCCCACGACGCCGAGGGCTCCGGGCGCCGGATCAGCCGCGCTGAAGCGTGGCGGCCGCGGCACGGATGAAGGTCATGGCCGTCTCCAGGTCGCCCGGCTCGGACCGGTGCGTCAGTTCAGCGATCACGCTCGCCACCGTGGCCGCCAGGATGCGGGGAGCGAAGTCGTCGGGGCGCCGGCCCTGCTCTTCGGCGAGAAGGCGCGCGCCGTCCTGCACGACATCGGCAAGCCGGCCCCGGCAGAGCCCCTTGAGCTGCGGGTTCGCCTGGAGCATCCGGTCGTGGAGCTCGTCGAACCTGTCCCGGGAATCCGCCTGTTCGCGCAGCCACCGTTCCACCGTGTCGAGGATGCCCTGGCCCGCCGGCCTGGCGTGCAGGGCCGCGGCGAGCTGGTCGACGAACGCGTTGAAGTGCTCCATCGCCAGTTCGAGCTTGGTCGGGAAGTACAGCGTGACGGTGCGCGGCGAGACCTCGGCCGCCTCGGCGATGTCGGCGATGCTCGTGGCGTCGAAGCCCCGCTCGGCGAACAGCTCGTAGGCGGCGGTGAGGATCGCTTCCCTGCGCCGCGCCTTGCCGCGTTCCCTGAGGCTGTCACCGGTCATGCCGCGAGTTTACCATCGGTAGCTAATTTACAGTCAACTGTAAAAATGCATTACTGTGCAATGCGTGGTGGGGGCGTGCTGCTTCGCCCCTCCGCCACCGCCATGTCCCCTGACTTCCTCTAGATCAGGGTCTCGACCGGTAAGGAATGCTTCGATGGCCTCACGCCTGTACGCCTGGGCGCGCTGGATGGTTCGCCGGCGCCGCTGGGTGATCGCGACCTGGATACTGCTGCTCGCCGTCGTCGGCGGCCTGGGAGCGACCCTGCACGGAAAGACGTCCACGGAGTTCACCATCCCCGGCGTCGAGGCGCAGGAGGCTCAGGACCTCCTCAAGGCGAAGTTCCCGCCCGCCGCCGGCGGCGTCGTACGCATCGTGGTCGCCGCCCCCGAGGGCAGGACCGTCACGGAACCGGGGCAGCAACAGGTGCTGGACCGCGTCCTGCGCAAGGCGGCGGACGTGGAAGGCGTCGTCGACGTCTCCCGGCCGGCCGAGAACGGCGCCGTGTCGGGCGACCGGACGATCGCCTACTCCGACGTCCGGTTCGAGGACGAGGCGCCCGAGGTGACGGAGGAGGCCAAGGAAGAACTGGCCGCCGCGGTCGAGCCCCTGCGCGACGCCGGCATGCAGGTCGAGCTGGGCGGCTCCGCCATGCTCCCGCAGACGGAGGCGGGCGGCCCGGCCGAACTCGTCGGCGTCGTCATCGCCTTCGTCGTCCTCGCCGTCGCGCTCGGCTCGATCGTCGCGGCCGGACTGCCGCTGCTGACCGCCCTCCTCGGCGTCGCCGTCGGACTGCTCGGCACGATGTTCGTCTCCGGCTTCGTGGAGATGACCGGCACCGCGACCGTACTGGCCCTGATGATCGGCCTCGCGGTCGGCATCGACTACGCGCTGTTCGTCATCTCACGCCACCGTGAGCAGCTCGCCGACCCCGACACGAGCTGGGAGGAGTCGATCGCACGCGCCACCGCCACCGCCGGCGGAGCGGTCGTGTTCGCCGGCGCCACGGTCGTCATCGCGCTCGCGGCGCTGGCCGTCACCGGCATCCCCTTCCTCACGATCATGGGCCTCGCCGGTGCCGGAACCGTCCTGATCGCCGTCCTGGTCGCCATCAGCCTGCTCCCGGCCGTCCTCGGCGTGTTCGGCGAGCGGATGCGCCCGCGCCGCCGGAAGAGCGCGCGAGAGAACCGCGCCGCCGGCTCCTGGGGCCTGGCCTGGGCCCGTACCGTCACCCGCGCGCCGGCCGTCGTCCTGCTCGCCGGCGTCCTGGGACTGCTGGCCCTCGCCCTGCCCGCCCGCGACCTGCGCCTCGGCCTGCCCAGCTACGCCGCCCAGCCCGAGGCCAGCACCCAGCACAAGAGCTACGACCTGCTCAGCGAGGGCTTCGGCCCCGGCTTCAACGCCACCCTCGTCACCGTCGTCGACACCGAACACATCCCGCAGGACCGGCGGGAGGGCGCCGTGACCCGGTTGCGCGACACCCTGGTCGCCGACCGGAACGTGGCCGCCGTCTCGCCCTCCGTGCCCAACCGCTCCGGCGACGTCGTGGTCATGGCCGTGGTGCCGAAGTCGAGTCCCGACGCCGAGGCCACCACCGACCTGGTCCACCGCATGCGCGACCAGGCACCCGAGGTCGCCGCCGCGGGCGGAGCCCTCTACGTCACCGGGCAGACCGCCATGGCGATCGACGTCGCCGACAAGCTCGGAGACGCCCTGCCCCTGTTCATCGGCGTCATCGTCCTCCTCGCACTGCTCCTGCTGGCCATCGCCTTCCGGTCGGTCCTCGTGCCCCTCAAGGCGGCACTCGGATTCCTCCTCTCGGTCGGCGCGAGCCTGGGCGCCTCGGTCTGGGTCTTCCAGCAGGGCCACCTGAACGGGCTGCTCGACGTGTCGGCCGTCGGACCGGTCACCAGCTTCCTGCCGATCCTGCTCACCGGAGTGCTCTTCGGTCTCGCCATGGACTACGAGGTGTTCCTCGTCAGCCGGATGCGCGAGGACTACGAGCACACCAAGGACGCGGCCGGGGCGATCGCCCGGGGCGTCTCCAGCAGCGCGCGCGTCGTCGTGGCCGCCGCACTGATCATGGTCGCGGTCTTCGGCGGCTTCGTCTTCAACGACGACCCGATCGTCAAGGCCATCGGATTCTCCCTGGCCTTCGGAGTGTTCATCGACGCCTTCGTCGTCCGCATGACGCTCGTGCCCGCCGCCATGGCCCTGCTCGGACGGCGTGCCTGGAGCATGCCCGGCTGGCTCGACCGGCTGCTCCCGGACGTCGACATCGAGGGCGCGCGGCTGCCCGCCGCGGCTCCGGCCGCATCGGCCGACCGCCCGGCGACGGAGGAGAACCGCCGCGAGACGGCCACCCGGGTCTGACCGGGCCGCACCGAACTCCGAGGCCGTCCACGTTGTGGAGGGCGCCGACGGCCTCGGATCCCACCCTGCACCTCTCCTGGGACGAGGAGGTGCAGGGTGGGGGCATGTCGGGGGACCCACGGCACCGCGGCCGACCGGTCGTGAAGGAACTTGCAGGAAATTTCAGCAAGTTGGTGCAGACCGCCTTGACGGTCCATCGGTCGACCGTCATGGTGAGTCCACGAGACCCCAGGCACCCGGGACACGGGACCTCCGGGACCTGAGCGGGCCTCGCCCCACGAAGAGCGCGCGGCCCGGGTGTTCACCGGCAGGCATGCCACGTCCGTGTCGCGCGCCGCGCTCCCCCCACCCCTTACCCCGTGGCGCCCCCATGTGCTTAGGCGAGCCGTGACGGCGGCGCGGTTTCCCCTGCCCAGGAGGCAACCCCACATGAGCCGCACCGCACCGCCTCCCACCGGATCCGCCCGAGCCGCCGTCCTCGCGATCACGGCTCTGCTCGGCGCGTTCCTCATCCCCCTGTCGGCAAAGCCCGCCCCCGCGGCACCGACCCCCGCCGCCGCCCCTCTCGCCGCGACGGCCGACACCCTCGGCGCCCTGTACACACCCACGGCGACCACCTTCCGCATCTGGTCGCCCGACGCCTCCGACGTCAAAGTGACCGTCGCGGGCGGCACTTACTCCCTCGGTCCGACCACCCTCAGCGGCTACTCGAACGTCTACCAGGTCGTCGTCGGCGGCGATCTCAAGGGCCAGACCTACCAGTTCGGCGTCGGCGGCACCGCCGTACGCGATCCGTACGCCCGGATGGTGAAGCCGGGCACGACCCAGGGCGTCGTGATCGACAGCGCCGCGATCATGCCGACCGGCGGCTCCTGGGTACCCCGGCCGGCGCGGGTGAACCGTGAGGACGCGGTCGTCTACGAGCTGAGCGTCCGGGACTTCACCATCGACCCGAGTTCCGGCGTCGACGCGGCCAGACGCGGCAAGTTCCTCGGTCTGGTACAGGGCGGCACCACCCACAACGGGGTGAAGACCGGCATCGACCACCTCAAGGAGCTGGGCGTCAACACCGTACAGCTCATGCCGTCCTTCGACTTCGGCACTCCCGTGCCCAACTGGGGCTACGACCCGGTGAATTACAACGTGCCCGAGGAGCAGTACTCGCAGTACAGCCGACCCGAGGACCGTGTCCGCGAGTTCAAGGACATGGTCAACGAGTTCCACAAGCACGGCATACGCGTCGTCATGGACGTGGTCTACAACCACACCCACACCACGTCCGTCTTCAACGGCATCACCGCCAAGTACTACACGCCGACGGACCTGTCCGGCACCGGCAACTCCATCGACGACGGCAACCCGATGGTCAGCCGTATGATCCGGGACTCTCTGGAGCACTGGGTCCGCGACTACAACATCGACGGCTTCCGCTTCGACCTCATGGGCATCCACCACTACCGCAACGTCGCCGACTGGGCCACCTACCTCAACACCGCCTACAGCGACCGCGGTCTGCTGCTCTACGGCGAGCCGTGGAGCGCCGCCGCCGACGCCCAGGAGGCGCAGAAGGTCCGCTACGGCACCGTCCCCGCCCTCGCGCCCGGTCATGTCGGCGTGTTCAACGGCGTCTACCGCGACGCGATCCGCGGCGGCACGGACACCAACGTCATGGCGTACATGGGAGGTTCGGGCAACGCCGGAGCCATCGCGTTCGGGATGCGCGGCTCACCGACCGATCTCAAGAGCACCGCGCCCATCGCCGACCTGTGGAACCCGGCGTTCGCCTATGACCCCGAGCAGACCGTCAACTACGTGTCGATCCACGACAACCTCAACCTCTACGACAAGATCACCTACTCCGGTGCCGGAGGCGGCGCCACCGGCAGGGCGGGCAGGATCGACCGCTTCGCCGTCGGCATGGTGCTCACCTCCCAAGGCATCCCGGTCATCGCGGAGGGCGACGAATTCCTGCGCTCGAAGGTCGTGAACGGCGACTACACCACCGCGAAGAACTCCTACAAAGCCTCCGACCGGGTCAATGCCATCCACTGGGGGGACAAGGTCACCAACGCCGGCGTCTTCCGCTACTACAGGGACGCGATCGCGCTGCGGAGGACCACACCGGCCCTGCGGCTGACCGACTGGGACGCGGTCCGCAACCAGATGACGACCCAGACGGACGGCTCCGTCGTCATCGGCCGCTTCAGCGCCGACCCGTCCGCACCGACGACGTACGACATCGTCGTGGTCGCCAACCCCGACGTGGGCACCTACAGGGTGACTCTGCCCGCCGGCGCCTGGACGAAGGTCCTCGACACGAACGGCGCGGTCGCCGCAGGTGACAACGACTGTGCGTCACTGGCGGTGACAGTCTTCCGGAGGAGCTGAGCCGTCGCGAATGTTGACACTGCACACTTCGGGACTTAATGTGTGTAGTGCAAACATTCGATGGGAACGGAGTTGTCATGAAGGCGGTATCGATCACGGAGCACGGTGGCCCTGAGGTCCTGCAGTGGGTCGACGTCGAGGACCCGACGCCCGCCGCCGGTGAGGTCGTCATCGATGTGGTGGCGAGCGCTCTGAACAGGGCGGACGTCATGCAGCGCTGGGGGCTCTACCCGCTCCGGCCCGGCTGGTCGCCGTACCCCGGCCTGGAGGTCTCCGGCCGGATCGGCGCCGTCGGTGAGGGAGTCACCGGCTGGCAGGTCGGCGACGAGGTCTGCGCCCTGCTGACCGGCGGCGGTTACGCGCAGAAGGTCGCCGTTCCCGCCGGACAGCTCCTCACGATCCCCAAGGGCGTCGGGCTGACGGAGGCGGCGGGCCTTCCCGAGGTCACCGCCACCGTCTGGTCCAACATCGTCATGACCGCGCGTCTGAAGCCGGGCGAGACGATCCTCGTGCACGGCGGCGCCGGCGGGGTCGGCACGACGGCGATCCAGATCGCCAAGGCCCTGGGCGCCCGTGTCGTCACGACCGTCGGCGGCCCGGAGAAGGCCGCCCGGGCCCGGGAACTGGGCGCCGACGTGGCGATCGACTACCGCACCGAGGACTTCACGGCGCACGGGCCCTACGACGTGATCCTCGACGTCGTGGGCGGTGACTACCTGGAGCGGAACGTCCAGTCCCTCGCGGCGGACGGCCGTCTGGTCGTCATCGGCCTCCAGAAGGGCCTCGACGGCCGGCTCGACCTCGCCGAGCTGGTCTTCAAGCGGGCCTCCGTGCACGGCACCACCCTGCGGACCCGCTCCACGCAGGACAAGGCCGAGATCGTGGCCGAGGTCCAGAAGCACGTCTGGCCCATGATCGAGGACGGCAGGGTGAAGCCGGTCGTCGAGCGGACGCTGTCCATGGCGGACGCCGCCGAGGGCCACCGGCTCATGGAGGCCGGCGGCCACCTCGGCAAGATCCTGCTGGTGAACGACGAGAAGAACGGCTGACGAAGGGCCCCTGGGGGAGCTACGAGCCCTGCTTCCCCTTGGCCCGCACACCCTCCTCGATGCGCTTGCCGACCCCGGCGTCGATGTTCGTCCAGTAGACGAAGGCGCGCTCCAGGACCGGCTCGCTCACCCCGTCGAGGAGGTG
The DNA here is from genome assembly GCF_002019855.1 of Streptomyces antibioticus. Lineage (NCBI taxonomy): Bacteria > Bacillati > Actinomycetota > Actinomycetes > Kitasatosporales > Streptomycetaceae > Streptomyces > Streptomyces antibioticus. The sequence goes on along the minus strand of NZ_CM007717.1, from coordinate 206,976 downwards.
CCCGACCACGTTGTCCACGAGCCGGTCGCGGGCCGCGTCGTCCAGGACCTCGCGCACGAGCGTGCCGGGCTGGCCCCAGTCGTCGTCCTCCGGATGCGAGACATAGGCCGCCCGGGTGATCTCACCGTCGGCGAACCAGCTCGGCGGGCTCCCGTACCGCTCGGTGTCGGCGGCGGGACCGCCCTTCGAGTTCGGCGCGTAGACCGGATCGGACGTCTTCCGGTAGGCCATCGCCCCGTCCTTGGAATACGTGTGGACGTCGGCGACGGGCGCGTTCACCGGGAGCTGCTGGTAGTTCGTCCCGATGCGGGCCCGGTGGGCGTCCGCGTACGAGAAGAGCCGCGCCAGCAGCATCCGGTCCGGGCTCGGCCCGATGCCGGGCACCAGGTTGTTCGGCTGGAACGCCGCCTGCTCGATCTCGGCGTGGTTGTCGGTGGGATTGCGGTCCAGGGTCATCCGGCCCACCGGGATGAGCGGGTAGTCGCCGTGCGGCCAGACCTTCGTGAGGTCGAAGGGGTTGAAGCGGTACGCCGCCGCCTCCTCGTACGGCATGACCTGCACATGCAGGGTCCACGACGGGAAGTCGCCGTCCCGGATGTGCTCGAACAGGTCCCGCATGTGGAAGTCGGAGTCGGCACCCGCCATGCGGTCGGCCTCTTCCTGGGTGAAGAACTCGATGCCTTGATCGGTCTTGAAGTGGTACTTCACCCAGAAGCGCTCGCCGGACGCGTTGATCCACATGTAGGTGTGGGAGGTGTAGCCGTTCATATGGCGCCAGGTCCGCGGGACGCCGCGGTCGCCCATCAGCCATGTCACCTGGTGCGCGGACTCGGGCGAGAGGGTCCAGAAGTCCCACTGCATGTCGTGATCACGCAGATTGTTGTCGGCGCGGCGCTTCTGGGACCGGATGAAGTGCTGGAACTTCATCGGATCCTTGACGAAGAACACCGGCGTGTTGTTGCCGACCATGTCGTAGTTGCCCTCGGACGTGTAGAACTTCACCGCGAAGCCCCGCGGGTCCCGCCAGGTGTCCGGGCTGCCGCGCTCACCGGCCACCGTGGAGAAGCGGGCGACCAGGTCGGTACGGGTCCCCGGCTGGAACAGCGCCGCCTTGGTGTACCGGCTGACGTCGTGGGTGACCTCGAAGTGTCCGAACGCGCCGCTGCCCTTGGCGTGCGGCTGGCGTTCCGGAATGCGTTCACGGTTGAACTGCGCCATCTGCTCGATCAGGTAGGCGTCCTGGAGCAGGATGGGGCCGCCCGGTCCCACGGTGAGCGAATGCTCGTCGCTCTCCACCGGGGCACCGGAGTCGGTCGTCGTCGCGGGTCGGCTCTCGGTCATCGCGGTCCGCCTTTCGTTGTCGCGCACACCTACCTTCTTCCTGCGCGGCCGAAGCCGCTACCTGAGGTGGAGTGCCCCCTCCGAGGGGCGCCAGGCTTCGAGCACGGGCATTTCTCGTCCGAGCGGTGACGCGTCCGCCCCTGAATCTCGGGGGGGCATGCCGACGACGGCGAGGCGTTCCACGGAGCGGGATCGCCCGCGCACTCACTGGTGCATTCGTGCGCGATCATGTGAGGGGGAGGCCTTATGAACCGCTACGAACGACTGAACGCGATCCTGGAACTTCTCGGCGAGCGCCATCGCGTGGAGGTCGAGGAGATCACCCAGGAGTTGGGGGTCTCCAGTGCCACGGCGCGGCGCGATCTGGACCATCTCGCCGAGCAGCGACTGCTGACGCGGACCCGCGGCGGCGCGGTCGCGCACGCGGTCGCCTATGACCTGCCGCTCCGCTACAAGACCGTGCGGCACGCCGACGAGAAGCTGCGGATCGGCCGGGCCGCGGCGGCACTCGTGTCCCCCGGCGCGGTCGTCGGGCTGAACGGCGGCACGACCACGACCGAGGTGGCACGAGCCCTGGTCATGAGCGCGGACATGGGCGGGGCCGACGACGACGTGAAGGTCACCGTCGTCACCAACGCCCTCAACATCGCGAACGAACTCGCCGTGCGCCCGCAGGTGAAGCTGGTCGTCACGGGCGGGGTGGCCCGCGCCCAGTCCTACGAGTTGATGAGTCCGCTGGCGGAGCGCGTCCTCGAAGAGCTGAGCCTGGACATCGCCGTCCTGGGCGTCGACGCCATCGACCCCGACTCGGGGGCGGCGGCGCATCACGAGGGCGAGGCCGCGATCAACCGGCTGCTGGCCCGCCGTTCGGCCAAGGTGGTCGTCGTCGCCGACTCCTCGAAGATCGGCCGGCGGGCCTTCGCCTCGATCTGCCCGGTGACCCAGATCGACGTCCTGATCACGGACACCGAGGCCGCCGAGGAGGACGTTCGACGCTTTCGCGACCGGGGTGTGCAGGTGACACAGGTGTAGGCGGCAACATCGTGCCGGACCTCCTCACGCCGGTCAGAGGCTGAAGCCCCGCCGTGCTTTGCCGGACAGGAACAGCTCACGGACAGCCGATGTGCCCGCACACGATGGTCAGTTCGGGGAAGTCGAGCGCGACCTGATCGATGTACGGAATGGGCGACCGGTCTCGGAAGGCCGCAGGGGACCGGTCTGCCCGACCTGGGTGCAGAAGGGGATGCCGAGGTCGACGCAGGCGGCGTGGAGCGGGTAGTACAGCCGGTCGGTGGACGACCGGCATCAGGTTCCCCTGCCTCTCTCACGACCCCGCTGACCACACCGAACGCGGCTGAGCGAACGCTTACCGCGAGCCTGGCCGGTCCGCGGAAAATCGCGTCGCCGCCGGGCGGTCGTCGCCGTTTCGCACCGGAGTGCCGCCGCACGCCGGCCGGTAGCATCGGTGGTGGTCGGACCGGGAGCACTCATGACTGATCGAACCGCCGGAGACGGACGCGGCCGGGCACGGAACGCCGCGCTGACGGATCTGGCCGCGTGGGCCGAGCGGAAGCTGCCCACGTTGATCGAAGAGGTGTGCGCCGTCGCGCGCGACCGTATCGACCTCTACCAGACGGACGACATCGTCCCGCACGACGACCTGCACCGCTCCGTCGCGCTGAATCTCCAGTTCATCGTCAGCGGCCTCGCGGACCCGGACCACACGCCCGATCTGACGGCGCCCTCCGAGACGGGCCGACGCCGCGCCCATCAGCGCGCTCCGCTGCCCGAGGTGCTGCGCTGCTACCGCCTCGGGTGCGCCATGCTCTGGGACATGCTGCTCGACCACGCCCGCGGCAGCGCCCGGCCGGCCGTCCTGGACGCGCTGATCGACGCGTCCAGCACACTGTGGCGGCTCTCCGACGAACACGCCCTCGCGCTGACGGAGGCGTACCGCGCCGCGACCGCCGAGATCCTCGCCTCGCAGCAGCGACGCCGGTCGGCGCTGGTGGGGGCGCTGTTCACCGGACAGGTGGTGGTCGATTCCGGCGCCTGGGAGGTGGGCAAACTGCTCGGCCTGCCCCTCGACACGAGGCTGATGGTGGTGGCCGCGGAAACCGCCGGCCTCGCCGAAGAAAGCCTGGTCGGGGTGGAGCACCACCTCGCCGAGATCGGCGTCGTCTCGGCCTGGCAGCTCACCCCCACCCTCCAGGCCGGTGTGATCACCCTGCGCGAAGAGCAACTGGACGCCATCCTGGCCGTCCTGCGCGAATCGGCCGGCGCCCGCACCGGCGTGAGCCCCTCCTACTCCTCGCTCGCCGAGACACCGCGCGCCCTGCACCTGCCCGGTGCGCGCTCGCCGAACTCCCGCCGGGCAAGACCGAGGTGCACCTGTTCAGCGCCAGCCCGCTCGCCGCGCTGATCGCCTACGACCCCGACGAAGGGCGCCGTCTGGCCAAGGAAGTTCTGGGCGCCGTACTCGAACTGCCGCGGGAGGACCGGGACGCGCTCCTGCACACCCTGCACGCCTTCGTCGACCACGCCGGATCGGCGGACCGCGCCGCACGGGTCCTGCACTGCCACCCCAACACGGTCCGCTACCGCCTGGGCCGGCTCCGCGAACTCACGGGCCGCTCACTGAGCGACCCACGGTCCCTGGCCGAACTGGTCACGGCGGCCGACGCGGTGCGCCTCAGCCCCGACAACCGGAACTGAGCCGAGAGCGGGAGAGAACCACCGGCTACAGACCTGAGCGAGTCCCGGCCGCCCGCGCCTGCGCGTCCGCGAACGCCTCGTCGAGGGCGACGAGCAGATCCGCGGTCGTGGCGAACAGATTCCGCGCGTGCGGATCGGTGATCGAGGGCAGGTCGTCGCGCAATTGGAGGACCAGTTCCCGAAGCCGGGCGCGCGCCCGCAACGACGGTCCCTGCAGCCCGTCGTCCACGCCTGCTGGGGACGCCCCGACGAACTCGCTCACGGTCACGGTTCGCAGATCCTCATCGCTCATGTCCGGACTCCCTTCGCCCCGTGCGTCCGCGGCCCGGCCCACCCCACCAAGCTAGCGACACGCACCACTCGGGGCAGCCGGGCCGATCGATTCTGATTCCCCGCATAACCGGCGTTGTCGCCCCGCCCAAAGATTGCGCCGCCGCGCCATGAGCGACGACCGGCGGGCCTAGCTTCTGCTGTGCGCGGCACGGGCCTTCGACCGCCCGCGTGCCGCGCTTGCCAAGTCCGCACCGGAGAGGGAGTCATGAGTACGACGCGATCCCGGAACGTGGTAGTCATCCGATTCGACGACAGCGACAGGACCTACCGTGCGCTGTCCCAACTGAAGAAGGCCGACGCAGACGGCCTGATCGACGTCCACGCCGCCGTCATCGTCGAGCGGAAGGCCGACGGCTCCCTCGACGTCGCGGACGGGACGGACCACCAGATCGGGGAAGGGATCACCAAAGACAGCCTGATCGGCCTGCTGGTCGGCATCCTGGGCGGCCCGTTCGGGCTGCTGCTGGGCTGGGGCGCGGGCGCGCTGATCGGCGGCGCGATCGACGCGGACAAGGCGTCCGAGACGGACGCCGTCATCGGCGCGTTCACCAAGACGGTCCCCCCGGGCAGGAACGCGCTGATCACCGACGTCACCGAGACCCGCGAGAGCGTCATCGACACCGATGCGGCAGCGGACGGCGGCACCGTGACCCGACGGCCGGCCCACGAGGTACTGGACGAGATCGAGGCCGCTGCCGCCGCGGCCAAGGCGGCCCAGGACGCCGCGTCCGCCAAACTGCGCGCGGAGAAGCGTGCGGAGCGCCGCGAAGAGTTCCACGAGCGCTGGGGACGCATCCGGCACGGCGTGCACCTGTAGCGGCCGCGGCCGCCCGACGGAGCGGATCCGCCGGGCGGCCGGTCAACTCGCTCGCAGATCACCGCCGTTGAGCAGAGCGAGCGGAATGTGCTCTCTCAGCCGTCGTACTCGGTCGGGGGAAACGGCTCGCGTTCCCTCCGCGGCGCGGTGCCCGACGGCAGCTCGCCCGTGTCGACCTGGCGATCGACCTCCGCCCGCGCCTCCTCGTACCGCGTGGCGGGAGACGGCGCCGCGTCCGCGGGCAGTCCGGCGGCGCGCCGTTCGTCCTCCGTGCGTCGTTCCAATTCCGTGTCGTCGGGCCGCCGGGGCATGCCGCGCCCGTGGCCGCGGTCCGGGTCTCCCTCGACCTGCCGGTTGGACTTGTGGTGATGCACCATCGTCTTCTCCTCGCGCGTCAGGAAGTGCCTGCGCTCGCCGCCTCGGCAGGCGCTTGCTCGTCGTCGGAGCCCGCGGGATCCTCGTCCTCGTCGGTGTCGGGCCGCGCCGTGCGTACGGTGCAGTGGAGCGAGTCGTCCCGTACGTCGGCGACGATCGTGTCCCCCGGAACGGCCTCGCCGCTGAGCAGCAGGGAGGCGATGCGGTTGTCCAGCTCCGCCTGGATGGTGCGGCGCAGGGGGCGGGCGCCGAACTCCGGCTGGTGGCCATGGGCGATGAGCAGTTTCTTCGCGGCCTCGGTGACCTCCAGCCTCATGCCCTGCGCGTGCACCCGGTGCTCGCTCCGCGCCAGCAGGTGATCCACGATCTCCGTCAGATCGGCCTCGGTCAGGGCCTGGAAGATGATGATGTCGTCGATGCGGTTGAGGAACTCGGGCAGGAACCGGCCCCGCAGATCCTCCATCAACTCGCCCTTGATCTCCGACGTGTCGCCCTCGTGCGCGAGGATGCGGTGCGCGCCGATGTTGGACGTCATGATGACGACGCAGTGCCGGAAGTCGACGGTGCGGCCCTGCGCGTCCGTGAGGCGCCCGTCGTCCAGGATCTGGAGCAGCGTGTTGAACACATCGGGGTGGGCCTTCTCCACCTCGTCGAACAGCACCACGCTGTACGGCCGTCGGCGCACCTTCTCGGTGAGCTGCCCCGCCTCCTCGTAGCCGACGTATCCGGGCGGCGCCCCGACGAGCCGGGCGACGGTGTGCTTCTCCTGGAACTCGCTCATGTCGAAGCGGACCATGCGGTCCTCGTCGCCGAACAGCAACTCGGCGAGCGTCTTGGCGAGTTCGGTCTTGCCGACACCGGTCGGGCCGAGGAAGAGGAACGATCCCACCGGCCGGTTCGGATCGCCCATCCCGGCGCGGTTGCGGCGCACCGCCTCCGACACCGCGGTGACCGCCTCGTCCTGCCCGACGATCCTGGCGTGCATCTCCTCCTCGAGCCGGAGAAGGCGTTCTTTCTCACCGGCCGTGAGCTGGGAGACGGGGATGCCCGTACGCCGCGAGACGATGTCCGCGATGTCGTGCGCGGTGACGGAGACGACGCCCTCGCGGCGCTCCTCGATGCCGGCCAACTCGCCCTCCACCTCGGCGATCTGCGCCTTGACCTCGGACGCCTTGTCGAAGTCCTCCGCGGACACCGCCTGGTCCAGCTCGCGGCGCAACTTGGCGATACGGTCCTCCCGGCTGACGACCTCGGTGGACCGGCTCGCACTGCGCAGCCGCACCCGGGCACCGGCCTGGTCCATCACGTCGATGGCCTTGTCGGGCAGGAAGCGGTCGCTGATGTAGCGGTCGGACAGCTCCGCAGCGGCCGCCAACGCCCCGTCCGCGAAACGGACTTGATGATGTGCCTCGTAGGAGTCGCGCAGCCCCTCCAGGATCTGCACCGTCTGCTCGACCGTCGGCTCGGGCACCAGCACGGGCAGGAAACGGCGCTCCAACGCGGCGTCCTTCTCGACGTGCTTGCGGTACTCGTCGATGGTCGTGGCACCCACCACGTGCAACTCACCGCGCGCGAGGGCGGGCTTGAGCATGTTGCCCGCGTCCATCGAGCCCTCACCCGTCGCACCGGCCCCGACGACCGTGTGGAGTTCGTCGATGAACAGGATGATGTCGCCGCTCGCCTCCTTGACGTCCTCGATGACCTTCTTCAGCCGCTCCTCGAACTGTCCGCGGTACTGCGCACCGGCCACCATGCCGGACAGGTCGAGGGCGACGACGCGCTTGCCCTTCAGCGTCTCGGGGACCTCCCCGGCCACGATGCGCTGGGCCAGCCCCTCCACGATGGCGGTCTTGCCGACACCGGGTTCACCGATGAGCACGGGGTTGTTCTTGGAGCGCCGCGAGAGGATCTCGACGGTCTGCTCGATCTCCTCCGCCCGCCCGACCACCGGGTCGAGCTTCCCGGCCTTCGCCTCCTCCGTCAGGTCCCGGCCGAACTCGTCCAGCGTCGTGGCCGGTTGCTTCGGGGCGGCGGGCAGGCCGTCGGCGCGGGCCGCCTGCTCGGTCAGGCCCGCGAGCCTGGCCGGCTCCAGACCGCCGGCCTGCAGCAACCGGGCCGCGCCCGTGTCACGGTCGTCGAGCAGCGCGCCGAGGATGTGCTCGGGACCGATGTACGACACCCCCGCCGCCTGCGAGTGCGCGTACGCGGAGGCCAGGGTGCGCTTGGCCGCCGGGGTGAGGCCGGGCTCGGCCGACGGCAGGCTCGACTCCTGGGGCAGGACCTTGGCGATCCGGGTCGCTAGACCGTCCGGATCGACGCCCGCCTGGGCGAGGAGCCGTCGGGCGGGGTCGACCTTGGTGGCGGCCCAGAGCAGATGCTCCGTGTCGAGATCGGACGTCCCGTCCTCGACGGCCCGCTGCGCGGCCCGATTGAGAAGCTCCTGCGACGCATCGGTCAACAGCCGCCCGATGGGCACGCGTTGCACCGCGGGTGGCGACGAGGCCGGCGACATACCGAAGAAGCGATTCAACATTTCGCTGAACGGATCGGACGAACCAAAGCCGAACGATGACATCGACATGGCAACTCCCGGTGCGCGATGTTTCCCTCCAGCCAATCGCGACCTCTGCCGTGCCGCAAGCAGTAGTCAAAGCCGCGCCACGAAATAGGGAGTTCAGTGCGTATCTTCGGTTTGGGCGACAACAAAGTCTGTGCGCCGACACAAAGAGCGACGACAAAAAGATATGGTCAGACGCTGACGCTGCCGAGGGCCACCACGGCCTCGTCGGTATACGTGAGAAACGTCAGCGTCTGGCGGAAGTACAGCTCGATCTCGGTCGCGTCGTGCGCCGTGTAGCCGATCGCCAGATCCTCACCGAGCCGCAGCTCGAAGTCCCCGCCGCGTGTGGAGAGAAGAAAGGCCCCTTCGAGCGCGGGCGCCCAGATCGGATCCCCGTCCAGCATGCGGCTCAGGTGCGCGGCGATGGGGTAACCGTGGTCGGAGGTCTCACTGACCGCCGTATAGACGTCGGCGCCGAGCAGCAGCGCGTACGGTCCCTGCACACCGGCGAGCCGCAGCGCCGTCAGGGCGCGGCTGACCGCGTCAGGGGTCTCGCGGGGCTCGGCGGGCAGGCCGACCACCGGATTGGAGGTGCGCCCGCGCAGCCCGTCGATGTGCGCCGCCGCGTACCCGTCGAAGACGGCCCGGTCCTCGGCGAAGGCCATGGCGCGCGCCGCGTCCTTCACCGGCTGCCAGTCGGAGTCCTTCGCGCCGCGCTCCACGTCGTCGACGGCGGCACGGGTCACCTTGAACGGCACCCGGAACTCCACCAGGGGCTGCACATCGCGGAGTTGGGCCGTCACGCCCGGTGCGGGGGCTTCGATCGCGGTGCGATGTCCGGTGCCCACCGCGGCCAGCTCGGGCCCGTCGGGTCCGGTGACGTCCACGACGCGCCGGCCCGCCAGGTTGCGCCGGAACGTCCGACGCGCCTCGTCCTCGATCTCGGCCCACGCCTTGGGCGTGACGGGGGCGAGTTCGCGGTGCAGGTTGCTGATGTCATGGGGCGTGCTCATGCTCGGACTCCTTTGAGACTGCCGATCCCCAGCGAACCGTCGCCCGCCCCTGCCCCCGGTGCGCTGGGGAGGTCGGGCAGGTCGTCCAGGAAGTCGGCGGTCGGAACGTAGAACAGGCTGCCGGTGACGGCGGTCGAGAAGTCGAGGATCCGGTCGTGCAGCCCCGGACGCGTGCCGAGGAACATGTTGCGGAGCATCTGCTCGATCACATCCGGACTGCTCGAATAGCCGATGAAATACGTGCCGAACTCCGCCTGTCCCACCCTGCCGAACGGCATGTTGTCGCGCACGATCTTCAGCTCGTTGCCGTCGTCGTCGGTGACGGTGTTCACGGCGACATGGGAATCCTCGGGCTTGACGTCGTCGCTCAGCTCGACATTGTCCAGTTTGCGGCGCCCGATCACCATGTCCTGCTGATCCGGCGGAAGGGCGTTCCAGGAATTCATGTCGTGCAGGTACTTCTGCACCGTCACATAACTCCCGCCGGCGAACTCGGGATCCTCGTCGCCGACGAAGACGGAATCGGCCGCGAGTTGCCCCTCGGGGTTCTCGCTGCCGTCCACGAAGCCGAGCAGATCCCGTTCGTCGAAGTACTTGAACCCATGCACCTCGTCCACCACGGCGACGGCCCCGGCCAGCCGCTCCGCGACCACACGGACCATCTCGAAGCAGAGATCCATACGACGGGCCCGCACATGGAAGAGCAGGTCACCGGGGGTCGACGGAGCCCGATGCCGCTCGCCGTTCAATTCGACGAACGGATGCAGACCCCGCGGCCGAGGCCCGCCGAACAACCGATCCCAGGCGGCCGAACCGATACCGACGACACACGTGAGCTGATCGTCCGGTGCGCGGAAGGCCACGGACCGCCGGATCCCCGCGACGTCCTCAAGCAGCCCGCGAACCGTGTCCTCCCCTCCGGGCAGCACCGTGACCACGAGAAACACGGCGGCCTTGGCCGGTGGGGCGAGCACGGATTGAGACTCGACCACGGGAGTCAGTCCTCCTCATCCTTCACACAGGCGGCGTCGTCGGAGCGTCCCCACCAATCCTGCGGTACGGGGACGCGCATCGCTCGGCTTGCACCCGTTCACGACGACCCTTCGGCAACGGGAGGTGCGCCCTCACGCGGGCATGTGCCCCCGTAGATAGCTCCGCACCGCCCCAGGCACATCGGCATGGACAACGGCCTCCGCGAGCGGCACCCAGCGAACCTGCGCCCGCGCAAGGCTGCCGCCCCCTGACGGCGACTCGCTCAACAGTTGGCACACGACAGCCGGCGTTCCGCCGTCCGGGGACGCCAGCGTCTGTGAGCCGTCCACGAGATACCCGGTCAGCTCGTACACGGCACGCGCGGCGGAGGCCGCCGCGGTCTCGCCGGCTTCCGGAACACCGGCGGGCAACCCCCAACGCTCGGGCTGCGCCACGAGCAGCACCCGCCCGTCGTACACGACCACCGCCCGCACCACGCCTCCGGCACATTGCCCCACGGCCACGGCACACCTCTCCCTCGATTGCCTGACAGCCGACTGCCCTTTCCTTCGGCCGAGTGTGATCCGCGAGGGCCGGGCGCCGTACGCATTTCGGCGATTTCTCCAACGGCCTTTATGGGCGGCAACAACCGGAGCACATGACACAAGCGGACGGCAGACCCCTGTGCCACGCTGGATTCATGACTCCCGCCAACACGACAGGCCCCGGCGGCACGACCCTCTACTACGGAGACCTGAACACCCCGCACGTACTCCAGGTCTTCCTCGAACTCCGCGACCGAGCCAGCCGCACCATGTCGGAAAACCTCCTGCAAACCTTCCGCCAGGCCGCCGACGAGGGAAAGCTGGTCGTCAAGTTCCACTTCGCCGCGACGATCGACGACACGGTGGGCGGCATCGGCTCCCAACGCGGCCTGAGCGCCCTCGCCGCGGCCGCCGACGTCGGCCAGAAGGAATTCGTCGACTACCTGGCCGCCCTGTTCGCGGCGCAGCCGTTCCCGCCCGTCGATGACAAATTCTCCGAAACGTCGGAATTGTTGTCGCAGGCGGGGAAGGTGGAGGGGTTGAGGTCTGCTGAATTCGACAGGAAGGTCACGGACAACGTGTACCTGAATTGGGCGGGCGAGACGGTTGGGTCTTTTTCGTCGTTCGGGGTCATCGGGACGCCGGTGTTGTGGTACGACGGTGAGGTGATTCCCGTGGTCAACGCAGACGGAGAATCCCTTGCCCTGACTCCGCAGGAATTCCTGTCTGAACTCCAGAAATAGCGGCAGATCACGGGGAGGGGCCGGGGGCAATCGTCCCGCTCGCGCAGGCGCGTTGCCAGGAGACGGAGCCTCCGTCAACGGCGGTTGCGGAAGCGCGCGGGCCCGAAGCGGTGTCGGTGGGTGGGGTTATTGTGCGAGGCGCCGGATGAAGTCAGGGCCGGTTGTCGGCTGATGCCGTTCGGATCCGTGCTGTTGCCCCGAGGAGGCACTTGGTGGGTGCTCGTTCGTTCATGCTGGCCACTCGGATACCGATGTCGCGCGACGGCTTCGACGAGTGGTTGCGTACGCCCCTGCCCGGCCCGGACATCATCGAGAACCCGTCCGCGATGTACACGGGGTGGGCCGTCGACGCGCTCACCCCGACTGGGACCTGACCGAGACTGCCGCCCACTACCCGCAGGCAGCGGCCGGGATCCGCGCCGACCGGACCAAATCTCCCCTCCAGCTACTCGCCCCCCGCGCCGCCCAGGGCTTCAACCTGATCCGCCACCGGGGTGAGGCGCTGGAGGTGTATCTGTACGCGTACCACGGCGAGGAGACCAGCGCCCAGACCGACCTGCTGATGCTGGCCGGCGCGGGCCGCTTCGCACACCCCGGAACCGAGGCACCAGTCCTGTACTGGGGCGGCGACATCTACCCCAGCCTTCCGATGCCCGGCGACGAACCCCTCGCGGTCATGCTCGTCACCGACGCCCGAGCCCGCTTCGTCGACACGTATCCGCTCGACGCCCTGATCACGGACCTGACGCCCATCGAGACCGACTTCCTGACCGCAACCGGCTACGGCGAGGACGAAGCCCTGACCGAACCACCCCTTCATCTGCTCGACCCCGCCCTCCGCGCACACCCGGTACCGGATTCTCGTACCTACTGAGGGCTCCCGTCGGCCCAGACCGGTCAGGGCAGGAGTTCGCGGGTCTCGATCCAGAGGAGAAGCAGATCGCGCGTCGGACCGGGCCGCAGATGTCCGATGAGCCGCTCCAGGTGCGCTGTCAGGTTCTTGTAGCGCCGTAGCTCGCGGATCTGCTCGATGGGAAGCTCACTCCAGTTGCCGGCAGAGGCCGCCGCATCCGATGGCGAAAGGTCCAGCATGGCGAGCGTGTCGGCCCCCAACGCATCGGGATTCCAGGCCGAGTTGTCGTCGTCGGGACCGAGGCGTTCGATGACCCAGGTCCGCAGCGCGAACTCCTGCTGGAGTTCGCGCACCGACCCCTCGACGCCGCTGTCCAGCATGCGCCTGTTCGCCAGCAGCGACAGTTCAGCCCAGTGTCGGCGTGCGTCGCGAGACCGGTCGGTGTCGTAGGCGCGTTGCTGGGCGACGACGCGGACCGACTCGAGCTGTGGCCAGTCGTGAGTGTCCGCGATGAGCGCCTGGAGGTGTTCGAACGGCCAGGTACTCAGATCGCGTTGTGGTTCTCTCCGGTGTGAATCCGTGCTCACTGGTCCTCGCTGCCTATCCTCGACGTCGGCCGGTGTGTGCACACCAACGCCCTGGACTCCCTTGGTGCTAATCGTGAGGCGACGCAGGTGGGAATGCGGAACACTTCGCCGGGTGATCGTCATGCAACCCGTTCTGGAGATATATACCCCTGAGGGCTTCGACCTCTGGCCCGTCGCCGAGATCGAACCGTTCGGCTTCCTGCCTCTCAGCGGTTCGCTCTCATCTGCCGAGGTCGGGACGGCGGTGATGCGCATCGCCGGCTGCAATGACATCGACCCGGCCGGCGACCGTCCGTGTCGTCCCGCCGGTGCACTTGACGCGTTTCTTCATGGACTGTTGACCTTCGATCACCTCTTCGCGGCGGGCGGCCTGCGAGTCACCGACACGGCCACGGGTGTCACCTTCCTCCCTGGCTGTTGCGATGGACTGGAGGACTGGCGCGACTGGCATCAGTTCATCGATGGCGGCAGCCTGCTCGGATTCGGCCACGATCCCGTGTCGCCGGTTGCGGAACGCTTCGGCGACGTCGTCCGGCTGACTGTCAACGCCGAGGAGGCCGACAGCCCGGTGATCGAGCTGTCCGTCACCCAGCTCCGCCACCTGCTCGCCGGCGTCGAACGCAACTTGGCAGACTTCCTTGCGCTGACAGCCGACTGGGCCTCCGGGCACCTGCCTGACCACGGCACTCTCGTGACAGCCGCCCTCTCGCGCGCACTCGACTCTCCTGCGTCGGCCGAGCCCCTCTAGGCGTGGAGCGATGATCCGGTGGAGGACGCGAAGAGGGCGGGCCCCTGCCGGATGACTGGCCCGGTCGGGGGTGTGGCGAGTGCTACGGCTGCACGTTTTCTGCTGGCAGGTTGTGCCACGCGTGTCCGCAGGTGCCTTTGCAGTACGTCTCGCGGCGGCGCGTGTCGGCGACGGTGAACACGGAGACGAGGACACGGAACGCCTTCACATGTTCGTTGGCGGGAAGGCTCGCGAACCCGTAGCGGGGCGGGTCCATGCAGATCATCACCGAGGGGTTGGCCGTGGGCTTCACACCGGACTTCGCCACGCCCGCCCGGCCGTCCGCAGAGGTGATGTGTGCCTGCATCGCATAACCGGCGACCTCCTGCAGCACCTCCTGACGACGTGTCGGGGCGAGGCCGGAGAACCAGCCCGAACCGTCGTCCAACGTACGGAGCCCCTGGGCGATCTCATTGACGACCCGCTCGATTTCCCGCCGGAAGGTGTGGCCGTCGTCTCTGCTCGTTTCGGTCATCGCTTGATGGTTCCACGAGGCCGAGCGCGGGCGAAGCCGATATCCGCCCCGCGCCTTCTTGGGCAGGCGCTCGCTCGCCGCAAGGCGAACAGCAAGACGGCCAACGGTGTGCAAGCCCGCACAGCCCCACGCCTCGAAGTCCGCGCCCTCCCCATCATCGAGTTCGGGCTCAGCCCACTGCGGCGCTCCCGCACGCTCCAGCAGCTTGCCGATCGCGACGAGTTCGGCGCGGACCATCGAGGTGTGGTTGTCCTCGGCATTGCCAAGCACGCCGACGACTACGTTCAGACCCATCCCCCGATCTTGGGCCGGAGCCGACTCGAAATATCGAGCTCGAGGGTGGAGCGATGTCAGCTCTGGCAGGCGCACCCCGCGGCGCTCTTGGCCTCGCTCACGGTGGCGGACGGGTCCGTCGCCTGCTCGGCCGGGGTGCAGCAGGCGGTGACGCCGCAGCAGGCATCGTCCGCGGCAGTCGTCGTAAGGGTGTCCGTCCCGGTGGCGGCTGCAGGCTTGGCGGCGCGGATGATGGCCGAGTGCATGCCGTCGGCGACCGCGTGGGTCGGGGTGATCTCGACGTCCGTGAAGCCGGCCGCCTCCAGACCGGCACGGTACTCGGCGAAGGAGAGGGCACCGGCGATGCAGCCGACGTAGTCGCCGCGTTCGGCCCGCTGGTCGGGGGTGAGGGTGTCGTCGGCGACGACGTCCGAGACGCCGAACCGTCCGCCGGGCTTCAGCACGCGGTAGGTCTCGGCGAAGACGGCGGGCTTGTCGGTGGACAGGTTGATGACGCAGTTGGAGATGACGACGTCGACCGTGTTCGCGGGGAGCGGGATCGCCTCGATGGTGCCCTTGAGGAACTCCACGTTCGTGGCGCCGGCCTTCGCCGCGTTGGCGAGGGCCAGGGCGAGCATCTCGTCGGTCATGTCCAGCCCGTACGCCTTGCCGGTGGGGCCGACGCGTCGGGCAGAGAGCAGGACGTCGATACCGCCTCCGGAGCCGAGATCGAGGACGACCTCGCCCGCACGCAGGTCCGCAACAGCCGTGGGGTTGCCGCAGCCGAGCGAGGCGGCGACGGCCTCGGCCGGGAGAACGGCACGGTCGTCGGCGGCGTAGAGGGTGGAGCCGAAGTTGTCGTCGTCCTCGACCGGCTCGGGCCCGCAACAGCCACTGCTGCCCTCGGCGACCTTCACGGCTGCCGCCGCGTACCGCTGGCGGACGGTCTCACGCAGGTCGGTGGTGGTGTTCGGCTGGTTCATGTCCTGCTCACTCCCAAGGCCACGGGGCGTAGCGGGCCTCCGGAACGGCGGCCTGCATCGACATTCATCGATACAACCTTGCGCCTTGAATCGAAAAACGTCAACATAGAGGCATGTCAAAACAAGAGCTCGAGGTGATCGGCCAGGACGCCGCCTGCTGCCCCGGTCTGTCCGCCGCGCCCCTGGACGAGACCCAGGCCGCCGACCTGGCGAAGGTCTTCAAGGCCCTCGGGGACCCGGTCCGGCTGCGGCTGATGTCGATGATCGCGTCGCGCGGCCAGGGCGGTGAGGTGTGCGTCTGCGAGCTGACGCCTGCCTTCGAACTGTCCCAGCCGACGATCTCCCACCACCTCAAGCTTCTCCGCCAGGCAGGGCTGATCGACTGCGAGCGCCGCGGCACCTGGGTCTACTACTGGGTGCTGCCCGGCGTACTCGACGGACTCGCCGCGTTCCTGACCACCTCCACGCAGCCCGCCAGAGCCGACGCGTGAACGCCTCCCTCGGCCGCCGCGCCGCCGCCGAGGCGATCGGCACCGCGCTGCTGGTGGCGGTGGTGGTCGGCTCCGGCATCCAAGCCACCGAGTTGACCCACGACACCGGCGTGCAACTGCTCGCCAACTCCCTCGCCACGGTCTTCGGCCTGGGCGTGCTCATCCTGCTGCTCGGGCCCGTGTCCGGCGCGCACTTCAACCCGGTCGTCACGCTCGCCGCCTGGTTCACCGGACGCCGCGATCCGCACGGCGGCCTCGCCCTGCGGGATGTCGTCGCGTACGTGCCCGCTCAGGCCACGGGTGCGATCGGCGGTGCGGTGCTGGCCGACGCGATGTTCGCCGAGCCGCTGGTCAAGTTCTCCACCCACGACCGGTCCGCGGGGCACCTGCTCCTGGGCGAGGTCGTCGCCACGGCAGGACTGATCCTCCTGATCTTCGGCCTCGTCCGGGTCGGCCGCGCAGCGCGCGCCCCCGCCGCGGTGGCCGCCTATATCGGGGCCGCGTACTGGTTCACCTCGTCCACGTCCTTCGCGAACCCGGCGGTGACCATCGGCCGGGCGTTCACCGACACCTTCGCCGGCATCGCTCCCGCCTCGGTCGCCCCGTTCATCGCGGCACAGATGCTGGGAGCCGTGGTCGGCCTGGGAGCCGTCGCCGTGATCTACGGCCGCGCTGCTCCGGTCCCGGTCGGCGAACCGTCACCTGCCGTCCCCTCACCGATCCGTACTCCCGAGAAGGCCGTTGACCATGAGTAGTTCGCCCGCCACTTCACGTCCATCGGTGCTGTTCGTCTGCGTCCACAACGCCGGCCGCTCCCAGATGGCCGCCGCCTTCCTCACCCACCTCGCCGGCGACCGCGTCGAGGTCCGCTCCGCCGGCTCTGCGCCCGCGGGCGGCGTCAACCCGGCCGTCGTCGAGGTCATGAAGGAGGTGGGCATCGACATCACCGCCGAGACCCCGAAGATCCTCACGGTCGAGGCGGTCCAGTCATCCGACGTGGTCATCACCATGGGGTGTGGGGACACGTGCCCGGTCTTCCCCGGCAAGCGATACCTCGACTGGCAGCTCGAAGACCCCGCGGGGCAGGGTGTCGATGCCGTACGTCCCATCCGCGACGAGATCGAGAGCCGGGTCAGGGCCCTGATCTCGCAACTGACCCCTCACTGACAGCGCAGGCCACGCGCTCGCGCAGATCTCCCACCTGCCCGTCCGACCCTCTCCTCCTTCTGGCCTGGGTAGCTCTGCCGTGAGTGGGGGAGGGGACGGCTGTGCCTGCGAAGAGGAGTCGATGGGGTGCGCTGACGCAGCGGGACTTTCGCCTGCTGTGGATCGGTGAGACGGCGAGCGGTCTGGGCAACGGGATCACCACGATCGCACTGCCTCTCGTGGCCGTACTGGCCTTGCAGGCCGACTCCCTGGAGGTAGGGCTTCTCGCGGCAGCGGTGTGGCTCCCGTGGCTGCTCGTCGGATTGCCCGCCGGGGCCTGGGCCGACAGGCTGCCCAAGCGCCGCGTCATGATCGTCTGCAACCTGGTGTCCGCGGCGATGTACGTCAGCGTGCCCATCGCGGGCTGGCTGGAGTGGCTGACAATCACTCACCTGTTCGTCACGGCACTGGCCTGCGGCACCTCAGCGGTGTTCTTCAACACGGCCTGCCACGCATACGTGCCGACCGTCCTGCCGCGGGAAGACCTCGCCGACGGGAACGCGAAGCTACAGGTCAGTGAGGCCGGAACGCGTGTGCTGGGCAGGAGCGTGGCCGGCTTCGTCGCTGAAGTCCTCGGCGTTACGGTCGGATTGTTGCTGGATACACTGACCTTCCTCCTGTCCACCGTGTGCCTGCTTGGCATCCGGACGCCGGAGGAAAGGTCCCCACGTCAGACACGTGCGGCCAAGCATCTCGTGGGGGAGATCGCGGTGGGCCTGCGTTTCCTCGGGCGCGATCCCTACCTGCGGCCCATCGTGATCTACGGCGCCACTCTCAACTTCCTGCTGATGGGCTACCAGGCGGTTCAGGTCATCTTCCTGGTCCGCACCATCGGTGTCAGTACCGGCGCGGTTGGTCTGCTGGTCATGTGCGCCAGTCTCGGAGGGACTCTGGGCGCTCTGATGGCCACACGGCTGTGCCGAGGCTGGGGCACAGGGCGCGCCATGGTGCTCACGCAGGCGCTGGCGTGCCCCTTCGCCCTCCTTCTGCCGCTGACCACGCCCAGGGTTGGCCTGCTGCTGTTCGGTACCGGGGCGTTTCTCCTCGGTGTGGGCGTCGCCGTGGGCAATGTCGTGGTCGGCACATTTCGCCAGAACTACTGCCCTACGTACCTGCTGGGGCGCGTCTCGTCCGCTGCCATGGCCACCAACCAAGGCGCGATCGCCATCGGATCCGCCCTCGGAGGGGTGCTCGGCTCAGTCATCGGCATTCGCCCGACGATGTGGGTCATGACGGTTCCGCTGGCCTTCACGTGGCTTCTTCTGGTGTTCAGCCCTGTTGCGAAGACCAGGGAACTGCCCGCGTCGAATTCTTCGGCAGACTACGACGGCGAGCCTGTCTAGAACTGCTGACGCAAGGCGGCTCCGGTCCAGTGCCTTCGTCGGTGGTTCCTGTGAACGGAGCTGGGCCGCGGCCTGAACGTGGCCATGCTCTGGACGCTCTGGCACCTGAACCCGTTGTCCAGCGGCTTCGGCCCCGACCGACCGCCCGGAGATGCAGGGTCGGTGACGGTGGCCGGTGACCGGAGTCCGGTCAGGCGATCAGCAGACATAGGCCGAGATCCGCCGTGTCGAGGTGGGTGAGGTGGCCGTTGCGCTCGGCCCAGTGACCGGAGTCGAGGTCGTCGGTGAGGGTTTGTACCGCCCGCTGCTCGGCCTGGTGGCCTACTCGTGTCCACACGGACATCGCGCGGCGCACGTGGTCCTGTAGGTACGCGCTCGGTCGGCGCCAGTACGCCTCGAACAGGCCGTCGGCGCAGTCCCAGGGGATGGGTACCGGCTCGGCGCGGGCGCCGATCGCCTCGGACATCGCGGCGAGCGAGGGAAAGTCGGCGAGAACGGCGGCGAACTCGGGCAGGTAGTCGCGGGTGAGCCAGAACCGGTCCTGCCATTCGGGCTCGTCGGTGTCGAAGGTGAGCACCACCACGCGGCGGGCCACGCGCCGCATCTCGCGCAGCCCCGCGATCGGGTCCTCCCAATGGTGGACGGTGGAGACGGCCATCGCGACGTCGAAGGAGTGGTCCTCGAACGGCAGGCTCTCCGCGGCGGCGGCCACACACGGCGCCGCGCCGGGAGCCCGTTGCCCCCGCATGACGGCCGAGGGTTCAACGGCGGTCACGTCGCGGTCCGTGGGCTCGTAGGAGCCTGTGCCGGCACCGACGTTCAGGACTGTCTGCGCGTCCCCGAGCGCGTCCATGATCTGTGCGGCGATCCGTGGTTCCGTCCGCCGAGTGGCGGTGTAGGCGCCGCCGATCGTGTCGTACAGCCTGGCCCCTAGCATTTCCAGTTGCTCCTGCGGTGTCACCTTCAACCCCTTGGCCCGTGCGTTGAGTTCCCTGTCGATGGCCGTCACCATGGCGTCGGTGCGGTGACGTCGTTCCAGCAGCAGGCCGCGCAGTCGGCGCAGGTGCGCCACCGCGTCGGTGGACGGGTCGCCGACCAGTTGTGCCACCTCCCGCAGTCCGAAGCCCAGCCGTCGGTAGGCCAGCACCTCCCTGAGCCGCTCCACGTCGTCGGCCGAGTAGGCCCGGTACCCGGCCGTGGTCCGAGCCGACGGACACACGAGTCCGATCTCGTCGTAGTGATGCAAGGTGCGCACACTCACGCCGGCCAGTTCGGCCACGCGTCCCACTGTCCAGTGATCCTCCATGCCATCGAGGGTGCGGCCTGACGCCACGTGAGGGTCAAGAGTGCTGAGAGGTGGACTCAGAGGGGTCTTACCGGAGTCCCGGACGTGCGGATCGGGGCGCTGAGAAGTTCATAGGCATCTGCCCTTCCCTCCATAGGACAGTCACGCCCGGCACTGCGCACGAGGAAGCCCGGTCGGCAGTAAGGCGACCGGGCTCTTGAACTGCGTTGGAGGGTCTGGCTCGGGGTGCCTCCCGAGAGTCGGGCTCGCCCTTGCGATAGGAGGAGCTGCATCTCGCTCAGGCCGGGGGCGGCACCCCCCTCAACTCCCCCCACCCTGCGGATACGTCTGCACGATGTACGCCCAGCGCGCCGTGCCCACCGTCAGGAACAGGACGGCCGGTGTCAGCCACCAGCGGCTGAGGGTGTGGCGGCGTACGGGGAACAGGGTGAGCAGGAAGGTGAGCGTGCCCAGGGCGATCAGGAGAGCTGAGGCGAACTCGATGGCCGTCAGGGTCGATTCGTCCCAGGTGCCCTGGGGGTGGATCGTCAACGCCCCGTACGCGACATACGTGTTGAGGGCGTAGGCGAGCGCGAGGGCTACGCCCCACGGGCCTCGTGGCAGGGCGGTCACTTCAGGGCGCTCCTCGCGTCGTCCAGGTTCCTGTCGAAGCCACGGCCGTAGCCCTGGGCCTGGTCATCCTGCCAGTAGGGGCCGCCGTTGTAGCGGGCGGCGAGTTCCTGACGCTGTTCGCGCGTCATCTGGTCCGCCGGTACGTCGGCGAAGCCGCTCTCCTCCTTGAGCATGGCCAGGTACTCGGAGGCGATGAAGATGTTCTGCCCGGGGTCCTGGAGCGCGGCCTCGATGGTGTCCCGCTGTCCGTCCGTGAGGTTCGCCGGGTCGTACCCCAGGACCTCCGCGGCCCGTCGTACCTGGATGGCGATGGGGCCGAAGGACGTCTCGTCGGGCGAACCGCCCAGCCGCGACGGCAGGTTCTCCGGGGTGCCGGGCAGCCAGCCGTCCTCGGCGAGACCGCGGAGGGTGTCGACACCGTCGTCCATCCAGCCCCACTGGCCGCCCACCTCCTGCCAGGCGATGCCCGCGACCATGTCGGGCGGCAGGCCGGAACGTTCCGCCGCCGCGATGATGATCTCCTTGTTCGCCGCGATCCACTCGGCGCGCTCCTCGGCGCTCCTCGGTACGGCCCAGTAGGCGTCGGTGGCCTCCGGCAGCCCGGTCAGGCGCATCCGGATGTCCGCGAGGGACGCCGACACGTCGTCCTTCCCGACCGCCTTGGTGAACTCCGCCTTGGACCCGCTGCCGGGGAGGTGCGTGAGCGGATCCCGGGCGGCCTCGGCGGCCTCCGCCCGCAGCGCGGGTATGGCGTCGATCAGGCTCTTGGCGTCGACGAAGTCACCGCCGCGGAAGTCGGGGAGGGCCTTGTAGGCGGCGTCCAGCGCCGTCGTGCACGCGTCCCGTGCCTCGCCCTCCACCGTCTTGGCGCGATGGTACGCCGCACTGGCCTGGTCGTGGGCGCGGTTCGCGTCGTCCTTGATGTCGTCGATGTCCACGGTGAGTTCGGCGGCCCAGTCCAGGAAACCGGTCGTGCCCCGCAAGTCCTCCCACTGGCGCATGGGCCCCGCCTCCTGCGCCTCGCGCGTCACGGCGTCCGCGACCTGGGATATGAGGCCGGCCAGCGTCTGTTCCGCCGATTTGCCGTCCGAGTAGTGGGACTTGGCGGTCTCGAGCGCCGACGCGTAGTGCAGCAGCGCGCTCTGCGCCTTGTCGTACCCGTCGGCGAGGTGCGTGATCAGATCGCGCGCCTCCCGCAGGCGGTTGTCGTACGGCTTGCGGTTCTCGCTCACCCACCGTGTGTGGGTGGCAGCCCGCCGCGCGCCGGGCTCGACGTCGAGCAGCAGATCGCGCAGCCGTTTGAACTCCAGGGCGTTGCGCTCCACGAGCGCGGGGTTGCAGTCGTCGAGGAAGCGGACGTCCTGGCGGTAGGTGTAGGCCATGGCCGGTCACCGGTCTTCCGGGGCGACGTACACGCCCAGTTCGAGGATGGCGTTCATCATGCCTCCGGCCACCTCACCGTCGTACGTGACGAAGGTGCCGTTCGCGTCCCTGAGCCGCGTGGACAAGGCGGCGAGCAGGGACGTCACGTCCTGGTACTGGTCGTCCGCGAAGCGGGCGAACCTGTCGACCTTCGCGGCGACGTCCGGATGTGAGCGCGGTGCGCGCGCCGTCGTGCAGAGGTCGCCGTCGGGCCGGCCCTCGTACAGCAAACCGGCCAGTTCGATCAGGGAGTTCGCGTTCCCGTTCAGTGATTCGTGGCTGACGCGGAGCTCATCGCCCTTGCCTCCCGGCGCGGCCCCGCCCCCGCCTCCGCCGCCGTCGGCGGGGTACTGATTCAGTTGCATCCGCGTGGCGGCATCGTGTTGCTCCGCCGCCTCGGCTTTGAGGTGTTCCCACTCGTCCCAAGCCATACGTCGTCCCCCGTCCCCGTACTCCGCCGCGCGGAGTCCATGATCCAACCGACTGTAACCGGCGACCTGCCCACGCCTCCAGAGACGGTCGCCACGGGATCCGTGCGACACGTGGATACGGCCCCGCCAGGCTCGGCCGACCTGCCCTGCCCTGCTGGGGTCCCGTCTACGACGAATGCGGGAGACGGACCCTCGGCGTATGCCTGGGTCTCCGTCCTCCGGTCATGGAAACGGGCGCGGGATTCCGGACTCCGAACACTCGTGATCGCCGACCGACCACTCGTGATCGACAACCGGAGAATCCGGACTACGAACTACCGGGCAGTCTCGACGCGTTGGACCCCGTGGCGGTGGCGCTGCGGCTCCGGCTGGCCGCCGCCGACGCGTTCGTGCTGATCGTCCCCGAGTACAACCGCAGCGTCCCCGGCCCGCTCAAGACCCTGATCGACAGCTTCCGGTCCGAGTGGGAGGCCAAGCCCGTCGGCTTCGTCGGCTACGGACTGTCGCTGACCGGGGGAGTGCGCGCGGTGGAGCATCTGCGGCAGATCTTCGCCGAGTTCCACGCGGTCGGCATGAAGGACGCGGTGCTCTTCCCGCGCGTTCTCGAACACTACGACGCCCAGGGCCGGTTCCCCACCGAGTCCGAGGGCGCCGAGGCCGCGGCCAAGCTCATGCTCGACCAACTGCTCTGGTGGGCGCTGGCCCTGCGCGACGCCAAGTCCGTACGCCCGTACGGCGTCTGAGACTCCCGGCTGGCTCCCCAGTGAGACCCCCCGAGCTCCGAATTCCCTCTGGAGTACTGATGGCCGCCGCCGCTGCCGCCGCCGCGACCGATCCCCTTCCCGATCTCCTGATCGCCGTCCCGGCGGTGATCCTTCTCTGTGCGCTGGGCGCGCGCCTGGTGCGCCGTGCCGGCCAGCCGCCCGTGGTGGGCGAGATAGCCGTCGGCCTGCTGCTCGGTCCCTCGTTCCTGGGGTGGCTGTTGCCCGGTGCGCAGGAGTGGCTCCTGCCGGCGTCCTGTCTGCCGTACCTGGGGCTGCTCATCTTCATGTTCCTCGTCGGGCACGAGCTGCGGATCGGCTCGCTGCGCGCGCAGAGCAGTACGGCGGCGGCGGTCTCGATGACGAGCATCGCGCTGCCCCTGGGCCTCGGCACGCTCCTGGCCCTCGGGATGTACGACTCGTTCGCGCCCGAGGGCATGGAGCGGCTGCCGTTCGTCCTGTTCATCGCGGTGGCCATGAGCACCACCGCGTTCCCGGTGATGGCGCGGATCCTGGTGGACCGGGGCATGTACCGGACGCCGTTGGACGTGCCGGCGCTGGCCTGCGCGGCCTTCGACGACGTGACCGCCTGGTGTCTGCTGGCGGCGGTGGTCGCCGTGTCGTCGGCAGGCTCGCCCATGGAGGCGGTCACCACCGCGCTGTCCGCCGTCGGCTTCGCCCTCTTCATGGTCGCGGTGGTGCGTCCGGTGCCGGCCCGGCTGACCGCCCGCGCCGAGCGGGTCTCCACCGACGGCATGGTCCTGGTGGTGCTCTTCAGCGGGCTGTGCCTGAGTGCCCTGGCCACGGACCTGATCGGTGTGCACGCGCTGTTCGGGGCCTTCCTGTTCGGTGCGGTGACGCCGCGCGGCAGCCGGGTCATCGAGTTGCAGACGGCCCGGCTGCGGGCCTTCGCCGTGCCGGTGCTGCTTCCGCTGTTCTTCGTCACCACCGGTCTGCGCGCGGACGTCGGTCTGCCGGCCGCGGACCCGGTGCAGTGGCTGTGGGCCGGTGCGGTCCTCGCGGTGGCCGTGCCGGCGAAGTGGGGCGGCGGGACCGGGGCGGCCCGGCTCGCCGGCCGGTCCTGGCGGGACGCGATGTCGATCGGCGCGCTGATGAACTGCCGCGGGCTGACCGAGCTGATCGTGCTGAACGTCGGCCTCGGCCTCGGCGTGACCGGCCAGGACCTGTTCACGATCCTCGTCCTGATGGCACTGATCACCACCGCGGCCACCTCGCCGGCGCTCGACCGGATCCGCGAGGGGATGCCCGAGGACGCCCTGGAGGGGGAAGAAGCGCAGGTCGGCGAGCCGGTGGACGGGGAGCGGCGGCCGGACGGCGTGCAGGGCACCGTCGGCGCCCGCGCCGGGGGAGCGCGTCCGGCGCCGTAGAGAGCTTGGATCGCTGATGGTTGGAAGCTTGATAGTTAGGTAGTTTGACGATACTGTCGTTCCAAGCCGGACACGTGCAGGAGGGAAGAGGACATGGGCGACTTCAAGAACCTCGACATGACGATGATGTTCGCCATCCACGACGCGCTCCGCCGTGAACTGGAGCGCATCGCACGGATCACCTCCCGGGTGGACGAGGACCCTCGGCACGTGCTGAGCACCGCGGTCGGCTGGGAGCTGTTCAAGAAGTTCCTCACCGCCCACCACACCTCCGAGGACCGCACCCTGTGGCCGGTGATGTACGAGGCGCTGGTCGGCCGTGGCGCCGGCTCCGAGATCGCGCTGCTCGACGCGATGGAGGACGAACACGCGGTCATCGACCCGCTGTTGGCCGACATCGACGCCGCGCTCGCCGACCGGGACTCGGGCGCCGAACGCCTCGGCGGCCTCGTCGACACGTTCTGTACCGACCTCCGTGCCCACCTCGACCACGAGGAGCGGGAGGCGCTCGCGCTCATGGACCTGACCCTGAGCCCGCAGCAGTGGGCGGCGTTCAGCGCCGAACAGAAGGACCGCATCGGGAGCGACGCCAACCGCTACCTCCCGTGGCTCCTGGACGACATCGACGCCGCCCGGGTCGCCGTGATCCTCGGCAAGCTGCCGCCCCCGCTGCGCGCCGCCTACGAGACCGAGTGGCGTGCCGCCTACGAGGACCTCGACATCTGGGCCGTCAAGGACGCCGCAGGACGCTGACCTCCCTCCCCGCACCCCTTCTGGAGACGTTCATGTCGACGCAGGACAGAACCGAAGCCGCTCCACCGGGCCCCGCCACACCCCCGGGCACCGCCGCGCCGACCCCGTCCGGGGAACGGCTCGGGCTCGCCCTCGCGGTCATCGCCGCCGCCCAGCTCATGCTGGTCCTCGACAACACGATCGTGGCCGTCGCCCTGCCCAGCATGCAGAGCGCGCTCGGCCTCTCCGACGCCCGCCTCGGCTGGATCGTCACCGCCTACGCGCTCGCCTTCGGCGGTCTGCTGCTGGCCGGCGGCCGGGCCGGTGACCTCTTCGGCCGCCGCCGGGTGTTCCGCGCCGGACTCGTGATCTTCACCCTCGCCTCGCTGTTCGGCGGTCTCGCGGGCAGCGGCGAGGCGCTGATCGCCGCCCGGGTCCTCCAGGGCGTCGGCGCGGCGATCGCGGCACCGACCGCGCTCTCCCTGCTGGCCTCCACCTTCCCGGCGGGCCCGGCGCGCAACAAGGCGCTCGGCGTCTACGGGGCGATGGGCGGGCTGGGTTCCGTGGTCGGCCTGCTGCTCGGCGGGGCGCTGACCGAGTACCTCAGTTGGCGCTGGGTCATGTACATCAACATCCCGATCGCCGTCGCGGTCCTCATCGGTACCGGCGTCCTGAAGGAGGGCGGGCGGGACCGCGGCAAGGTCGACGTGTCCGGCGCGCTGACCGCCACGTTCGGGTTCGGCTCCCTCGTCTACGGCATCAACCGGGCCGGCGAGAAGGGCCTCGACGACGGCACCACCCTGATCGCCCTGGCCGTCGCGGTCGTGCTGATCGCCGCGTTCGTCGTCATCCAGCGCGCCGGCCGGGCGCCGATGCTGCCGGGCTCGGTCCTCGCCGACCGGAGCCGTGCCGGGGCCAACGCGGTGATGTTCCTGATCGGGGCGGGCATGTTCGCCACGTTCTACTTCCTCACCCTCTACATGCAGATCGTCAAGGGGTACGAGCCGATGATCACCGGCCTCGCCTACCTCCCCTTCGCCATCGGCATCGGCTTCGCGGCCGGCGGTGTCGGACCGCGGTTGCTGGCCAAGGTGCCCGAGCGATCGGTCATCGCCACCGGACTGGTCATCGGCGTCGCCGGCATGGTCTGGCTCAGCTTCCTGGAGCCCGGCCAGAACGCCTTCGCCGTCCTCCTGCCCGCCCAACTGGTCTGCGGGTTCGGCCTCGGCCTGGTCTTCGTCACGGTCACCGTCATCAGCGTGCGCGGCGTCTCCCCGGAGGACACGGGCATCGCGGCCGGGCTGATCAACACCAGCCAGCAGATCGGCGGCGCGGTGGGCCTCGCCGTCCTCGCCGCGACCGCCTCCGTCATCACCGACCACAACCTGCCCGGCGACCGCGCCGAAGCGCTCACCGCCGGCTACGCCTACGGCCTCCTCATCGGCGGCGGCATCTATCTGATCGCGCTGATCGTGACCCTGACCACCATCAGAGCCACGGCACCGCAGCCCCAGCCACACTGAGGGCGCCCCCTGAGACGGGCCGCCTCCGGCCCCCCTCCGGGCGGGGCCAGGCGTGTCGCGTGCGCGTGCGTGAACGGCGGCGTGCGGTGGGTTTCGGCGGGTCGGGGGTTGGTGTGACGGGTGCGATCCGGCGGGGTTGGTGCGTTTGGTCTGGGGCCGGTGCGGCGCGTCCCCCAAGGACGGGGTACGACAACGGGCCCCGGCGGGCAGCGGTCCGGTGATCCGGGCCCTGGCCCGGCAGGGCTTGTGCGCCTGGCCCGGTTCCGATCCGGCGGGACCGTGCGCGTGGTCCGAGTGCGGTCCGACGCGTCCCGCGTGGGCCTCCCTGAACAGGGGCTCAGGGCGGACCGAGGCGGGCCGCAGCCCGGTGATCCGGGTGCCGGCCCCGCGAGGCCGAGTGCCTGATCCCGGGCCGATTCTGTGGGGCTCGTGCGCCCGCCGCTCCGGGCCTTGTTCAGCGGGGGCGGGGGGCCGATCCCGGGCTGGGCCTGATGGGGCCGGGCGCCCGATCCTGCCCTCGGTCCCGCAGGGCCCGCGCCCCCGCCCGGCCCCGGTCCCGTAGGGCCTCCGGCCCCGGTCCGGCAGGCCCCCGCCCCCGGTCCCGCCGCCCCCATCCGCCGTATACTCGGTTTCCGGTTTCGGAGGGGAGATGACGATCGTGGGAGGCGAGCGCGGCGCGAGGCGAGGATCCGAGTCGGAGGCGGAGGCCACGGCCGAGGTCGCCGGGGTTCTGCCCGAAGCGCTCACCGGGTTCATCGGCTACCTCCTGCGCCGGGTCTTCGCGCAGTTCACCACCTTCGCCGACGGCCCCGAGGACGACTCCCGGGACTTCCTCGTCCTGGACGCGCTGACCGGCGGCGACTGGGTCTCCCAGCTCGACCTGGCCGAGCGGCTCGGCATCAACCGCACCATCATGGTCGGCGTCATCGACCGCCTGGAGGCGCGGCACCAGGTGCTCCGCACCCGCAACCCGGACAACCGCCGCCAGTACATCCTCTCCCTCACCGACGAAGGCCGCGCCGCCGTCGAGGCGGGCCGCCGCGCCGTCGCCGAGCGGGACGCCCGGCTCACCGCCGCGCTCAGCCCCGAACAGGTCACCCGGCTCAACACCCTGCTCGCGCGGCTCCTCCCGCAGAGCACCCAGGACCTCGTGCAGGGCACCGAGCACCTGGTCGAGCAGGCCCACCACCGGCTGCGCCGGCTCGGCGACGAGAAGCTGGCCGGGACCGGGCTGCGGGTCCGCCACTACGGGCCGCTCTCCATCCTGGCCGCCTCCGGCCCCTGCCCGCAGCAGCGGCTCGCCCAGGAGCTGGCCATCACCGGACCCGCGACCTCCCAACTGGTGGACGAGCTGGTCGACGGCGGGATGGTCCACCGCGGCCGCGACCCGCACGACCGGCGCCGCCACGCCCTGGAGCTGACCGAGCTGGGACACACCCAGCTCAAGACGGTCGCCGAGGCCGTCGACCAGCTCGCCGCCGAGGTGTCGGCCCTGCTCGGGCCCGGCGGCGAGGAGGAGCTGCGGGGCCTGCTCGTACAGCTCCTCGAACCGGCTCACCCTGGCGTCGCCGAAACAGCCGGAAGGCGTGGCTGAGCCACGAATACCCGCAGTCAACCTGCCTTTTCCCAGCGGGGGTTGACCGCACGCCCCATTCCTGTCGCGTTGGAGGCCCCGGCCCCCTTCCTGACCCCCGCGCAGAACGCGGAGCTGTACGCGGCGTCCAAGGCGATCCTCCGGGAGGCCGGCTATGTCGGCGCCGGCACCGTGGAGTTCCTCGTCGGCCGGGACGGCACGATCTCCTTCCTGGAGGTCAACACCCGCCTCCAGGTCGAACACCCGGTCACCGAGGAGGTCACCGGCATCGACCTTGTGCGCGAGATGTTCCGTATCGCCGACGGCGAGGAACCCGGGTACGGCGACCCGCAGGTGCGCGGCCACTCCTTCGAGTTCCGTATCAACGGCGAGGACCCCGGCCGGGGTTTCCTGCCCGCGCCCGGCACCGTCACCACGTTCGCACCGCCGTCGGGGCCGGGCGTCCGCCTGGACTCCGGCGTCGAGTCCGGCAGTGTGATCGGGCCGGCCTGGGACTCTCTCCTCGCCAAGCTGATCGTCACCGGCGCCACCCGCGAACAGGCCCTCCAGCGGGCGGCCCGCGCGCTCGCCGAGTTCACCGTCGACGGCATGGCCACCGTCCTCCCTTTCCACCGCGCCGTCGTCACCGACCCGGCCTTCACCACCGAGCCCTTCACCGTGCACACCCGTTGGATCGAGACCGGCTTCGTCAACACCCTGGAGCCGTTCGTGCCGCCCGCCGAAGTGCTTGGCGCCGAACCGGAGTTGCCGCGCGAGCTGGTCGTGGTCGAGGTCGGCGGACAGCGCCTCGAAGTGGTCCTCCCGTCCGTCCTGCCGACCATGCCGGCCCCCGCCGGGACAACCCCCACATGGGCGTGGTCACCGCCAGCTCCTCCGGCGGCTTCGAGTTCGGCCAGGGCGAGCTCCACTCTTCATCCCCCCTCACCAACCACACCGTCCGACGTTGGTCCGCCGGACGAAGTCCTCGATCGCGCGCATCACCATCCTGAGGTGGACGCATCTGGAGGTGTCCGCCGTGACAGAACGCCGCGCCGTGGCGAACCACAACCCGGGACGAGCAGTCCGAGAACGCGAGCGTGAAGCCGCGATGATCGCCGATGTCCAACGGCTCGTGCGCTGCGAGTCCCCCTCGGAGGATCTCGCCGCGGTCGCCCGTAGCGCCGACGCGGTCGCCGAGATGGGCGCGGCCCGCCTCGGAGCCGAGGCGGAGCGCATTGTCATCGACGGCCGTACGCATCTGCGCTGGCGCTTCGGCGAGACCTCGCGCGTGCTGCTGCTGGGGCACCACGACACGGTGTGGCCGATCGGATCGCTGGACAGCCACCCGTGCGAGGTCCGCGACGGCGTACTGCGAGGTCCGGGCTGCTTCGACATGAAGGCCGGTCTGGTGATGGCCTTCCACGCCCTCGCCGCCCTGACCCCGTCGACCGACCGCCCACACCCCCTGGACGGCGTGACACTCCTGATCACCGGGGACGAAGAGCCCGGTTCCCCCTCCTCCCGGGAACTCATCGAGAGCGAGGCACGCCGGAACGACGCCGTTCTCGTGCTGGAGGCGGCCGGCCCCGACGGTGCTCTGAAGACCGAGCGCAAGGGAGTGTCTCGCTACGAGGTGCGCATACGCGGACGGGCCGCCCACTCCGGTCTGGAGCCGGAACGAGGGGTGAACGCGACGATCGAGGCCGCTCAACAGATCCTGTCCGTGGCCCAGTTGGGCGATCCGACGCGGGGCACGACCGTCACGCCGACCCGCACGGAGGCGGGCACGACGACCAACACCGTCCCCGGCTCGGCGCGGTTCGACGTCGATGTGCGGGTACGGGACACGGCCGAACAGCAGCGGGTCGACACCGCGATGCGGAACCTGCGGGCAGGGCTGGACGGGGCCGTCGTAGAGGTCAGAGGCGGCCCGAACCGGCCGCCGCTGCAAGCCGTCGCGTCGCAGGAGCTGTTCGCGCGGGCACAGCGCATGGCGCGGGATCTCGGGATCGGCCCGCTCCGCCAAGTGGCCGTGGGCGGAGCCTCCGACGGCAACCTGACCGCGGGCGTGGGCACCCCCACCCTCGACGGGCTGGGGGCGGTCGGCGGAGGCGCTCACGCCGACGACGAGCACGTGATCATGGCCGAACTCCCGCGCCGGACACGGTTGCTGACGGCGTTGGTCGCCGACCTGCTGGCCGCGCCGGACCGTTGTGCGCCCGGACGAAACGGCGCCCGACTTCCGGTGCCCGCGGACCAGATGTGCGGCGGAAGGGACTGAAACCATGACCGGCGTGACTGATCTTCTCAGCGATCGCAAGAGCGAGCGCGACAGCGAGCGCGACCATGACGGTGGCCGCACGGCCCCTCCTCGCGTCGCCGCCGCCCACTCCACCGCCCGAGCCGCCGCACTGGCCGCAGGCGTCACCGTCGACTCCCTGGACTCCGTCGGCCAACTCGAGGACGTCCGGCGTCTGTACGAGCGCGTCTGGCGCACCGGCGAGCACAGCCCCCCGGTGACGGCGGACCTGCTGCGTGCGATGGCGACGGCCGGCAGCTACGTCAGCGGTGCCTTCGACGGCGATCAACTCGTCGGATCCTGCTTCGGCTTCTTCTATCCTCCGGAGCGGCAGGCGCTGCACAGCCACATCGCGGGGGTGCTCCCGCAGGCGCGACGACGGAACATCGGCTTCGCCCTGAAACTGCACCAGCGGGCCTGGGCGATGGCGCGCGGTGTCCACGAGATCTGCTGGACCTACGACCCGCTGATCCGCCGCAACGCCTACTTCAACATCGCGAAACTGGCCGCCGGACCGGCCGCGTATCTCCCGGACTTCTACGGTCCGATCGACGACGGCATCAACCGCAGCGACGACAGCGACCGGATCCTGGTGCGCTGGCGCCTGGATTCGCACGAGGTCGAGTCCGCCTGCGCGGGCGCCCCGAGACTGATCGACGCGGAGGCCGCCCGCGCGGACGGCGCGACCGTGGCACTCCACGCCTCCGCCACCGGCGCGCCGCTGGCCACCCCTGTCGGGAGCGGCGCCCGCACCGCGCTGGTGGCCGTACCGGAGGACATCGAGGCCCTGCGGGAGAAGGACCCGGCGTGCGCCGCGCTCTGGCGCAAGGCCGTACGCGAGGTGCTCGGCGGGCTGCTCGACCACGGCGCCCGGGTGCGCGGCTTCGACCGCGCGGGCTGGTACGTCGTAGACCTCGAAGCGCCCACGCCGGCCCCGGCCGCCGCGCGGCAGGCACGACGCGACGACAGTCACCGGTACGAAACCCTTCCCGGCGACACACCGCAGGAGACAGCGTGAAGATCACCGGAGTCGAACTCCGCACCCTCGAGATGCCCCTCGTCTCCCCGTTCCGGACGTCGTTCGGCACCGAGTCCGTACGCGAGGCGCTCCTGCTGCGGGTCGTCACCGACGAGTCGGAGGGGTGGGGCGAGTGCTGCGCGGGCACCGCGCCCCTGTACTCCTCCGAATACACCCACGCGGCGGCAGACGTTCTGAGCCGTTTCCTCGTCCCGGCCCTCGCGAACGTCCCTGACCTGGACGCGCACCGCGTCGCCCCGGCGCTGGCCGCGTTCAAGGGGCACCGTACGGCCAAGGCCGCGCTGGAGACGGCCGTCCTGGACGCCGGGCTCCGCGCCCGCGGCGTCGCCCTCGGGCAGGCACTCGGAGCCGTACGCGACACCGTCCCGTGCGGTGTGTCGGTGGGGATCACGGAGTCGATCCCCGCCCTGCTCGACGAGATCGCCGGATATCTGGAGGCCGGCTATCTGCGCATCAAGCTGAAGATCGAGCACGGCTGGGACGTCGAGCCGGTCCGTGCCGTCCGCGAGCGCTTCGGCGACATCCCGCTCCAGGCGGACGCCAACAGCGCGTACGGCCGGGGCGACGCCCGGCATCTGGCGCGGCTCGATCCGTTCGACCTCCTCATGCTGGAGCAGCCGCTCGCACAGGACGATCTGCTCGGGCACGCGGAACTCGCCACCCGGATCGCCACGCCGATCTGCCTGGACGAGTCGATCGTCTCCGCCCGTGCCGCCGCCGACGCGCTCGCGCTCGGCGCCTGCCGGGTGGTGAACATCAAGCCGGGCCGGGTGGGCGGATACCTGGAGGCGCGCCGGATCCACGACGTCTGCGCGGCGCACGGCGTTCCGGTGTGGTGCGGCGGCATGCTGGAGACCGGGTTGGGCCGGGCCGCGAACGTCGCGCTCGCCGCGCTGCCGGGGTTCAGGTTCCCGGG
Source organism: Streptomyces antibioticus (assembly GCF_002019855.1). Taxonomy (NCBI): domain Bacteria; kingdom Bacillati; phylum Actinomycetota; class Actinomycetes; order Kitasatosporales; family Streptomycetaceae; genus Streptomyces; species Streptomyces antibioticus. Next base: position 174,562 of record NZ_CM007717.1, on the reverse strand, counting down.
CGACACATCGGCCTCCGACCGCTACTACCGGACCGACATCACGCCGCCGTTCCGGCTCGCCGACGGGCATCTGGCGGTGCCGGACGGGCCCGGGCTCGGCGTCACTCCGATCCCGGCGGTGCTGGACGCGGTGACGACCAGGACGACGTGGATTCCGGTTTCCGCCCCGTAGCACCACCACTCCGCGACGACGAGCCGTCGCCACGATTCAGACGAGCCGTCCCCACCCTTCATCCGTCCGGCCGGACGAACCAGGTGCCAGAATTCGGTCATGGACCACCAACGGCGACGCACGCGCGCAAGGCTAGTTTCGGCCATGTGCTCACCCCCATGACCAGCCTCCCCCGAGCGAGCCTCGGACGAGTCCTGGAAGAACTCGGCACCACACTCCTCGGCGTGGTGTGCGGCTCCGACGACCGGGCCGGCGACATCGGCGGGGTCGTCATCCACGACCCGCTCGACGCACCGGAACTGCCCGAGAACGCCCTGGTCCTCGGCGTGGGTCTGCACGATCCCGCCGACATCGCGCGGGTCGTCACCGAACTGGGCCGGTCCCACGCCACCGCACTGGTGGTACGCGCCCCCGTCGAACCGGACGAAGAGCTGCGCGCCGCGGCCCGTACGTCCGGCGTGACCGTCCTGTCCTTCGCCCGCGGCGCGTCCTGGACGCACCTGGCGGGAATGCTCCGGACGCTGACGGCCGCCCACGCCGACCCGTACGACACCGACGCCTCCGCGCCCGGCCGGACCGGCTCCGGCGACCTCTTCGCCGTCGCCAACGCCGTCGCCGCGCTGCTGAACGCCCCCGTCACCATCGAGGACCGCAACTCGCGCCTGCTGGCCTTCTCCGGCCGGCAGGAGGACGTCGACCCCTCGAGGGTCCAGACGATCCTGGGCCGGCAGGTTCCCGAGCACTACACCCGCATCCTGGAGGAACGCGGGGTGTTCCAGGAGATCTACCGCAGCGACCGGCCCGTCTTCGTGGCCGCTCTGCCCGACCCCGACGACGACACGGTGCAGCCCGAGCTGCCCCGGGCGGCGATCGCGGTCCGTGCCGGGGACGAGATTCTCGGCACGATCTGGGTGGTGGTCCACGAGCCCCTCGGAAAGGAACGCGACGAAGCCCTCTACGAGGCGTCCAAGCTCGTCGCCATGCACATGGTGTGGCAGCGCGCCGACGCCGACCGGGAGCGACGCCTCCGGGCGGAGCTGGTGGCCACCGCCCTCGAAAGCGGCCCGGGATCACCCGAGGCGATCCGCCGCCTCGGCCTGAAGAACGAACCCATGGCCGTCCTCGCGCTCACCGTCGTCGACACCTCGACCCAGCACCGGCTGCCCGCCCGGCTCGCCACCGAACGCAAACGGATCACCGACGCCTTTGCGATGCACCTGTCCGCCGTCCACCCGCGCGCCACGGCCGTACTGATCGGTGACATCGCCTACGGAATCCTGCCGCTGCTCACCCAGAACCGGCAGGACGCCGAGGAACGCGCGGCCACCATCGCCACCGAGTTCCTCGCCCGCGTCGGCTCCCGCCTGCGTCCGCTGATCGGGGTGGGTCCGCTGGCCGCGGACAGCTCGGCGCTGGCGAGATCACGCTCCGGCGCCGAACGCGCCCTGCGCGTCCTGCGCTCCGGCAACGCGGCCCAGCAGGTGGCCCGCCTGGACGACGTCCATGTCGAGGCGCTGCTGCTCGAACTCGCCGACCTCGTGCCCCGCGGCGACATCCCCAGCGGCGCCGTCGCGCGGATCGTCGCCTACGACGCGACGCACCAGGCCAACCTGGTCGACACCCTGCGGAGCTGGCTCGACGCCTTCGGGGACGTCGCCGTGGCGGCCGCGGCGATGTTCGTGCACCCCAACACGTTCCGCTACCGGCTGCGGCGCGCCGCCGAGGTCGGCCGCATCGACCTCGGCGACCCGGACGCCCGCCTGTCGGCCATGCTCCAGCTACGCCTGATGGCCCTCCGGGACGCCGCCGACGCCGACTGAGCCCGGTGTACGGCGGCCCGCGGCCACACCTTGCGATTGCTGCCCGCCCGGCGTCCCCGATACCCCTCAGGCCGGTGCCGCCAGTCCCAGGGTGCCGATGAGGAAGGCCAGCCACTCGGCGTCCTGGGCGGTCGCGACCTCGGGCGAGGTCGCCGCCCCGTGGCCGGCGTCGTCGAAGACGTGCAGCAGGATCGGGGCCGGCCCGCGCTGTGCCGCCTGCAGCCGGGCGGCGAACTTGCGGGCCTGCGACGGCGGGCACCGCGGGTCGGCCGCGCCGGCCTGGACGTACACCGCGGGGAACTCCCCGGGCTGCACCAACTCGTACGGGGACAGGCCGAGAAGCCGGCGCACCTGCCGCGGGTCGTCCGGGTCCGCCCACGCCTTGCGGATGACGAAGTCGAGGTAGGGATCGCGCAGGCCGCCGATGAGGTCCAGCAGCGGCGCGCGCGGCAGGACGGCACACCACAGGTCGGGCCGTGTGGTGACGGCGACGCCGCACATGAGGCCGCCGTCGGACCCGCCCGTCAGCGCGAGCCGGTCGGCCCGGGTGAGCCCCGTGGCGATCAGGTGCTCGGCGACGGCGACCAGGTCGTCGTCCCGCACATGCTTGTGCTCCCGGTGGGCGGCCAGGTACCAGTCCCGGCCGAACTCGCCGCCGCCGCGCAGATACGCCTGGACGAGGACGCCGCCGGCGGCGACGAAGGCGGCCAGGTCGGCCTGGTACTGCGGCAGCGTGGGCACGTTCGCGGCGCCGTAGGCGCAGATCAGGGTCGGTGCCGGCCGCCCCGGGTCGCTGCCCGCCGGCCGCACCACGTGGTAGGGGACGGCCGTGCCGTCGGGCGCGACGGCGTGGGCCGCCGTCAGCTCCGCGTCGAGGACGACCGCGGGCGCGGCGAGGGTCTCCACCTCCGGCTCGCCGGGCCGGTGCCGGTAGACGCCCCAGGAACTCGTCAGGGTGGAGAAGGCGAACACGAAGTCGTCCGGCGGGGCTCCTGCCGCCAGACCGGTCAGCGCGAAGAACGGCGCGGCGAGCGCTCCCCGGCCGGGCAGCGGAACCTCCCCGGTCACGGCGCCCGACCGGTCGAGGATCCGGACCCTGGCGAAGGTCCGGTCGAACTCGCTCAGGTACAGATGCTCACCGACGACGGACAGCGACCGCAGCACCGTGTCGCCCTCGGGCACCAACTCGGCCCAGATCGCGGGGTCGTTGGGGTCGTCGGCGTCCAGCGGCAGGGCGACGACCCGGCCCCGCGAGGCGCCGACGTCGGTCACCGCGACGTAGTGGTCCCCGACGATGTGACCGGCGACCGTCCCCGCGCACGCGGTGAGGAAGGGGCGCCAGCCCGTGCTGGGCCGGGACAGGTCGCGTACGGCGATCGGGACCGGGCTGCCGACGCGGTGGCTCGCGACCGCCCAGCGGCCGTCCGCCGAGACCTGGACGAGCGTGTACTCGCGGGAGCCCGCGCCGACGGGGATCGGCTCCACCGTCGTCGTGCCTCCACCGGATCCGTTCCGCGACGGCGCGTCGAGGCGGTGGAGGTAGGTCGCCTGCCGGAACTCCCGCGCCGGACCGGCGAGCGCGAAGAAGTAGAACCCGCTGCTGTCGGGCAGCCACGAGACCCCGCCGGCCCACGCGCTGTGCAGGACCTGCGGCGGCGCCCCGTCGAGGACCCGCCCCGAGTCGGTGTCCACGAGCCGGATGGTGTTGTGCTCACTGCCGTCGGCGCAGACGCCCAGCGCCACGACGCGGCCGTCGGGTGACGGCATCAGCCAGGACAGACAGGCCGGATTCCGCCCGCTGCCGAAACGCGACAGGTCGACCACGGCGCGCCCCTCGCCGAGCGGACTGTCGGCGACGAGCACGGTCGGCGCTGTGCGACCGGGCGGGGTCACGGCACGGAACCAGCGACCGGCGGCGTACCGCGGCAGGTCGGGCCGGGCGCCGCGCTCATGCGCCTCGATCAGCGCCCTTACGGCCGCGGGGTCCGCCCCGTCGTAGCTCACGGCGGTCGCGAGGTCGGCCTGCCGGCGCTGCCAGTGCCGTACCTCCTCGGTCTCCGGCTCCAGCCATCGGTAGGGGTCAGGGACCCGGACACCCGCGACGTCCTCGTGGACGTCGACGGTACGCGCGGGCGGATAGGCGGGACGGGTGGGGACGTTCACGGTGACTCCGGATGATCGATGTCCTCGGGGCGGGCGTCGGGGTCGCGGGGACGTACGGGCTGCACGGGCCGGGCGGACGCGTCCGCGCCGGTGCCGAGGGCTTGGGCCGAGGCCGCCTCGGTCTCCGCGCGGAGCCGCTCGAACGCCCCCGGGACCCGGGTGACGCGCCGGAAGTGGATCAGCGCGTCGTAGGCGGCGGGGAAGTCGTCGACCGGGTCGAGGCCCCCGGCGGCGAGGGTGCCTTCGACGCCGTCGAAGAAGCCGGCCGGGGCGCGGCGTGTGTCCACGACGGCGACGGGGAGGCCGAGACTCTCCAGCCGCGTCTCCACGCAGTGCGGCGTCAGGATCCGCGAGCCGAGGGAGACGTCGCAGTCGAACGGACGCGGGGAGCGCTGGGTGAAGCCGACCTCGGGACCGGACCCGTAGGTGGTCCCGATGACGGCCAGGTCGGAGCCCAGGGTGTCGGCCAGCAGACCGCCCAGGGTGGGCCGGCCGTGCAAGGGGGAGCGGCGGACGTGCGCGTTGTGCGCGCTGACCACGACACGCCGCTCCCTGTGGAGCACCTGCTCCACGCTCCGCGCCATGAACACCTCCCGCGGATACGGCTCCCCGGGCTCGGTGCATGGGTCGGAGGCGACCGCGGCCTCCGCGACGAAGGCCCGCAGCGAGGCGGCGCACCACGAGGCGATCCGCGCGTTCTCGTCGTCCGCCCCGCGCTCGTCACGGAATCGCAGCGCCCGCCGCTCCAGTTCCTCAAGTCCCCTTGTGAGCCGCGCCCGTTGGGCATCGGGCATCGCCGCGTACCGCACGGCGGCCTCCGAGCGCCCGCCGAGATCGCTCAGCCGCAGCAGCTCGCCGTCACCGGGGGAGGGCGGAAGCCGGTCGAGGCAGGCGCGGACGGCGGGTCCGGGGGAGGTGGACGACCCGGGCAGGTCCATTCCGTGGAAGGCGACCTGCCGTGCGGACCGTGTGTTGTGCCGGCGCATCCAGCGCAGTTGCCGGTGCACCGGCTCGCACGCGCCGAACCCGTAGGTGATGCCCTCGCGGGCGATCGTCTCGACGTCTCCCGGGCCGCCGTGGATCCACCGGTCGACCGACAGCCCCTCGGGAAAGCCGGACTCCAGGACCAGGCCGGTGAACCCCAACTCCCTTACGAGGAAGCGGAAGAGACGGTCCCTCAGGCCATGGAACTCCATGATGTTGTGCGCGCCCTCGCCGAGCGCCACCACGCGGGCGTCACCGATCAGTTCACGCACCACATCGACGGTCGCGGCAGGCGTGTTCGCGTGCATGTCCATCTCAGTCGCGGAAGGACCACAGTTCCGGCGTGTACAGGAAGCTGAGCAGCGCGTTGAACGAGGACGGCGGACCGGAGAGGGACTTCTTCCACACGACCAGGGTGTGCGGGGTCGGGAAGAAGAGGACCGGCAGATCCTTGGACAGCAAGGTGACCTCGTCGGAGAGGACCTTCGGGTCGGCCCCGAACGTCGAGGCGTTGATCAGCCGGTCCGCCTCGGTGTTGCGGTATCCGCCGAGGTTGAAGCTGCCGTCGCTGTTGAAGACGGTGTTGCTGCTCGGGTAGCCGGCCGCCAGATACAGGGGCCCGTAGTCCTCGGTCGCCCACTTGTCCTTGTTGGCGGGCGCGAAGCTGTTGCCGTAGTTGGTGTAGAGGTAGTTGAGGGACTTGGTCACGATGGTGATCTTGATGCCGAGCTTCTTGGCCTCCGAGGCGAAGGCGGTGTCCCGGGCGCCGACGTACGCGGGGGTGTTCGCGGACGCGAGCGTGAAGTCGATGGTCTGCCCGCGCGGGATACCGGCACCGCACTCGCCCGCCCCGGTGCCGGGGTGTTCGCAGACGGTGGAGCCGCCCGGCGTCACGGTCCAGCCGTTGTCGGTGAGAAGCTTCCTCGCCGCGGCCGGGTCGTACGGATAGGGCGCCTTGTCGCCGAACCGGGGCGGGTAGGGGGAACCGCTGCCCCCGGTGCTGTAGTTGGGCGAGGCGGCGCCGTTGTGAACGCCCCGGCTCTTGATGTACCCCTGCTGGTCGATGAGGTGTTGCAGCGCCTGCCGCACGTACGGCTGCGCGATGATCTTGTCGAAATTGCCGGACGTGTTCTCGAAGTTGAGGACCAGCGGATCGAACCGGGCGGGCGCCGGGGCACCGTAGACGTGATAGCCCTTGCGCTTCAGGGCGTCGATCTGGGTGATGAAGCTGGAGTCCAGGGTGCCCACCGTCAGGCTGCCGGCCTTGAACTGGTTGAGCACGGCCGCGCCGGACGTGAACGACTTGAAGTCGACCTGGTCGAGTCGCGCTTCGCCCGGCCCGCTGTAGGACGCGTTCGGCGCCAAGGAGTACGACCCGGTCGTCGGGTCGAAACTCTTCAGCCGGTAGGGGCCGTTGACCACCTGCCACAACGGGTTGGAGGCGAACGTCGACTGCGACTCGGACTGTTCGGTGAGGTAGGCGTAGATCGCCTTGGCGTTCTTCGGCTCGGTGTAGTCGAGGTGCGGGCCGCCGGTGCGGGCGATGTTCCACTCCTCGGACGGCATCACGTAGAGGAGCGTCAGCATCGACAGGAGATACGACTCGTTGTAGGCGGTCTCGAGGGTGAGCGTGAGGGTGTCCGCGGCGGTGGCCCGTGCGGTGACTCCGTCCGGGAACTGGTCCGGGGTGTAGAAACTCCAGTTGGCCGGGCTCTCCTTGAGCGCCGCCTTGAGCAGGGCGAGGGAGAAGACGACGTCGTCGGCGGTGACCGGTCTGCCGTTGGACCAGGTGTAGTCCTTCATCTTGATGGTCACGGTCCTGCGGTCGGCGCTGTAGACGGGCGCGTCGGCCAGGCTCAGCGCGCTGTCCGTGATCTGGTCGCCCTCTCCGCTCGGACGGTAGAGGGAACGCCACATCAGTCCACGGGCGATGACCGTCCCGTTCGCCGAGGCGGGAGGGTAGGGGTAGATGTAGTTGGGGCTGAGCCCGGGGGTGAGCGCGATGGTGGCCGTCCCGCCGTCCTTGGGCTTCCCCGACTCCTTCGGAAGCGTGCCGTAGCTGCCCTGGACGTCCTGGGCCCGGCCCCCGCCTCCGCCGGTGCAGGCGGCGGTGGCGAGCAGGGTGAGGACGGCGGGGAGCGCGGCGAGAGCGCGCCCGCGCGGCGTACCGAAGACATGCGTCATGGAGAGCTCCTTGCGAAGTGCGGTGAGGTGGGTCCGGGCATCGGGCCCGGTAGGGGCCGCGGTCGACACGGCCCGCGGTCGACACGGTCCGAGGTCAGTCGGCCCGTCGCCCGAGCGTGTCGCGGAGCGCGTCCGCGAGCAGGTTGAGGGCGAGGACGGTCACGACGATGCAGCCGCCGACCGGATAGATGAGCCACCAGTAGTCGGCGGAGATGTAGGTGGCCCCGCTGGCGAGCTGGCTGCCCCAGTCCGCGGTGGGGTAGGTCAGTCCGAACCCCAGGAACCCCAGGGAGGCGACGACCAGGATCGCGTCGGCGACCTGGAAGGTGATGTTGACGATGATCACGCCGAGCGCGTTGGGGATCAGATGGGTGAGGATGAGCCGCCGCCGCGACGTGCCCATGACCCGCGCCGCCAGGACGTACTCGCGCACGCGCAGGGTCAGGACCTCACCGCGGACCAGCCGGGCGGAGACCAGCCAGGAGAAGCCGCCGATCACCAGGCTCAGGGACACGGCGTTCGCGTGGAACCGCGCCGACAGGATGAGGACGAAGAAGAGGAACGGAACGGAGAGCAGCGTGTCGACCACGCGCATCAGGAAGCCGTCGAGCAGTCCGCCGGCCAGTCCGGCGACGGCGCCGTAGAGCGTGCCCAGGGTGGTGGCGAAGAGCGCGGCGAGCAGTCCGATCTGCAAGGACACGCGGCCGCCCGCCATCAGCCGGCCCAGGACGTCGAACCCGTTCGTGTCGGTGCCCAGCGGGTGGCCGGGGCCGGGAGGCAGGGCCGCGTTGAGCAGGCCCACGTCGGTCTGGTCGGTGCGGTGGAGGAGCGGGCCGAGGAAGCAGAAGCCGAAGACGAGGATCAGGAGCAGCGCGCCGGCGACACCGAGCGGATGGTGGCGCAGCGTACGCAGCACGGCCCGGGGCGAGAACCCGCGTCGTCGCGGGGAGAGCGCGGCCAGTTCGGCGGAGTCGGCCTCCGGGGGCACCGCGCCGTGCGGCTCCGTGACCTCGGCCGAACTCACCTGGTGTGCGGTCATTTCGACAGCTCGATTCGACGGTCGGCGGCGAACACCGCGAGATCGGCGACGAAGTTGCCGGCCACGGTCAGGACACCGCCGATGAGGGTGTAGGCGAGGAGCACCGGATAGTCCTCGTGCTGAAGGCTGTTGAGGAACAACAGCCCCAGGCCCGGGTAGTTGAAGAGCGATTCGACGATCAGGTTGCCCGCCAGGAGCGTGGGGATCAGCGTGCCGGCCAGAGTGATCAGCGGCAGGCAGGCGTTGCGGAGCAGATGGCGGGTGAGGATCAGCCGTTCGGGCAGACCCTTGGCCCGCGCGACCCGGATGTAGTCCTGGCCGAGCTGGTCCAGTGCCGAGGAGCGCTGGTACTGGGAGAAGATCGCCACGCTGGTGACGGCGAGCGTGATGACGGGCAGTGCCATGGCGCGGGGATCGGTGAGGACGACCCAGGAGGAGTGCGACCGGGACGCCTCCGCCGGGAACCACGGCAGGAACTGGCTGAACACGGCGATCAGGATCAGGCCCAGCAGGAACGACGGGGTCGCGTACAGCACGTAGGCGACCGCGGTGGCACCCCGGTCGAGAAGCCGGTTCCGTCGCACCGCCTGGAGGATGCCGAGAGGGACGGCGATCAGCAGCGCGAGCAGCAGGCCGGCCAGCGAGAGCACGGCGCTGCGCCCGGCGTTCTGCCCCAGCAGCGCGCCCACGTTCTCGTTCAGCTTGTAGCTCCTGCCCAGATCCCCGTGCAGGAGCTGGCCCAGATAGCTGACGTACTGCACGACCAGCGGACGGTCGAAGCCGTGCTCCCGGTTGAAGTCGGCCACGGCGTCCTGCGAGGCGCGCTGCCCCAGGACGACACGGCCCGGATCGTCCGACACCAGGTGCAGCAGGAAGAACACCGCCGCGGAGATCCCGAGCAGGACGACACAGGAGATCGCCGTCCGCCGGAGCACGTACCAGGTCATGCGTGCGTTTCCTTTCTGTCGAATCTCCCGGATTGACCGGATGTGGCGGATCTGCCGGACCGCCGTGCGCCCCGGGCGAGCGGGGGACGAGGGGAGGAGCGCGTCATCGTGCCGTCAGCTCCACGGACCGGGCGGCGTCCGACCGCAACGGGTGGTGGCAGGCGACGCGATGGGTGCCGTCGAGAGCCGTCGGCTCGGGTTCCGTGGTGGCGCACACCTCGGTGGCGAACGCGCACCGGGTGCGGAACCGACAGCCGCTCGGCGGATCGAGAGGGCTCGGCAGCTCGCCGCGCAGCCGGGCCGCCGTCCGGGGGCGCGGCGGTCCCGGATCGGCCTCGGGGACCGCGGCGAGCAGTCCGGCGGTGTAGGGGTGCGCGGGCGCCGCGTACACCTCCTGCGTGCTGCCCGTCTCGACCAGCTTGCCGAGATACATGACGCCGACCCGGTCGGCCAAGTACCGCACGACCGCCAGGTCATGGGAGATGACGACACTGCTCAGACCGCGTTCGTGCTGGACACGGCGCATCAGGTTGAGGACCTGCGAACGCACCGAGACGTCCAGCGCGCTGACCGGCTCGTCGGCGACCAGCACATTCGGGTCCAGGGCGAGCGCCCTGGCCAGTCCCACCCGCTGCCGCTGGCCGCCGGAGAGTTCATGGGGGTAGCGCTCGAGAACGCCCGCGGGCAGCCCCACATCCCGCAGCAACTCGCGGGCCCTGGCGGCCCGTTCGGCACGGCTCCCGATCCCCTGGATGGCGAACGGCTCGCGGAGGATCGCCCCGATGCGCATCCGGGGATCGAGGGAGGCGTTGGAGTCCTGGAACATCATCTGCAACTGGGCCCGACGCGGCCCCAGTTCACGGGAACTCATCCCGGACACGGGCGTGCCGTCGAAGCGCACCTCACCGGAGTCGGGCCGGTCCAGGGCCACGAGCATCCGCCCCAACGAGGACTTGCCGCATCCCGATTCCCCGACCAGCCCGAAGGTCTCGCCGGCCGCCACCTCGAAGCTGACCCCGGAAACGGCCTTGACCGTGCGGCGGGTTGCAAGGAGCCGACGGTGGCCCACCGGGTATTCGCGTACGAGGTCGAGGACTTGGAGCCGGGGTGCTTTCGGCTCCTCCTGCTCGGCCGAAGGTGTGCTGGGGGAAGGAACGCTGAGGACTGCCGCCGGCCGGCTCCGGACCGTCGGACCGGACACCGGATGCCAACACGCGTACGTATGACCGCCCTTGTCCTCGGCCGCCGTCGGCCGCTCCTCGCGACAGCGGTCCGTCGCCGCCGTACAGCGCGGAGCGAAGGGACACCCGGCGGAGACCACGGCCAGATCCGGCGGTGCGCCGGGAACGCTGAAGAGCTTTTCGCGCCGGTCCTGGGTGAGCGAGGGGATCGAGGACAGCAGCGCGTGCGTGTAGCGGTGCCGCGTGCGCTCGAAGAGGGCGGCGGTCGGCCCGGTCTCGGCCACCTGACCGGCGTACATCACACCCACCCGGTCGGCGTGACGGGCGATCACCCCCATGTCGTGGGTCACGAGGATCATCGACATGCCGAGCCGCGCCTTGAGGTCGTCCAGAAGATCGAGGATCTCCGCCTGGACCGAGACGTCCAGGGCCGTCGTCGGCTCGTCGGCGATGACGACACGCGGCTCGCACACCAGCGCCATGGCGATCATGACGCGCTGCCGCATGCCTCCCGAGAGCTGGTGCGGGTAGTCGTCCATCCGCTCGGCCGGTCTCGGTATCCCGACCAGGGCGAGCAGTTCCTCGGCGCGCGCACGCGCGGCCCGTTTCGTCGCGCCCCGGTGCAGACGCACCGGCTCGGCGACCTGCTCGCCGACGCGCCGGGTGGGGTTGAGCGCCGTCATGGAGTCCTGGAACACCATCGCGATGTCGTTGCCGCGCAGTGCCCGGTACCGGGCCGGGGGCAGCCCGACCAGTTCCGTGCCGCCGAGATCGATCGAGCCGGCGGTCACCCGGCCGCCGGACGGCAGCATGCCCATGATCGCCAGACCGGTCATGGACTTGCCCGAACCGGTCTCTCCGACGATCCCCAGGGTCTCCCCGCGGTCGAGCGTCAGGCCGACCCCCGAGACCGGACGGACGACCCGGTCGCCACGCCGTATCTCGACCGACAGATCGCGAATCGTCAGCACACGGCGGTCGTCCGCGCCTGGACGCGGCTCCCCGCGGTCATCGTTCGTGCGCACGGTAGCGCTCCCTTTCGTTGGCCACCCGTCGATGGTGGGATGCGATGCGCGGCCGCCGTTCGTCCGGTTCACCGAAGCTTCGGCTCAGCGCCCGTCGAGTCGTACGAAGAACGTCCGCAGGTGTACGGGACCGTGTTTCCGGCCCGGTCAGACGGCTGCGGGCCGGCCGAGTCCGGCGTGGAACAGCCGCAGCACGTTGCCACCCAGCACGGCGACGATGTCGTCGTCGCGCCAGCCACGCCGCTGCAACGCCTCGGTGACCAGGGGAAGCCCGGCCGGCCCGGTCAGCCCGGGCAGATAGGCGTCGGCCGGCACGCCTTCGACGAGCGTGCGCTCGCAGCACGGCGGAGTGGTGTCGGCGAGGACCTCCTTGATGAAGTCCGGCCCCAGCCCGACATGCTCGACACCGGCCACCCCGACGATGTGCTCGATGTGATCCACGAGCCGGTCGACGGTGTAGTCGTTCTCATGCAGATAGGGGGCGAAGAAGTTCACGCACACCACCCCGCCTCCGCCCGCGACGCCCCGGATCTGCTCGTCCGTCAGGTTGCGGTGATGGTCGAAGAGGGCCCGCGCGGCGGAGTGCGTCGCGAGCACCGGCCGGGACGCCAGCTCCAGGACGTGCTCGACCCCGGCCGCGCCCAGATGACTGACGTCCAGGAGCATGCCCAGCCGCTCCATCTCGGCCAGCGCGGCGACCCCGGCACGGGTGAGCCGGCCGCCCGTCCCGTCCTCTCCACTGCCGTCGGCCAGCGCGGTACGCCCGAAGTGCGCCAGGGAGGCGATCCTGACCCCCAGCCGGAACAGCGTCTCCAGCAGTTCGACGTCCTCGCCCACGCCGGGCGCGCTCTCGAGCGCCAGCACCAGGGCGATCCGGCCCACCGCGAGCGCCCGGTCGATCTCGGCACCGTCCGCGCACAGCGCGACGGCGTCCTTGTTGCCGGCGGCGAGCCGGTGGGCCGCTTCGATCATGCGCAACGTCCGCCGCAGCGCGCCCTCCGGCCGGTACGGATCCTCGACGAACACCGGCAGCACCTGGAGGTTCACCCCGCCGGCCCGCAACTGCGGCAGCCACCGCTCCCGGAAGAACCCGGCCCAGCGGTCCACCGGCCGCGCGACCACCGCGCAGAGCAGATCGTTGTGCAGATCGGCGACGACGGCCCGCCTGTGCAGCACGTTCACGACGACACCCTCCGATCGGCCCGCCCGTCGTGCAGGAACAGCGCACGCCCCTCCCCGTCGTCACCGAGAAACGCGATCGGCGTGCACACGCCCCGCTCCGGCTCGACGGGACGCAATGTGTCCCCGCGCCACCGCACGAGCTCCGTCCGGTACGGCAACTCGTCCAGATCGGCGGCGACCCCCAGGGGGATGCGCTCCAGCCACAACCGCCCGTGCTCGTCACCGCGGACGGTGGTCCGGGAGGTGCTGGACAGATACGTACCGGCGTACCGCGACGCCTCCAGCGGCGGCGACGACTCGGCCGCACCCTGCTCGGGCGCGTGGGCTTCGACCGACCGGACTTCGCCGAGTTCGCCGAGCTCGGTGAGTTCGGTGAGTTCGCCGAGGACACGGTCGGCCACCTCGGCGTACACCTGCCGTGACCGCCCACCGTTGGTGAGGACGGCCAGCGCGAGCCGCCGTTCCGGCACTAGGCGAAGGAAGGCCGACTGACCGATGGTGTTGCCGTCGTGCCCGACGACGGTGCCGTCCGGAGTGTCGTACAGCTCCCAGCCCAGCCCCCACGCGGTGCCTTGGCCGATGTCGGGAAGGGTGACCTGCGGTTGCCGCATGGCCCGGACGCTGTCCGACCTCAGCACGGAACGACCATCGGGGCCCCGACCCTCCGCGAGGTGCATCCGGGCGAAGGCGACGAGATCCCGGGGGCGCATGGCCAGCATCGAGCCGGCCGGAGAATTGGAGCGAGCGAGAGCCCAGACCGGGGACGGCTCGAGCGGCCCTCCTGGCGCACGCTCGACATGCCCCACGGCCGCACGGTGAACGATCGCCTCATAAGGATCACCCGCGGTGTGGGTCATCCCGAGTGGCATGAACAGCCGACGGCGTGCACAGACATCGAACGGCTCACCGCACACCACTTCGACGATCCGCCCGAGCACGCAGTACCCGGCATTGTTGTACGAGAACATCGCACCGGGCTCGAAGAGCTGCGGCACGTCATGGAGGGCGCCCAGGTACTTCTCCACGCAGTCGTCACCCTTGCCGGTGTCGGTGAAGACGTCCCCCTCGAACCCGGCTACGTGACACAGCAGTTGGCGTGGAGTGATCCTCCGCGCGGCCTCCGCGTCGGCGATGCGGAACTCGGGGAGGACGTCCCGCACCGGAGCGTCGAGATCGAGCTTCCCCTCGTCGACCAACTGCATGATCAGCGTCGCGGTCACGACCTTGGTGATCGAGCCGATCTGGAAGAGCGAGTCCACCGTGGCCCGCACGCCGGTGGCCGTGCTCAGCACCCCGGCCGCACTCTCCACCACCCGCTCACCCACTGCGACGGCCACAGCGCCCCCCGGCACACCGCACTCTTCGAGCAACCCGGGCAACCGCGCACGCAACCACACCCCGACCCGGTCCAGCCCCACCTGCCCGTCCAGCCCGCCCGACTCCACCATGGCATCCCTCCTGCTCGGTGCGGGGGAGCCTATGAGCTGGGGGAGGAGCGGACTTCGTCCGCTGGGACCAAGTGGGGGGTGTGGGTTGGTGCGGGGGTCCGGACGCGGGCGACTGCTGGGTCGCCCAGAGCTGGGAGACGACCCACTGACGCTGGCACCGAAGGAATGGCAACGCCCGGGCTTCTGGGACGACTACTTCGACGGCGAGCCGTCTGCCTGTGCCGAGTACGAACGTCTGCGGGCGGAGATCTTCGCCCAGGCGTAGGCGCTTGGGGCGTTCGCTCCATCACCCCGTGCGGGGTGTCAGGGTCCTGATCGGCGTCCGCGGGCCGTCCGCGGGCGGCCCGACGGGGCCGCCCCGGTTCGGGCTACGGCCCCCACAGCCGCAGCCACCGTCGCGTCGCCCCGCTCCCGAGAGAAATCGTTCGCCGTCGGCTGCCGAGGCTCCTAGCCTGCACCGGGTGATGTCACCTGATGAAGTGTTGTTCATTGTGGCGCTGTTGCGGCGGGCAGGCGCCGATGTCTGGGTCGGTGGCGGATGGGGCATCGATGCCTTGGTAGGTGAACAGACCCGTGACCACCGCGACTTGGACCTCATGCACCGGCAGGACCAGGAAGTTACCGTGCTGGCGGCTCTCAGCGCGGCGGGCTTCGTGGAGAGCCTGGACTGGAGGCCAGTCCGATTCGTCATGACAGCACAGGACGGCCGGGAGATCGATCTTCATCCACTGGTATTCAGCGGCGACGGCTCGGCCGTGCAGGCGTCACCCGACCCGCAACGTCCCTTCGTCTATCCCTCCTCCTGCTTCGTGACGGGCACCATCCAGGGCACACCCGTCGCGTGCTTGTCCGCCGAGCAGCAGGTGTACTTCCACCAGGGCTACGAACCATCGCAACGCGACCGGCATGACATGGCACAACTACGCCGGGTCTTCGGAATCGCCACGCACTTTTGATCTGCGCCGAGGCTCACGTGGCGTCAGTAGGGCTGGATAGTCAAGCAGCCGCTCCCGATCATGCCCGCCGCCATGAGGCGGCCAGGCTGGTCGGGCGTTGGTGTGAGGCGTCTGGAACGAGGTGGCCGTGCACGCTGATTGGAGGGCTGGTCGTACCTGTCGATCGGGGATCGGCATTGCAATCGCCGAGACGGGACTGCCGGTTCGCGTACCACCACCTCTGCGATGGTGAACGAACTCAGCGAGCAGAGAGGGGAGTACGCAGTTCCACGCGGAGCCGGACGGACGTGCCGATGGGCAGGCCCAGGGACGCGTACCGCAGGTCCTTCGAGTACGTCGCGATGAGGTCGAGATCCTCAAGTTGCCGACGGAGCTCGGCAACAAGGGCCTCGTCGAGGTCGGGTGTGTCCTCATCCGACTCGTCGAGGTACTGGAGCTGCTCATCCACAGCGTCCACGGCCCGGCGGCTGGCCCAGATTGCGAAGTCCGCGCACTCGAACAGGTAGGCGTGCGCGGCATGGAGTGTCGCGGCTGCCGCGTGCTCGTCCGCGTCGTCGGGACCGTCCTGGCCGTCGTTGTGGCAATAGTCGCTGAGCAAGTACTCGGCCACCCCGCGTTTCACGGCAGTGAAAGCGGTCGAGTCCCCGAGGACGGCCTCCCACACGGAGTTCAAGAGAGGTCGCAGGCTCATGGTGAACGGCGCCCGATCTTCCTCGGGCAATGCTTCATGCCGGCACATGAGCCGTTCCGCGGCGCCGGCGGCGAAGACTCCACGCTCGCCTGACGACATGGCCGCCAGACGCTCCTCCACCACCGCTGCCAGGTCTTGCCACGTGTCCATCGAGTCCCCGAGTCGAGATACCGGCGGCTCAAGCACGCCTCGGGGATCATCGTACCGACAGGTGACAACGCAGCACCGCAAGCTCGGGCACGCTCCGCGCAGGGCGACCGCGCCACCGACGGTGCGGCGGCCCCGGGAGGGGCGACCCTCTATGGGGTTGTCTCGCGCAGGTCCGGGCGATGTCTGGGCAGGCCGAAGCCTGCCATCTGCTTCTCCTCGTAGGACAGGAAGCCAAGGCTCCGGTAGAAGGCGTGGTTGCGCCGGCCTTCCGGTGACGACTCGTGGTCTGTGGACAGGAGGAAGAAGCGGCAGTGCGAGTAGCGCCGCATGAGGTGCTCGATCAGGGCTCGACCGATGCCCTGCCGGTGATGTGCAGGGTTGACCACGACGTCCTGGACGTAGCAGATGTGTTCGTCGTCGGAGATGGTGCGGGCCAGGGCGAGGAGTGTTCCTGAGCCGTCTCGTGCGGTGATGACGAGGTGGGAGTTCCGCAGGCCACGGCAGAGTTTGTCGACGTCGGCGGTGTAGCCCTCCCAGCCGACCGACGCGTAGAGACTCAGCATTTCATCAGGATCGAAAACGCCCTCTTCCGTGATGAACACGCTGAGCCCCCCTACAGCGGTGCCGCCTGCCGACACCTGCTTCTCACTGCATCTGACGTCACGATCGCCGGCCACGTCAAGATCGGGTGCCGGGGAGGCGGTAGGGAGGCGGATCGACGTCCCCCGTGACCCGCCCACGCGCGCACCCCTCACCTGCACACGCCCCGCCCCCCCCACCGCCTCAGCCAAGCACCGCGTCCAAGAACGTCAGCACACCCCCATCGGCGTCAAGGCGGGCCCGTGTCCCGATCGGGAACGTCTGCTGAGGCACCCCATGGCCGATGTCCGCGCCCACCAGGACCGGGATGCCGAGGTCGCCGAGGCGGTCGTGGAGGAGTTGCTCGACGCGTTCGCGGGTGCCGCAGTCGGTGAAGGTGCCGCAGACGATGCCGGACGCGCCGTCGAAGTAGCCGGCGCGGCGGAGCTGGGTGAGGAAGCGGTCGAGGCGGAAGGTCTCCTCGTCCACGTCCTCCAGCAGGACGATGCCGCCGCGCGCGGGCAGCGACGTGTCCGTGCCGAGGGAGCAGGCGAGCAGCGTGACCGTGCCGCCCAGGGTGATGCCCTCGGCCGTGCCGCCGACCAGCGGCCGGGAGTCCGGGAAGCGCAGCTCCTTCACCGAGGCCGGGTCGGTGAGGAGCGCGGCGAGGCCGTCGAAGTCGGCGCGGCCGGGGTGAAAGCCGCGGATGGCGGGCATGGGGCCGAACAGGCCCGTCCAGCCCAGCTTCACCGCCACCGCCTCCAGCAGCGCCGTCACGTCGGAGAAGCCGATGACGGTGCGCGGAGTGGGCGTGCCGATGGCGTCCCAGTCGACCAGTTCCAGGGTGCGCTGGGCGCCGTAGCCGCCGTTGGCGCAGAAGACGGCCGTGAACGCCGGGTCGGTGAGCGCGGCGGTCAGATCGCGGGCGCGCAGCGCGTCGTCCCCGGCCAGGTACTCGCCGGTCGCCCGCGCGGAGGCGAACACCTCCGGCTGGAAGCCGAGTCCGCGCAGCGACTCCAGGCCGATCTCCAGGTTTTCCTGGTCGGTCGGTCCGCTGGCGGCGATCACGGCGACACGGTCACCGGGCTTGGGCGCGGCGGGGCGGATGAGGCCCTCGGAGGGGAGGGTGAGGGGCATGGTGGTGCTCCTTGGCAAGACAGGGGTCAGTGGGTGTTCAGGTACGTTGCGACGAGCGCCGCCCGCTCCAACAGGGAGGACAGCGAGGCGTGTTCGTCCTCGCCGTGGGCGCCCGCGCCCGCCGGGCCCAGGCCGTCGACCGTCGGGATGCCGAGCGCGCCGGTGAGGTTGGTGTCGCCCGCGCCGCCGGAGGAGCCGATGGGGAGAGCCAGGCCCAATGCGGCGGCCAGCGTCGTGAGTTCGGCAGCCAAGGGATTGGCCGGGTCCATCGCCCATGCCGGGCGATGAGACAGCTTCTCGGCGGACAGCGCCGCGCGCTCCCGTACCGGCGTCGGCTCCAACAAAGCCGACATCAGGGCCCGTTCCGTCTCGGCGGTGGCATAGCGCAGGCCGATCTCTGCTTCCGCGTGGTCGGCGACGACATTGGCGCGGGTCCCGCCGCTGATCGTGCCGACGTTCAGCGCGGCGTCCGGGAGCGCGTCGGCCGTCGCCCGCAACCGGGCGAGCTGGTCCACGAGTTCGTCGATCGCGGAGACGCCGAGGGCGGCGTCGAGCCCGGCGTGGGCGCTCACCCCGCGCACACGCAGCCGTACCCGGGCCACCCCACGCCGGCCGATCTTCAACGCGCCTCCGGGCAACGGCGGTTCGAGGCCGAGTACCGCGTGGGCGCCCTCGGCGTGCCGGGCCACGAGGCGGCTGCCGTCGGGGCTGCCGATCTCCTCGTCGTTCACCACCACCAGCCGTACCGGACGCCTGGGCGTGGCGCCCGTACGGGACAGCAGGTCCATGGCCAGCTCGACGGCGACCAGGGAACCCTTCATGTCGAAGACCCCGGGTCCGGTGACCGTGTCCCCGTCCTCGGCGAGTGTGAAGGGGCGCCGGGCGACCGTCCCGGCCGGGAAGACGGTGTCGCTGTGTGCCACGAGGAGTGTGTGTCCGGCAGGGGAGCCGTCGTCGGTGGTCTCACGCCCGTTCCAGTACGCCACCAGGTGGTCGCCGCCCGGTCCCGGCGGCTGCTCGACGCGGTCGGCGGTGGCGGCGAGGCCCGCGGCCAGTTCCCTGCCGAACACCGCCGCGCGGTCGGCGTCGCCGGACGGGGTCTCCAACGACACGAGACGCGACCAGCGTTCGAGGGCCGCGTCGCCGAACGTCCGAACCAATGAAAGGAGTTCGGTGGGCTCAGCCATAGCAGTTCTCCACGGCCGAGGTGACCACCCGGGTCAGCGCGCGGAAGCAGCGGATCGCCTCGTACATCGTCGGCAGCGTGAACCGCACGGTCAGCGGGTCGGTCTGGACGACGCCGGGGATGTAGCTGGCGGCGGGCGCCAAGTGGGCCGCGTCGAAGGACACTTCGTAGGTGTAACCCTCGGCGGGCGGCGCCGTCGGTCCCCCGGAGGCGGGGAGGGCCGCGAGACCCTCGCGCGCGGCCTCGGTGATGCGCGCGGCGCTCACCTCCGGCGGCAGACAGATCGCGGAGTAACGGTCCACGCAGGTCTTGACCACGGCGTGGGCGGCGTGCGGCGCCCAGTCGCGGGCGTCCTCGCAGCACAGGTCGTCGCCGGTGACCAGGACGACCGGGACGCCGTACTCGTCGGCGAGCAGCGCGTTCATGCGGCCCTCGGAGGCCGGTTCGCCGTTGATGCGCACCGCGGTGATGGTGTTCGGGAGGTAGGTGTGGGCGAGGACGCCCGGCTGGCCCGCGCCGGTGTGGTAGCCGACGAAGGCGACCGCGTCGGGGGAGCGATCGATGCCCTCCATCATGCCGAGCGGCTTGTGCGTGCCGATCAGCAGCGTGGCCCGGGTGTCGAGCCGGTCGAGGAGCAGGTTGCGCTGGTCGGCATGGGCCTCGTTGACGAGGATCTCGGTGGCGCCGGCGGCGGCGAATCCGGCGATCGCGGCGTTGACGTCGGCGGTCAGGAACCGCCGGTTGTACTCCCAACGCGCGTGTCCTGGCTCGCAGTCGTCGGGGAAGGTGACGCCGGTGACGCCCTCCATGTCGGCGGAGATCAGGACCTTCATGCTGCCTTTCCTTCCAGGGTGGCGCCGGGACGGATGGTCCAGGTGCGCGTGGTGTGCCGGCTCAGCCGGCCGAGGTCCACGTCGAGGCCGATGCCGGGCCGGGAGCGCGGTACGGTGACCATGCCGTCCACGGCGCGGATCGGCGGCGTGACGATGTCCTGCCGGTAGTACTTGTCGGAGCCGGAGACGTCCGAGGGCAGGGTGAAGCCGGGCAGTCCGGCGAGGGCCAGGTTGGCGGCCCGGCCGATGCCGAACTCGTGCATCCCGCCGCACCACACCGGCACCCCGGCGTCCAGGCACAGGTCGTGCACCGTCTTCGACGGGCCGAGCCCGCCGAGCCGGGACACCTTGATGTTGACGACGTCGGCCGCGCCCAGGTGCAGCGCGGTGCGCAGCACGTCCGGGGTCGTGACCGACTCGTCCAGGCACACCGGGGTGTCGAGGCGGGCGGCGAGCCGGGCGTGCGAGAGCAGGTCGCCGGCGGCGTACGGCTGCTCGATCATCAGCAGGCCGCGTCCGTCCAACTCGGCGAGTACGGCCTCCTGTTCGGGACGGTAGGCGGTGTTGGCGTCCACCTGGAGGGCGACGCCGGGGAAGGCGTCCTGGACGGCGCGGACCGGTTCGAGGTCCCAGCCGGGGCGGATCTTCAGCTTGATCCGGCGGTAGCCGTCGGCGACATGCCGGGAGACCTGGGCGAGCAGCGCGTCGATCGTCGGCTCGATGCCGAGGCTGACCCCGGCGGGCACCGCCTCGGCGGCGGCGCCGAGCACATCGGCCAGCGGCTCGCCGCGCCGCTGCCCGTACAGGTCCCAGCAGGCCATGTCGAGGCCCGCGCGGGCGAAGTGGTTGCCGCTCACCTTCGCGGTGAGCCGGGCCGCGTCCTCGGGGTGGTCCCAGGGCCGGCCGAGCAGCATCGGGGCGAGGTACTCGCCGAGCACCTGCCAGCAGCTCCAGGTGGACTCGCCGCAGTAGAACGGGTCGCTCGGCGAGGCGCACTCGCCCCAGCCGACGCTGCCGTCCTCGGCGGTCGCGCGGACGACGATGTGCTCCAGATACGACTTGCGGTGGGAGCTGGTCTCGAAGGAGTGGACGAGATCGAGGCGGACCAGCGCCAGCTCGATCTCGGCAAGGGTGACGGTCATGTGCGGAGTCGTCCTAACAAGAGGCCCGGAGGGCGGTGCCGGGCGCGGCGGCACGGGGGATGAAGCGATAGGCGGCGAGGCCGTCGGGCAGCCGTACGCACGAGACGGCCGTACGGTCGGCGAGCAGCCGGGCGAAGGCGGACGTGAGACGGCCGCGCAGCCGGGCGGCGTGCTCCGGACCGGCGTCGGCGCGCAGCCGGAGCCAGTCGTCGGGCAGGACCACGATCCGGTCGTCGCCGTCGTCGTACACCTGGCCGACGCTCCAGCCGCCCGGCAGCGCACCGGGAGCGGGCGCGGCGGGCCGTGCCGGGGCGTCCAGGTGCCAGGAGACGATGAAGCGGTCGGTGGACTCGCCGGTGGCGGCGCCGAAGCCCGAGGCGCCGTACATCGCGGGCTTGACCGCGTCCACCACCGCGCCGAGCACGTCCAGGTTGAAGTGGGCGTTGCGGGTCTGCATCGGGTCGTACGCCCAGCGGATCAGCGTCGTCCCCTCGGCGAGGCAGCGGTCGCGCTGGCCGAGTTTGAGGAGCCGTCCGATGCCGAGGCCCTGGCGTTCGTGCGCCACCACGGCCAACTGGGAGTACTGGTAAAGGCGCGGGCCCTGTCCGTCGGTGTCCCGTTCGCGGGCGAGGAAGCTGTAGGTGAACCCCACCAGCGCCTCCCCGAGATAGGCGCCGACGACCAGGCCGCTGTTGTCCTGGAGGGCGGTCAGCAGGCGTGGGTTGAGGCTGCCGTCGCCGGGGCGCAGGCCCATGACCCGCTCGTACAGCGCGACGCAGTCGGCCATCTCCAGCGGGCCGTCCACGTCCCGTACGACCAGCGGCGCAGCCGGACGGGTACCGGCCGCGCACCTCGGTGTCGCCGTCGCGTTCACGACACACTCACGAGGTGACACGCGGCCCTACCGCCCATCGGAGCGGACGCCGATTCCGACCCAGACGCCGACTCCGACGCCTGGTCCGATTCCGACCCCGACCCCGACCCCGACCCCGACGCCTGCGACGACTCCGCCGCCGAAGAAGGCCCCCGCGTGGAAAGGACCGGCAACGTCCGCCGATCGCACCCCGCCTCCGCGCGCCCCGCCGCGTCGAGACCGGCCCACACCGGGCAGCGCGGATGGAACCGGCAGCCCTCGGGCACGTCCGTCGGGTCCGGCGGCTCGCCCTGGAGGAGCTGGGGCCGGCGTTCACCGGGCCCGCCCTGTGCGGACACCACCGACAGCAGCGCTTTGGTGTACGGGTGCTTCGGCGCGAGCAGGACCTCCTCCACGGTGCCCACCTCGACGATCCGCCCCAGGTACATCACCGCCACCCGGTCGGCGATGTTCCAGGCGAGCCCCAGGTCATGGCTGACCACCAGGGAGGACAGGCCGAGGTCGCGGCGCAGGTCGAGGACGAGCTTGAGGATCTCGCCGCGCACGGAGGCGTCCAGCGAGGCCACCGGTTCGTCGGCGACGATCACCGAGGGCTCCAGCGCCAGCGCGCCCGCGATCACGACGCGCTGCTGCTGACCGCCGGACATCTCGTGCGGGAAGCGCGACAGGAACTGCTCCGGAGGGCGCAGCCCGGCCTTGGACAGGGCGGCGTGCACGCGCTGTTCGAGTCCGTCCTTCATCCGGTGCAGCCGGGGGCCCTCGGCGACCGCGTCGAACACGTTCTGCCGCGGGTTGAGGGCGCCGCCGGGGTCCTGGAGGACGAACTGGACCTTGCGGCGGTGCGCCTTGAGCGCGGCGCTGGTGTGGCGCAGCGGCACGCCGTCGCACAGCACCTCGCCGGACGTGGGTTTCACCAGTCCGGTCAGGGCGCGGGCCAGGGTGGACTTGCCGCAGCCGGACTCGCCGATCAGGGCGAGGATCTCGCCGCGGCCCAGATGGAGGTCGACGCCGTCCACCGCGCGGGCCGGGCCGCGGCCCGCCCGGGGCGGGTAGGTGATGTGCAGGTCGCGGACCTCCAGCGCGGGCGCCGTGGCCGCGTCGGGTCCGGTGACCGTGCCCGGGGTGGTGACGGTCATGAGCGGGCTCCTTCCGGGGACGGTTCGGGCTCGTGCGGGGCCGTGGGGACGTTCGGGAACCCGGGCAGCACCCGCAGGCACGCGGACTGCCGTGCGGGACCGGCTGGCCACAGCGCGACGGGGCTGCTGTCGCAGACCTCGTGCACCTCGGGGCAGCGGGCCGCGAAGGGGCAGCCCGCGCCGAGGGCGGCCGGGTCGGGCGGGTCGCCGGGCAGCCCGGCCGGCGCCATCCGGGAGGCGGGGTCGCCGATGGTGGGGAAGGCGCGGGACAGCGCCCGGGTGTACGGGTGCCGGGGGTCGTCCAGGAGCTGCCGGGAGGGGCCGGACTCCACCAGCTCACCGGCGTACATCACCGCGAGGCGGTCGCACATCTGGCCGAGGACGGACAGATCGTGGCTGATCATGATGACGCCGATGCCCTCGTCGCGCACCCGGTCCGACAGCAGGTCCAGGATCTGGGCCTGCACCATCACGTCGAGCGCCGTGGTGGGCTCGTCCGCGATGACCAGGTTCGGGCGGCAGGCCAGCGCCATGGCGATCATGATGCGCTGGCGCTGGCCTCCGGAGAACTCGTGCGGATAGCTGCGCATCCGCCGCGCCGGGACGCCCACCGACTCCAGCAGCTCGGCCGCGCGGGCGCGGGCCTGCCTGTCGGTGATCCGGCCGCCCTCCTCGCCGGCCCTGCGGCCGTGCAGCAGGATCGGCTCGACGAGCTGGTCACCGATGGTGTGCACCGGGTTGAGGGCGGTCATCGCGCCCTGGAAGACCACGGACGCCTCCGCCCAGCGCACCGCGCGCATCCGGCTCCAGTTGGCGGTGAGCAGGTCCTCGCCCTGGTAGAGCACCTGGCCGGTGACCTCGGCGGCGGCCGGCAGCAGCCGTAGCAGGCTCATCGCCAGGGTGGACTTGCCCGAGCCGGACTCGCCGGCCAGGCCGAGCGTCTGCCCGGCGTCCAGGGTGAGGTCCACCCCGCGCACGGCGGGCACGGTGCGCCCGCCGCCGCGATACGTGACTCTGAGGTCCTTGACCTCCAGCATCGCGTTCAACGTGTCTTCACCGACCTCGGGTTGAGAAGGGTCTCCACGGCGCGGCCGGTCAGGGTGAAGCCGAGGACGACGATCAGGATGGCGATGCCCGGCGGATACAGGTACCACCAGGCGCCGGAGGTGACGGCGCCGCCGCTCAGGGCCGAGTTGAGCATCGCGCCCCAGGAGATGCCCGTCGGGTCGCCCAGACCGAGGAAGGTCAGGGTCGCCTCGGACAGGATCGCCGAGGCCACCGTCAGGGTGGAGGAGACCAGGATCAGCGGGGTGACGTTGGGCAGGACGTGCCGCAGCATCACCTGCGGTCCGCCCGCGCCCAGCGCCCTGGCCCGCTCGATGAACGGCTTGGCCTCCACGGCGAGGGTCTGCGCCCGCACCAGCCGGGCCGTGGACGACCAGCTCGTGACCGCGATGGCGATGGTGATGGACGCGGTGCCCTGCCCGATCACCGCCGACAGCGAGATGGCCAGCGGCAGGCTGGGCAGGGCGATGAACCAGTCGGTGAGGTGCATCAGCGCCTTGCCGATCCAGCCGCCGTAGTGCCCGGCGACCAGCCCGACGGCGCTGCCGAGCACCACCGTCAGGACGGTCGCCATCAGGCCGATCGACAGCGAGGAGCGGGCTCCCCAGATGACCAGCAGCAGGATGGAGCGCCCTTCCTGGTCGGTGCCGAGCGGGTAGCCGTCGGTGGGGGAGTGCAGGGAGGGGCCGTCCACCTTGATGACGTTGAGGTCGTCGTCGGAGATGAACAGCGGCGCGCACAGGGCGAGCAGGCCGAACACGACCAGGATGCCGAGGCCCGCCACACCGGAGCGGATGCGCACGAAGGACCGTACGAAGCCGCCGAGTCCGGCGTTGCGCGACCGCGGTACGACCGCTGCGGCCGGCGGCGCGGGGTCGGTGCCCGTCGCAGGGGGCGGGACGGTCTCGGTGAGGGGCTCGTGGTGGGTCACTGGGCACGCACCCGGGGGTCGAGGAAGCGGTAGATCACGTCGGCGAGGAGGTTCATGAGGATCACCGACGCGCTGAAGACGATGAACGTGCCCTGGAGCAGCGGCAGATCGGGCACCTTCAGAGCCTGGTAGCTGAGCTGGCCCAGGCCCGGCCAGGAGTAGACGGTCTCCACGGTGATGGCACCGCCGAGCACGGTGCCCAGGTGCATGAAGATCATGGTGACCGAGGGCAGCAGCGCGTTGGGCACGGCGTGCCTGCGCCGTACGTCGTCGTCGCGCAGCCCCTTGGCCCGGGCGGTGAGCAGATAGGGGCTGCCCAGCTCGTCGATGATCGAGGAGCGCATGACGGCCACGTACTGGGCGAAGACCACCAGGACCATGGTCAGACAGGGCAGGACCAGATGCTTGGCCACGTCGAGGACATGGTCCGGGCCGCCGGTGATCGCCGGGTCGCTCATCCCGCCCGCCGGCAGGAAGCCGGGGAACGGACCGATGCCCACGCTGAACGTGATCAGCAGGATCATGCCGAGCCAGAAGGTCGGCACCGACCACAGCGTCAGGGAGGCGCCGGTGGCGATACGGTCCAGCCAACTGCCGTGCCGCCAGCCGGACCTGACGCCCAGCCAGAGACCGAGCGCCACCGAGATGAGGGTGGCGCTGCCCATCAGCAGCAGGGTCGGCCACAGCCGGTCCCCGATGAGCGAGCCGACCGGCTGCTGGAACTCCCAGGAGTCGCCCAGATGCCCGCTCAGGGTGTCGGTCACGAAGTGGAAGAAGCGCTCCGGCACCGACTGGTCCAGGCCGAGCTGCCGGCGCAGCTCCGCCATCTGCGCGTCGCTGGTCGGCCGGCCGCGGGTGATGGACTGCACCGGGTCGGCCGGCATCAGGCTGAACAGGACGAAGCCGATGACGAGCGTGGCCAGGAAGCTGACCGCCGCGGCCGCCAGCTTCGAGGCCAGGTAGCGGGCGAATCCCGAGCCCGGCCGGCGGCCGGGGCCCGGCGCGGGCGCGGTCTTCACCGCGTCCGCGCCGGTGACATCGATGGTGTCTGCCACGGTCTACTCGCGGTCGTCGGAGGAGGAGCGGCGGCGCATCACGAACACTCCGCCGGCGGCCAGGACGAGCACCACGGCCGCCGAGACACCGATCACCGTGCCGGAGGTGCCTCCGGAGGAGGACGAGGCCGCCGTCGGCGCCGCGTTCAGGTACTGGGCGAGGGAGGGCTGCGGAGGGTAGGCGCCGGAGGCGTCCGCGCTGCCCGTCAGGATCCCGTTCACCTTGTCGGTGCGGTACGCGGACAGACCGTTGGCGTTGTAGATCATGATGTTCTCGTTGGCCTTGTACAGGATCGCCTGCATCTGCCGGAGCAGATCGGCGCGCTCCGTCTCGTCGAAGGCGCTCTGCTGACGCAGGAACAGGTCGTCGTACTCCTTGTCGCAGAAGAACGAGTCCGTGCTCCCGCCCTCACCCTTGGCGTCGGGCAGCGCCGCGCAGGTCTGGATGCCCAGCAGGTACGTCGGGTCCGGCCCGGTCGACCAGGAGTCCATCAGGATGTCCCAATCACCCTTGGCCAGATCGGCGTTGAGCTTCGCGGAACTCATCGACTGGATGTCGACCCCGACCCCGATCTCCTTGAACCAGCCCGCGAGATACGTCGAGACCTTGGCGTCCGCGTCGTCGTCGGAGTGGATGCCGAGCCGGAACTCCAGCTTGCGCTTAGACTTCGGGTCGACCCGGATCCCGTCGGAACCCTTCTTGTAACCCGCCGCGTCCAGCACGGAGTTGGCCTTGGCCGGGTCGTAGTCGAACTTCTCCGCGTCGGAGGGCTCCCACGCGAACTGCGGCAGCGACGGCGGCAGGTAACTGGCGCCCACCTTCGCGAAGTTGTCGCGGACCTTCTTCACGATCGTCGCCCGGTCGATGGCACGCGCCAGCGCCTCACGGACCTTGACGTCGCCGAGCGCCGGGTGACCGGTACCGATCTTCTTGCCGTCACGGGTGCGGGCGCCCCCGTTCAGCTCGATGCCGCTCCAGCGGTTGCCGACCGTCTCGTACGCCTTGATGCCGGACTGGCCCTTCAGCGCCTTGTACTGGACCGGGTTGAGGCCGCTGACGTAGTCGAGCTGACCCGACCGGAGCGCGGCCACGGCGGCGTCCGTGTTCTTGAACGCCTGCTGGATCATGTGGTCGTACTTCGGCGCGCCCAGCACGAACTCCTTGTTCGCGTCGTACTTCGCGTACTGCTCGGGCTTGTAGTCCGTCAGCGTCCACGGGCCGTACCCGACGACCGGGAAGCTGTCGTTCTTGTAGTTCTTGAGGTCCTTCACGTGCGCTTCCCATATGTGCTTCGGCACGATCGGGATGCCCGACGCCGGGACGCTCACCGCGAGCATCGTGGCCTGCGGCTTCTTCGTCCTGACGACCAGCGTGGTGTCGTCCGGCGCGGTGACCGAGGCGAAGTTGGCGACCAGCGAGCCGTTGGCGGTGGCCGCGGTGGAGTTCGTCATGATCAGGTTGAACGTCCAGGCGGCGTCCTCGGCCGTGATCGGCTTGCCGTCGCTCCACTTCAGACCCTTGTGGATCTTGAAGGTCCAGGTGAGCTTGTCGTCGGAGGTCGTCCAGGAGTCCGCCAGGTACGGCTTGGCGGTGCCGTCCTGCTCCACCGTGTTCAGGGCGGGGTAGATGCCCGCGAACACGTCCAGGCTGCCCGCGAAGTAGGCGAGGAACGGGTTGAGCGAGTCGATGCCGATGCTCGTGATCGGCATCCGCAGGGTCTTGCCGCCGTCGTCCGCGGAGGCGGCCGGCGCGACGGCGACGGCCGCGGCGGTGCCGATCAGCAGGGAGGTGGCCAGCGCGACGGCCTTACGGCCGGATCTGCGCAGAGGGGTGAACGTGGTCATCGTGGACTTCTCCAGAGGTGCCGGCGGCGAGAGCCGCGGGGGGACGGGTGGGGACGGGTGGGGAGGTACGACTTCTGCTGCGCCGTGGATCCGGGTGCGGGGCTGCGTGTGCATCGGACGGGCGGGCGCGGTGAATCGGTGTATGACGCATCTATTAGTGCGTACGGGTGGGCGGACGGAGGGATGGGCGGGGTGGAGCGGGATGGTGCGGTGGAGGGGTGGAGCGGTGCGGACGGGTCAGAGGTCGTCCGGGGGAGGGGCAGGGTGGTTCAGGCGGATCCGGTGCCGTAGTGGGTGTCGGCGGATCCCTCGGTACGGGGTTCGGTCACCGCTCCGTGCGGGCGGCGAGCGGGTCGCTGCGCAGGAAGTCCTCCAGGACCCGCACCCCGAACTCCAGGCTGCTCACGAGGACTTGCTCGTCGACGCCGTGGACGTACCGCCAGGCGTCGAAGCCGGGCGGGGTCAGGCCGGGGCCGAAGCCGTAGCACTGGATGCCGAGCCGGGCGAACGCCTTGGCGTCCGTGCCGCCGGACATGATGAACGGCAGGACCAGCGCCTCCGGGTCGGCCCGCCGCAGCGCCGCCGCCATCGCCGCGAACTCGCGGGACTCGTGGTCGGCGAAGACCGGGGCGGCGAAGCTGTGGAAGGAACGGGAGACCTTCTCGCCGAGCAGAGCGTCCACCGTGGCGAAGAAGTCCTCCTCCGCGCCGGGCAGGATACGGCCGTCCACCCCTGCCGTCGCCTCGCTCGGGATGACGTTGTGCTTGTAACCCGCCTTCAGCATGGTCGGGTTGAGCGTGTTGGCGACGGTCGCCTCGACCAGCTTCGCCGCCTCGCCCAACTGGGCCAGCGACTCGGGATCGGCCGGGTCGACCGTGATGCCCAGGTGCGCGCAGAGCCCGTCCAGCAGGGCGGCCACCGCCGGCACGATCCTGACCGGCCAGCGGTGCGCGGCGAGCGCGGACAGGGTCGTCGCCAGCGTGGCGACAGCGTTGTCGGGGCCGGGCCGGGAGCCGTGGCCCGCCGCGCCGCGCGCGGTCAGGTCCATCCAGGCGCTGCCGCGCTCGCCCACGGCGATCGGGTAGAGCCGGGAGGCGTCCGGCAGATGGAGCGAGTAGCCGCCGGACTCGCCGATCGCGGTGGTCACGCCTTCGAAGAGGTCCGGGTGCCGGTCGACGAGGAAGCCCGCGCCCAGCTCACCGGTGTCCTCCTCGTCCGCGACGAACGCCATCACGACGTCGCGCGGCGGACGCACGCCCCGGCGCGCCCACGAGCGGGCGATCGCCAGCATCATCGCGTCCATGTCCTTCATGTCCAGAGCCCCGCGGCCGAGGACCACCCCGTCCCGGATCTCCCCGCAGAACGGGTCGAAGCTCCAGTCGGCGGGCTCCGCCGGGACCACGTCCAGATGGCCGTGGACCAGGAGGGCGGGGGCGTCGCGGTCCTCGCCGGGGATACGGACGACGGTGCTGGCCCGGCGCGGGGCCGACTCCAGCACGACCGGCTCGTAACCGGAGTCGGAGAGCAGGCCGGCGGTCCACTCGGCCGCCTCCCGCTCGCCGCGGGAGTCGCCACCGCCGTAATTGCTGGTGTCGAAACGGATCAACCGGGTGCACAGCTCGGTGACTTCGGAGATCAGGGCGGTGTCCTCGGCGCTGGAGAGGGCGGCGCCGTCCTGACAGTGAGAGGGATCGTTCATGGGAAGAGGACCAAGTGCCTTCCCGGCGGCAGGGGTTGAGGAGAAAGTGTCTGCCGCCGATGGCTCCGCGAGCCGGACGGGCTTCGCGGAGGTGGGGGAACGAGTGAACGGGGACGGGCGTGAGCCCGGGCAGTGCAAGGGCGTCCGGGCCGCGCGGCACCGGGTGTGTCGGGGGAGCCGGGCGTATCGGGGAGCCGGGCGTGTCGGGGGAGCCGGGCGGGTCGGCGGTGTCAGGCTCGCAGGGGAGAGCCGGGCTCACCGGGGGAGCCGGCGGCGGGCGCCGCGGGGCCGGAGGCATCGCCGTCGGACCCTAAGGTGCCCGGATCCGCGTCGGACGCCGGTCGGCCGAGGCCGTAACTGCCCAGGGAGCGGAAGACCTCCGCCCGGCGCCGGCTGCGACGCGCGGCGCCCTTGGCACCGGCCGCCGCCAGGGCCGCCAGCACATGGGCCGCGGCCGCCACCGCCGTCGGCGAGTGATGCGGCGACTCGCTGCGCGTGTCCACCGCCAGGACATGCGAGGCGAAGGAGCAGACCGGACTGGTGTAGCTGTCGGTCAGCGCGATCACCGAGGCACCGAGTGCGTGGAACTCGCGGGCCACGTCCACCGTAAGACCGCTGTAGTTGCGGAAGCTGAAGACGACCAGGGCGTCGTCCGCGTGCGCGTCGCTGATGGCGTTGACCGCCGCGCCCGTCGCCGGCTGCACCAGGAACACGTCCCGCATGCTGCTGGTGAGGTCGCTCGTCAGCAGCGTGGCGTACCCGGCGGACTTCAGATCGCCCAGCACCCACCGCCGCCGCGCCCGCAGCAG
Source organism: Streptomyces antibioticus (assembly GCF_002019855.1). NCBI lineage: Bacteria > Bacillati > Actinomycetota > Actinomycetes > Kitasatosporales > Streptomycetaceae > Streptomyces > Streptomyces antibioticus. The sequence continues at coordinate 144,329 of NZ_CM007717.1, read as the reverse complement.
CGCCGCGGCCGCCACCTCCAGCGCGCCGTTGGCCTGGAGATCCGCCAGCGTACGGCGGAGGTTGTCCTCCTCCGCCGTGATCATCCGGCGCAGCGCCGACCGCTCGCGCGGCTCGGAGCGGGGCTCACGGCTGGTGAACCGCAGATCCGGTTCCGCCAGCCGCAGACCGACCTCCCGGGCCGCCAGCAGACGCAGGTCGTCCATCGAGGCGACCCCGGCCGCCGCCAGCAGCCCGTCCAGATCCGCGGCACTCGCGTCGGCCGCGCGCAGCAACTGGCCCGGACGGCGCTCCAGGGAAGCCGGATAGTCCTCCGCCAGCACCGCGAACAGGCGCTGCGCGACGGGACCGCACAGCTCGGCCGCCGCACGCAGCAGGTCGATCGTCGGCGTAGGCGCCAGAGGACCGGTCACTGCTCACCCCTCCCACTCAGGGCAGCCCACACCCGGGAAACCGGGTGCTGAACTGCATCTCTGCTGACAGTTAAACGGCGGTGTCAGATTGCTTGATCTAAGTGATGCGTGAGTCTTACTGTCGCCGCATGACCTCGTCAAGAGTCACAGGGGCGGAAAACTCTTCGGCCGATTCCGCCATCCCCGAACAGATTTCGCGCCGCTCCCCGGAGGATTCCGGACAGCGGCACGCCGAACCGGGCAGAGGGGGAGGAACGAGCGGCGCCACCGGGTCCGAGGACCCTGGGTCCGACGCCACCGCGTCCAGCCCGACGACGCCTGACCCCGTCGCGTCCGCCTCCGCCGCGCCCGGCTCCGCCGCGCCCGGCTCCACCGCGCCCGGCTCCGCCGCGCCCGGCTCCGCCGCGCCCGGCTCCACCGCCTCCGTCCCCACGGCGCCCGACCCCGCCGCGTCCGGCAGCGCCGACACCGGCGACGTCCTCGCGGCCTCCGTCGCGCGCGTGCGCCGCGCCGCCGGCCTCACCCTCAGCGCGGTGGCGGCACGGGCCGGCGTCTCACCGGCGTACGTCTCACAGGTGGAGTCGGGCACCGCCAACCCCACCGTCCGCACCCTCTCCCAGATCGCCGACGCCCTCGGCGTCACCCCCGCGGAGCTCCTCGGCGGCACCCCGCCGGGGGCCGCCGTCAGCACCCCGGCACCAGGCTTCCCGCCGCGGTTCGCCCCGGCCCCGCTGCTCGCCCGGACCGACGGCCACCACGGCATCTGGGACCTCACCGCCCCCGGCGCGCACCGCATCGGCGCCCGCCTGCTCCACGCGGACCTGGGCGACCACGACCACCCGACCGCCCACTCCGGCGAGGAGTTCGTGCTCGTCCTCGCCGGCTCCTGCCGCGTGTCGGTGGCGGGCACCGTACGGCTGCTGCGGCCCGCCGACAGTTGCCACTTCGCCGCCACCGACGAACACCACTTCACCGACGCCAGCGACGACCTCCTGATGCTGGTCGTCCTCACCGAGGAGTAACCCCGTGTCCACCGCTCCTTCCCTGCCCGCACCGCGCGCGGGGACCCCGCTGCCCGACGGACTGGCCGAGGCCGCCTCGCCCGAGACCGCCCCCGAGGTGTGGCCGCTGACCGCCCGCACCGTCGACGGTCGGCTGCACGTGGGCGGCGTCGCCCTGGACGACCTGGCCGACGCCTGCGGCACCGCGCTGTACGTGGTGGACGAGGCCGACTTCCGCCACCGCGCCCGGCAGTGGCGCGAGTCCGGCGCCGACCGGGTGCACTACGCCTCCAAGGCGTTCCTGTGCGCGGAGATGGTCCGCTGGGTCGACTCCGAGGGCCTGCACCTGGACGTGTGCAGCGGCGGCGAACTCCGCCTCGCCGTCGACACCGGCTTCGACGCCGCCCGGATCGTCTTTCATGGCAACAACAAGTCCGTCGCCGAACTGGAGGCGGCCGTCGCCCACGGCGTCGGCGTGGTCGTCGTCGACTGCCTGGAGGAGATCGACCGACTCGCGCGCGCAGCCGCGGCGGCGGATCGGATCCAGGACGTCTACGTCCGCATCGCCCCCGGCGTCGCCGCCGAGACCCACGACTACATGGCCACCGGCGGCGACGACGTCAAGTTCGGCTTCCCGGTGCGCGACGGCCACGCCGAGCGGGCCGTCCTCGCCGTCGCGGCGCGCCCCTCACTGCGGCTCGCGGGCGTGCACTCCCACATCGGCTCGCAGATCACCGCCACCGAGGGACTGACCCTCGCCGCCGAACGGGTCGGCGCCTTCGTCGCCCTGCTCGCCGAACGGCATGCCATCACGGTCGCCGAGATCGACCTCGGCGGCGGCGCCGGCATCCCCTACCTGCCGGGCCAACCCCGCCTGGACCCGGCCGCGTTCACCGCCGCCCTGCGCGTCGGCCTGGAACGGGCGCTGCCCGGCGCACCGGTACGGCTCGCCGTCGAGCCAGGCCGGTCGATGATCGGCACCGCCGGGGTGACGCTCTACCGCGTCGGCGTCGTCAAGGACGGGCTGCGCCGCCGGTTCGTCTCCGTCGACGGCGGCATGAGCGACGCCCTGCGCCCCTCCCTCTACCTCGCCCGCTACACCGCCTGGACCGCCAACCGCCCGGCCGAGGGCGAGCCCGTGCACGCCGTGGTCGTCGGCCGCCACTGCGAGAGCGGCGACGTGGTCGTGCCCGACATCGCCCTGCCGCGGGACATCGCCGCCGGCGACCTCCTCGCGGTCCCCGCCACCGGCGCCTACCACCACGCCATGGCCAGCAACTACAACGCGCAACTCCGCCCCGCCGTCGTCGCCGTACGCGACGGCCACGCCCGCCTCATGGTCCGCCGGGAAACGCCGGAGGACCTGCGCCGCCGCGACGGCCATGGCGAGCCGGTGCGACTGACGGCGGGGTGACCCGGCCGGGCCCGGCCACCACCCAAGGCTGGTGCCCCGCACCCACCGAGGCTGACCGCCCGGCCCAACTCTCCGGTCCCGCCCAACTCTCCGGCCCCGCTCAACTCCCCGGCCCGGCCCAACTCCCCAGCCCCGCCCAACTTCCCGCCCCGCCCAACTCCCTCTCCTCCCGCACGACTCGGAGCCACCGCATGTCCACCGCGCCCCGTCTGCCCTACGGCACCTGGCCGTCCCCGATCACCGCCGAGGCGGTCGCCGACGCCTCCGGATCCACCTCCTGGCCCTCCGGAGCCGGTGAGGAGAACTGGTGGTGCGCCTCCGACCCGGCCACCGCGACCGTACGACTCCTGCGCAACGCCCCCGGCCACGAGGACCCGGTCCCCGTGCTCGCCCCCGGCATCTCCGTACGCAACCGCTCCCTCGGCTACGGCGGCAAGCCGTACTGGGTAAGCGCCGCACCTTCGCCCACCGACAACCACCACGTCCTGGTCTTCACTGACCACAGCGATCAGCGGCTGTACCGTGCCGAGGTGCCCCGCTTGGGGTCTGCTGCCGACTCCTTCCCGGTGCCCGTGCCGCTGACCCCGGCGGACCCGCCCGGCCGGGAGACCTGTTGGGCCGACCCGGTGACGGGCCCGGACGGCACCGAGGTCTGGTGCGTGCGGGAGACGACCCGAGCCGCCACCGGCCCGCACGACGCCGACCCGGCCGTCCGCACCGTGCGCGAGATCGTCGCCGTACCCCTGTCCGGCGCGGCCGCCGACGACCCCGGCGCGCTGCGCGTGGTGGCCCGCTCGCACCACTTCCTCTGCGGGCACAGGCTCTCCCCGGACGGCCGCCGACTCGCCTGGATCGGCTGGGACCACCCTCATATGCCGTGGGACAGCTCGGAGTTGATGGTCGCGGACCTGCACGACGGCGTAGCGGGCGAACCCGTCCGCCTTCTGGGCGGCAGCCACGGCGACACGGAGGTCTCCGTCTCCCAGGCTGCCTGGGCGGACCCCGACACCCTCTACGCCATGGCCGACCCGAACGGCTGGTGGAACCTGCACCGCATAGACCTGGCCTCCGACCGACTGACACCCAGGGCGATCACCAACGTCCTCCCCCTCCAGGAGGATTGCGCCGGCCCTGTCTGGCGGGTGGGCGCGAGCTGGTTCGCCGCCACCCCGCACGGCGTAGTGCTGCCACAGGGCAACGGCAGGCAAAAGCTCTCCCGTTGGTCACCGCAAGACGGCGAACTGACCGAACTCGCGGACGGCTGGACCCACTTCCAGGGCGACCTCTGGTCGGACGGCGACCGCATCCTGGTCCGCGCCGCAGACCCGGCCCAAGGCTCCGCTCTCCTGTCGATCCCCCTCGCCCCCGGCTCGGGCCCGGCCCGACGCACAAGGCCCAAGTCCGTCGATCCACTGGCCCCTTGGCAGCCCCAGCCCGAACGCCGCACCGTGTACGACGCACAGGGCCGCCCCGTCCACTTCGTGCTGCACCGGCCCACCCACCCCACCACCACGGCACCCGAGGGCGAACTGCCGCCCCTGCTGGTGCAGGTGCACGGCGGTCCGACGAGTTCCACCGGCGTCACCGCCGACCTGGAGTACTCCTTCTTCACCAGCCGCGGCTTCACCGTCGCGGACGTCGACTACGGCGGCTCCACCGGCTACGGCAGGGCCTACCGCGACCGGCTGCGCGGCCAGTGGGGAACGGTCGACGTCGACGACTGCGTCACCGTCGCCCGCGCCCTGGCCGCCGAGGGCCTGGCCGACCCCGCCCGCACCGCCGTACGCGGCGGCTCGGCCGGCGGCTGGACCACCCTGGCCTGTCTGGTCCACACCGACGTCTTCTGCGCGGGCACGGTCCTCTACCCGATCAGCGACCCGGCACGCTGGCGGGCCGACCAGACCCACGACTTCGAGTCCCGCTACGTGGACACCCTCATCGGTGAACTCCCGCAGGACCAAGCCCACTTCGACAAGATCTCCCCCGCCGCGAACGCCGACCGCATCACCGTGCCCTTGGTGATGCTCCAGGGCGCCGACGATTTCATCTGCCGCCCGGACCAGGCGACTTGCATCGTTGACAACCTGGCCGAACGCGGAGTGTGGCACCGCTTCCTCCTCTTCGAGGGAGAGGGCCACGGCTTCCGCCAGGCCAACAGCGTCCGCCGCGCCCTCCTCGCCGAAGTCGCCCTGTACCGCGAGACCTTCGGCTCTCACATCGCCTCCGACGTCCCCCTGGACGCCGACGCCCTGTGACCCACGACGGCCGGGCGACGCCGCGCGCGTCCCCGGCCGAAGGTCTCTCGACCTCGGATCATGAAATCCATAGATCAGGGCAGGAGTTGACGAATAGTCAGCCATTCCTCAGCCTGGTCACGCAACGCCCCCGGTTGAACATGAGGCAGTAGCAGCTCGAGCGGATGGGTGACGTTCTTGATGCGCCGCAGGACCGCTATCTGGTCGAGCGGCAACCCTTGCCACGCAACGCACAAAGCGCGGGCTTGGCTTGGCGTCAGCGTCACCGCATTCAGCACATCGGCCACTACCTCGCCGGGATTCCAGTAGGGGTCGCGCAGGTCAGGGCCCAACTGCTCGATCATCTGTGCCCGCAACCAGGCGTTCAGTCGAACCATGCGCGATTGGTCCCACGGCCCGTCGCCGTGCACGCAGGTATTGATCTGCAAGGACAACTTGGCCCACTGCCTACGCAGTTCTGGGCTGAGACGGTGGTTCAGCGCACGGGCCTCAGCGACCTCACGGAACATCTCCGTCTTCTGACGGTCAGACGCGGCCTGTTCCGCGCACTGCTGAACACTCGCCAAAGAGTCCAGGTCATCGCCGCCGACGCCCGCTCCGCTTTCCATGCCGAAAGAATCTCTCAAGGCAGCGACGCTCAGGCCGAACTTCAAGAACGCTGTGTAAGCGAGCAACGCTGGTGGTCCCGGCTCTGGGTGGCTAACCCGACGCCAATCAATGCCCTGCCCGCCGCGGACGCTTCACCGAGCGCGACCTGCAGCCGGCAGCCTGAACACCGTGGTCCGGTGGTCACGCTTCGGTTCGGCCTGACTCCTCCTCGACCAAGCCACAGGCGAAGGGGAAAGCCTCCAAGAACTCCCGGCGGCTTGCGTCCTGCTCGGCTTCCGCCAGAGGATGCCGACGACCAGTCCGGCGAGGACAGGCACGAGTGGGTCCGTGTCAGACATCCGAGCAACCCATCCGATCCAGCCAAGTGCGTTCACAACAACCCAGGTCCACCGTGTGCCTCGTCCCATGCCGCTTGATGACCGCAGTGATGCTATCCGGAGCTGAGGCGCCTTCGACGATGTCCCGTTGACCATGCTTTTCCGCCCGGCGGAGACGGCATCACCAACGCCAGGGCTTGTCGGGGGAGTGCCAGGGCCCTCCCTCGACAAGCCGCATCCTTCTCAGCGCGGCTACTGACCGCTGGTGGCCTGAACGGCCCGGTGTCCTGGTCTCACTTGAGGTGGCGGGTGAAGAACTGGGCCGCGCTGTCTCCCGCGTACTGCGGGACGCCTGTGTGACGGCCCATGTTGGCGTGCAGGGACTTCTCCTTGGAGCCGAAGGCGTCGAACAGGTTCAGGGCTGCCTGCCGGTCGTTGCCTTCGTCGTCCCACTGGAGCAGGACGTGCAGGGGAATGGTGACGTGCCGGGCCTCCTCGTACATGGTGCGAGGTACGAAGCTCCCGGCGAAGAGGCCGGCGGCCACGATGCGTGGATCGACCCTCGCCAGGCGGACACCGATGGAGATCACGCCTCCCGAGTAGCCGACGGGGCCGCCGATCTCGGGCAGCTTCAGCAGGTCGTCCAGGGCGGCCTGCCATTCCGGGACGGCCTTCTCGACGAGCGGGAGGATGAGGGCGTCGATGATCTCGTCGCTGACCGGCTCGCCGGCTTCCATGGCCCGGCGCAGGTCGGCGCGGGCCTGCTCGGCGGCCGGCCAGCGGGGCCGGTCACCGCTTCCGGGGAGTTCGATGGTGGCCGTGGCGAAGCCGTCCGCCGCGGCGTGCCGAGCCCGTGCCAAGAGTCGGGGGTACATCTTGTGCAGTCCGAGCGGAGGGTGGCCGAGCAGGATCAGTGGGACCGGTGCGCCGCCAGATGCGGATGCGGGCGTCCACAGGATGCCGGGGATCTTGCCGAGGGTGAACTTACGCTCGAGGACGCTGTCATCGAGGCGTTGTTCGGAGATGAAATGCATGGTCGTGCCTTTCGGGAATGCGCTTGAACGGCGCTCCCGGACGACGACCTATCGCCCGACCGTGACCCCGGAGGAGAGCACCCATGTGAATACGTTCACGGGTACCACCTCCTCGTTCTCTCGCACGGCCGCCGAAAACGTAACAGTGGCCGCCGCGGTCCGCAAGCGGGTTAAGGCTTCATCGCGGCTTGCCAAGGCGAGGCCGAAGACAACCGTGACCAACGTGCCCGGCTTCTTCGCCTGAGACGGGACGAGCGCGAGGAACGGATGGGTGTCACCCGCCGGTCAGTTGCCGGATGGCCTCGAGTGCCCGCCGTGCTCCGTTCTCGGTCGCCATATGGCGTGCCGCTCTTGCGGCGGCTCGACTGTGTGCCTGCTCCTTCACCACTTGGCGAAGGGAGTCGGCGAGCCTTTCGACAGTCAGGTACCGGAAAGGGATCGGGTCGGTGGCCGCGCCGAGGGCGGCGAGTCGCTTCGTCCAGAACGGCTGGTCCGCGGTGACCGGCACAGGCACGGCGGCAACTCCGGCGCGCAGCGCGGCGGCAGACGTGCCGGCCCCGCCGTGGTGGACCACTGCGGCCAGCCGTGGAAACAGCAGGGCGTGCGGTACGTCTCCGATGGTGAGCAGGCCGTCCCCGTCGGCGGCGAGTCCTGCGGTGCCGGCTTGGAGGATGCCGCGCAGCCCGGCTCGGCGCAGGGCCCGCACGGCGATCTCGCTCAGTCGTTCTCCGTCGCCGGACGCCATGCTCCCGAAGCCGATGAGGACGGGCCGGGGTCCGGCGGACAGGAAGTCCTCGAGGTCGGAAGGCAGCCGGTCGGCGGGTTCGTGGTGGGGCCACCAGTTGCCTACGACGTCCAGGCCGGGGCGCCAGTCGGAGGGACGGGGCACCAGGGCCGTGCTGACGCCGTGCAGGATGGGCCAGTTCGCCTGTTCCTGTCGTCGGCGCATCTCGGAAGCGGAGCACCGGGGGAGAGCGAGGTGGTGGCGCAACTGTGCGACCGCCGGTTCGTAGACGCGGTCGGCCATCCGCAGTGCGAGGCGTCCGATGGCCCGGTTGCCGACCCGGCCAAGTGAGCGGGAGCCGGTCACGACGGGTGGGAAGTCGCCGGTCGGCACGGTGGGCTGGAGGTACACGCCGAGGCTCGGTGTGCCCGTGGCCTCGGTCAGGTGCCAGCCGAGGGGCGTCGTGGTGGTCGACAGCAGGAGCAGGTCCGTGCCTTTGTCGACCGCGTCGGCGAAACCCTGACCCAGTTCGGTGATGAAGGCTGAAGCGGCCCGCATCAAGTCACGTCTGCCCGTGACCTCGCCATGCCCCCGCGTGTCCGCAGGCAGACTCCGGAACCCCAGCCCTGCCTCGCGTGCGAGGGGAGCGAAGGTCTCGGTGGCGGCGAGGGCGACGTCGTAGCCGGCCCGGCTCAGTTCGACGCCCAGGCCCGTGTATGGTGCAACGTCGCCGCGCGATCCGGCCGCGGCGATCATGATCCTCATCGGTTCTCCTCACCCTGGGTGATGGCATCTGCGTGGCGGGCAGCGTTGGCGTAGACCGCCTGACGCGTGTAGGCGGCCAGGCCCGGGCGCTGCTGCGAGGGCGGTACGACCAGAGCAAAGGCGCGCGGGTCGGCGATGAAGTCGTCCGCGATGCGCCGATGCATGTCGGGAGGGCAGGAGGTGAACCAGCGTGCGATGTGCAAGCGGTGTTCCTCGGCGAGGTCCATGGCCCGCTCGCCGCAACTCGGCTCCCCTGCGTCGAAGGCGGCGAGCAACTCCGCACGCCAGTCGGCGGCTTCGCCCATGAGCCGGCGCCAGTCCTCCTTGGTGTGGGCGTCCGCGCGCGCCATCGCCTCGCGCTGTCCCTCCGAGTGCGCCCACTTCAGCTCTGCCTCGGTGGCGTAACTCAGGTCGAAGGCGACCTCACCGAACACCTCGAAGCGTTCCTGGGGAGTCAGCGGCACCCCGGTCCTCTGGACCTCGATGGCCCGTTCCGCCACCTCGGCCAGTCGCTGGAGCCGGGCGATCTCCTCGTTCAACTGCCGCTGCCGTGCCCGCAGCCGCTCCACGGGGTTCACCTGCGGATCCTTGAAGATCGCGGCGATCTCGTCGAGAGGGAAGCCGAGTTCGCGGTAGAAGAGGATCTGCTGGAGACGGACCAGGTCGGCCTCACTGTAGACCCGGTATCCGGCACGGCTGCGGTCACCGGGCGAGAGCAGCCCCGCCTTGTCGTAGTGATGCAGCGTACGCACCGTCACCCCGGCGAAGGCGGAGACCTGCCCCACGGAGTAGCTCATTCACCAGCCCTTTCGTTCGCTCACAGCCTCAAGCCTGACGTAGGGGGAGGGTCAACTCGCGCTCGGCCGGGACATGGTGAGGGCTGCGTTCACGGGGGTGACCGCGTTGCCACGGCGGCTACGAGAAGCGGCAGCTCATGAGGCACCCCGCCGAACCGGCCACCGGCGGCCGAACGCCGATCGGGCTCTCCTACGCCGAGGTGAGCCCGGCCGACAACACCATCAGGGCAGGCCGGATGCACGCCCCACTACACCGAACACCGCCCCTCACACCCCGCGGCGGAGTGGGTCGGCTCACCGCCCCTGGGGCGACCGCCTTGCGGAGGGCACGCCCGTGATGGTCGGCGGCGGTGGGCTCGGTCGGCGAACCGACGGCACCTGGCGCCAGCAACTGACCGCGGAAGCGGACTAGGGCCTGTCCGATGGGTCGTATGAGCTGATCAGGGACGTGGCCTACTGTTCGCTGGAACGAAGGGGGCCGCATGGCACGCGATACAGCCCAAGCAGAGGCGGGGATGAAGGGGATCACGTTTCCTGCCTGGCATGGAAAGCGCTACGTGACGCTGGCTGAGCTACTGGTTCGCCTCGGCAGCTTCGGCCTGGACCTGACCTGGCGCGTCGAGTTCGACGAGATCGTCGATCCTCGCTGTGTCGAGATGGAGAGACGGTCCGCCAACGCCGGCATGGACACGTTGACATTGTTGTCGCTGACGACCCCCTTCCTCCAGTTGATCGACGCCGAAGCACGTGGGTTCGCCGAGGACAAGCTGGTGCTCGTCCTGACCGAGTTCGACAGTTCCTCGTGGGACGTCAGGGCTGTCGACGAGCGCGTACTCAGCGAACTTCGCCACCACTACCCGGGTGCCGAGGATCTCTGAACGGGGCACTTCACTCCGGACGCAGCCATAGGTGGATCGCAGCCACGGTGACCGTTCCGTGGAAGACGTACGCTCGTTTGCCGAAGCGCGTGGCGACGGCGCGGAAGTTCTTGAGCCGGTTGATGGTCCGCTCAACTTCGTTGCGGCGGCGGTAGATTGCCTTGTCGAACCTTGTGGGACGACCGCCTTGGCTGCCGCGGCGCCGACGGTCGGCCCGCTGGTCTCTCGGCTCGGGGATCGTGTGCTTGATCTGACGTCTGCGCAGGTGACGCCGGTTGCGGCGTGACGAGTACGCCTTATCGCCCCCGACATGGTCGGGCCGGATGCGCGGCCGTTCACCAGCCTGCCGGCGCACGCGGATCTCCTCTAGGACGGGAATCATCTGCGGTGCGACCCCCACTGACCGGGCGTGATGACAAACCCGAGCGGGCGACACCCGCCTTCCCCGGCAAGGTGGATCTTGCTCGTGAGCCCGCCTCGCGAGCGTCCCAGGGCCTCATCGGGACGGTGACGCGCCGGGCTCCTGCGCCGACCCGGGATCTTCGGGGCACGGGTGGCGGCGTCAGCCGCGTGCTGATGAGCGCGGCAGGTCGTGGAATCGACGCTGACCATGCTCCAGTCGATCCGGTCCTCGGCATCGGCGTCGGCCTGGACGGCCCGCAGGGATTCTCTCCCATGTGCCGTCCGCCGCCCACCTGCGATGACGGTCGTGGACCGTCTTCCAGCTGCCGAAGCAGGGAGGCAGGTCCCGCCAGGGGAGGCCGGTCCGCTGCCGGAACAGAATCCCGTTGATCACCCGACGGTGGCATTGTCAGCGTCCACCCCGCCCGTGATTCGTTGGCAAGTGCGGCTCCAGCCGAGCCCACTCTTCATCCAAAAGATCTCCCCGCCCCATGTCCCACGGAACGAGTTCCCAGCAGGAGCGTCACACGACCCATCGGACAGCCCCTAGTTGTCACCGATCCCGACGGAGTGAGCCACGAGGCCGTCTGTGCTCTATTCACCGGTGCCGGATTCAGCAGGACGCAGGCCGCCGCATCGCTCCTGCTGGAACAGGAGGAGCCAAGACACGACCTTCCGGGGCCGTCCAGCCGACACGCCACGGCGGCGCACCGCCCACGGCGCTCTGGCGTCAGCCGCCGTACGGCGACGCGCGACTGCACAGCTCAGACCTGCTCGAAGTGAAACGCCTTGATGAAGCAGTCGCGAGGCTGGGCAACGGCGAAGAGGATGCACTCGACAAGGGACTGCGCGGTGAGGGCGTCCTCGGCTTGGCGTGAAGTCGTCGCCCACTCCTCGGAGAGCGGGTCGGGATTGTCGAAGTCGGGCGGGTAGAGCGAAATCACCCGGACTCCTTGAGGGCGCAGGCGCCTGGAGAGGATTTCGGTGAACCCCGCCTGCGCGCTCTTGGCCGCGTAGAAGGCGTCGTGCGCGTCCGACCGTTGGTGGCCGGGTGTTCCGCATGCGGAGACCATGGTCACGACATCGGGTTTATCCGAGTTGAGCAGGAGGGGAAGGAAGCTCTTCGTGGTCAGGACCGTGCCGGTGGCGCCGGAGGCGATGGTGTCGACGACGTCGGCGTCGGTCGCGGACAGCAGGTCCGGCCCGGTGAGGTAGCGAGAGCCGTTGTTTACGAGTACGTCGACGCGGTCTGTGTGTTCCGCGACGCCGGAAGCGAAGTCTCGGATGGAGGCGGGGTCCGTCAGGTCGCAGGCGAAGGCGTGCACCCGCTGATGGCCGCGGGCGCGGATCTCGTCGCGGACCCGTCGGGCGGCGGCGAGGTGGCGTGCCGAGAGGAAGACCTTGGCGCCGAGGTCCGCGAGGCGGATGGCCAGGGTTCGCCCGAAGTCCCGGCCGGCGGCCGTGATGACGACGCGGTGGTTGTCCCAACTCATGGTGCGGTTCCTGGTTCGTGGGTCGGGTGATGCGGTGTATCACGGCGGCTGCGGTCCACGGCGCAGACAGCCCGGTCCCCGACGGCTGCTCGCTGTCACCGACCACGACGGACCCGGCAAGCTGCGGAAGGGCCAGCTCTACGCTATCGGTCATGCCCACTCGCAAACAGTCGTTCACCGTCAACCACGATGTCGAGGTGCCCAGCCCCGGCACGGATGAGGTCTGGACCGTCGGCGCCGTCATCCTCAATCGGGAGGGCTATGCCTTCGCCCAGAAGCGCAGCGGGGACCGTCGTCTGTTTCCCGGAGCCTGGGACATCGTGGGCGGTCATGTCGAGGAGGGGGAAACGCTCCTGGACGCTCTCGCACGTGAAGTCGAGGAGGAGACCGGCTGGCGCCTGACCCACGTGCGGCGGTTCCTCGGCACCACGACCTGGACGGGGAACGACGGCGGCGGCCTGCGTCACGAGGCCGACTACCTCGTCGAGGTCGACGGCGACCTGGACCACCCCGAACTGGAATGGTCCAAGCACTCCGCCTACGACTGGTTCGGCCCCGACACTCTCGCCCGCCTCAAGGAGAACTGCGGACCCGGACAGTTCATGATCCACGACCTCATAGCCCGTGCCATCGAAGATCGCCCGGGCACGTGCCCGTGACGTGCGTCGGAGAGCCTTCAGGCAGACGGGCTCGTTCCGGTTTCCGGCTCAGGTCATCCGGCCATCGATGTCTCTCCGAGACATCGTGATGATCAAGGGCACGGAGACTTCGACGCGCCGCGACCGTATGGGCAAATCAATTGCCGCCGCCCACTGACTTTGCAGGACACGAAGTGTCCGCGCACGCGGATGCGAACCGCTGGCATCGAGTGCCCATGGGTGATCTCCAGTCGCTGTTGATCAGTCATGGGTTAGCGTCCGCCATGCAGGATCGTTGTGGTGACAGAGGCCGTTCCGGGAAGAGGGCGAGTGGTGGAGACGGCGTTTGATGAGTCCGAGCGGCGGGCGTGGGCGGGGCAGGCCGATGCCTACGCTGCGAGCTTTGCCAAGCTTTGCGCATATACGGCGCCTGGGCTCCTTGACGTTGCTGGGGTGGGGGAGGGTGTGAGGGTCCTCGATGTGGGGACGGGCACGGGCACCGTCGCTGCTCTTGCGTGTGGGCGGGGAGCGAAGGTGACGGCGGTGGACGCCGAACCGGGCATGGTCGCCCAGGCGGCGCTGTCGGTTCCGGAGGCCGACGTGCGGCTTGCCGCGCTGCCGCAGTTGCCGCTCGCCGACGACGAGTTCGATGTCACGGTGGGCAACTTCGTCCTCAACCATGTCGGACGGCCTCGGCAGGCCCTCACGGAGTTGCGGAGGGTGACACGTCCTGGCGGGCGGATAGCGGTCACCATCTGGACGGTTCCCGCGGCGGCCGGGCAGGCACTGCTGGGCAGGGCCGTTCAGGCGGCGGGCGTCATCCGTCCGGCTCACCTACCGGTTCTTGCTCCCGAAGACGACTTTGTGCGTACGGAACAGGGGTTGGCTGCGTTGCTCGGTGAGGCGGGCCTGAATCACGTCGTCTGCGAGACGGTGACGTGGGACCACCGGACGACGCCTGAGGAGTGGTGGAGCGGACCGGCCGCTGGAGTGGCAACGATCGGGCAGATCGTGACGAGCCAAGACCCGGTAGGCATTGCCGAGATCAGAAACCAATTCGATTTGCTGTGCGCCGACTTCACCGGTCCGGACGGTGAACTGGTCTTGCCTCACGCAGCCCTGATCGCGTGCGGCCAGGCTTGACGTTGCGTTGCTCAGGTGGGCGGGCTGCGGTTCTTTTCGCCCAGCCGACCCTCGCCTTCGCCAGGAATGGGTGCGCTCGACGACACCGCGGCGGAGTGGCACGTTCAAGAACCGCTCCACCGCCGGCTCCCGAGGGATTGCCCACCGGCTGAGAGGTGTTCGGACCGGGCCTGCGCCCAGTGCGGCAGCAGGTCGCCGTGGCGTGCTGGCCTCGGAAGACGGGATCGCCTCCCCAGGAGGTCTGCCTGCCGTCCTTCCCTGGGCGGGTCGGCCGCACTGACCGGGGGCGACCAGGCCGATGAGCGAGGTTGCCAGCGCGGTCGCCTGGGGCTCGAGGCGGTGCGCGCCGGGGAGGTCCCCGCCCTGGCCCTGCGCGAGGTTCACGAAGAACGCCGCCACCGCGCCCACCGCCCCGCCACAGTCGAACGTCCTGGCGAGCAGGTCGTTGCTGCGGCTCATACCGGCCAGTGAGAACGCCTTGTCGGCGGGCAGTTCGAGGACGACCTGCTCGTAGTACTCCTTCGCGGACAGGGAGAAGGACACGGCACTGTCGTAGATCCCGTCTGTTCGACGAGAAGGTTCCCGCTCAACTGGAACACGAGGTACAGGTACTCCTCGTCCTCCCGGCCCTGCGCGATGTCGCTGGCGGAGCGCCGGACCTCCTCGGGCCGGGCCCGCTTGGTGGACAGACGGAAATCCGCGTACTGGCCCAGCCTGATCTCGCCGCCGAATGCGCTGCCGACCGGGTCCGTCCTGACCGACATGAAGGCTTCCTGCCTGGCCTGACGCCAGTAGTCGACCTCGTCGCCGCGCGGGGCGCGACGGGTGGAGAAGGACGTCAGGCGCGGTAGCGCCAAGCCGTCCTGTGCCATCGCCATGCCCTCCTCGTGGCTGCTCCGTGCCGAACCCGCCCGAGGCTCACGGCGTCCTGTCCCAGCGTACGCCGCAGGGTTCTTCCGGGGCCTTCGTCGACTGATGCGCCGGCAAGGCAAGGGTCCGGCCCGCAGCCCTCCCCGACAGGGGACTGCGGGCCGGAGCGGCGAGCCTCAGGCGAGAATGAGGCCGTGCGGGTCGATGACGAACTTCTCGGGCACTCCCGTGTCGAATGGCGCGCCAAGCATCCGAACCAGCACGTCATCTCCGTCTGCGCAGGTCCAGGCGTTGTTAGCTTGGAGACATGACCGACGCACCAGCGCCCGCTCCCCAGGAGCCCTCGCCCGTCCAGGCCGACGTCCGGGTGAGGGGCGCCCGCGAGCACAATCTCAAGGGAGTCGACCTGACGGTCCCGCGCGACGCGACGGTGGTCTTCACCGGTGTCTCGGGGTCGGGCAAGTCCTCCCTCGCCTTCGGCACCCTCTACGCGGAGTCGCAGCGGCGCTACCTGGAGTCGGTGGCCCCGTACGCCAGACGGCTGATCGACCAGGCCGGTGTCCCCGACGTCGACTCGATCACCGGGATGCCTCCCGCCGTCGCCCTGCAGCAGCAGCGCGGAGGGCGCAGCGCGCGCTCCTCGGTGGGCAGCCTCACCACGCTCTCGTCCCTGGTGCGCATGCTCTACTCGCGCGCCGGCGACTACCCGGACGACCAGCCGATGCTCTACGCCGAGGACTTCTCCGCCAACACCGTCGAGGGAGCCTGCCCGCAGTGCCACGGCATCGGCCGCGTGTACGAGGTGACCGAGCAGAAGATGGTGCCGGACCCCTCCCTCACCCTTCGCGAGCGCGCGATCGCCTCATGGCCGACGGCCTGGCACGGCCATCAGTTGCGCGACGTCCTCGTCGCGCTCGGCTACGACGTCGACGTCCCCTGGAAGGATCTGCCGAAGAAGGACCGGGACTGGATCCTCTACACCGACGAGACCCCCTCCGTCCCCGTCCATTCCAGGCTCACGCTCTCCGAGGCGCGCGCGGCCATCGCGGCGGGCGTGGAGCCGAGCTACCAAGGCGCGTTCGTCGGGGCGCGCCGCTATGTGCTCCACACCTTCGCCAACACCAAGAGCGCCTCGATGAAGCGCCGCGTCGCCCAGTTCCTCGACGTGGCCCCGTGCCCGTCCTGCCACGGGAAACGGCTCAAGCCCGAAGCCCTGTCCGTGACCTTCGAGGGGCTCGACATCGCCGACTTCGCGGGCCTGCCGCTGCGGGAGCTCGCCTCGCTGCTGGACGGGGCCGTCGCGGACGCCTCTCGGCAGGCAGGTGCCGCCTCCGGCGATACGGTGACACCCGGCGGCGGGGCTCTCCACGCCGACGCGCGCCGTCAGGCCGTCCAGCAGCGCGTCGCGGCCGGCGGGTCCGCCCACGCGGCCGCGCCCGACGTACGCCGCACCCCGAACCGCTCGGCCGAGAAGCTGGCCACGACGGCACGCCTGGGCACGGAACTGCTCGACCGCCTGTGCCCCGTCATCGACCTGGGGCTCGGCTACCTCTCCCTGGACCGCACCACGCCCACGCTCTCGGGTGGCGAACTGCAGCGCCTGCGCCTGGCCACCCAGCTGACCTCGGATCTCTTCGGCGTCGTCTACGTGCTCGACGAGCCCTCGGCGGGCCTCCACCCACAGGACGTGACCGCGCTGCTCGGGATCCTCGACGGACTCAAGCGCCGGGGCAACAGCCTGTTCATCGTCGAGCACTCCGTCGATGTGATGCGGCATGCCGACTGGCTCGTCGACATCGGCCCGGGCGCGGGCGAGCGCGGCGGCCGGATCCTCTACAGCGGCCCGACCGACGGCCTCGCCGACGTCGAGGAATCGGTGACCCGCGGGTACCTCTTCGGCGGCAGCGGCCTCGACCCGCACGCGCCGCGCCGGCCCCGCGGATGGATCGAGCTCAACGGCGTCACCCGCAACAACCTGCGGGGCGTTTCGGTGTCGATCCCCATGGGCGCCCTCACCGCCGTGACCGGCGTATCCGGATCGGGTAAGTCGAGTCTGGTCAGCCAGGCACTGCCCGCGCTGCTCGCCGAGCACTTGGGGCAGGCCGTGCCCATCGACGAGGCGCCCGAGGACGACGAGCTGCTCCTGGCCGATTCCCCCGACAGACTCGAGGGCACACTCGAGGGGGACCTGGCCGGCGTACGCCGCGTGGTCAGCATCGACCAGAAGCCCATCGGCCGCACGCCCCGCTCCAACGTAGCCACCTACACGGGCCTGTTCGACCACGTCCGCAGCCGCTTCGCGCAGACACCCGAGGCACGCGCCCGCGGCTACAAGCCCGGCCGGTTCTCCTTCAACGTCACCAGCGGCCGGTGCCCGACCTGCGAGGGCGAGGGCTCGGTCATGGTCGAACTCCTCTTCCTCCCCTCGGTCTACACCGAGTGCCCGGACTGCCACGGCACCCGCTACAAAGCCAGCACCCTGGAGATCACCTGGCACGACCGGAACATCGCCCAGATCCTCGCGATGAGCGTGGAGGAGGCCCACGCGTTCTTCACCGGCGAGGAAGAGATCATGCGGTCCCTGTCCGCGCTGATCGACGTCGGACTCGGCTACCTGCGGCTCGGGCAGCCCGCCACCGAGCTCTCCGGCGGGGAGGCCCAGCGCGTCAAGCTCGCCAGCGAACTCCAGCGCGCCCAGCGCGGAGACACCCTCTACGTGCTCGACGAGCCGACCTCGGGACTGCACTGCGCCGACGCCGACCGTCTCGTCACCCATCTGCAGACCCTCGTCGACGCGGGCAACACCGTCGTGATGGTCGCACTGGACATGCGCGTCGTCGCCGCAGCCGACCACGTCATCGACCTCGGGCCCGGAGCGGGGGAGGACGGCGGCACCGTCGTCGCCAGCGGCACCCCGGTGCAAGTAGCCGAAGGAGGCGTCGGGGCGTCGGCGAAGTACCTCACCGCGGCGCTGGAGGAGTCCGTGGCATTGCAGCGCTCCGCGCGGGCTTGAGGCAGGGCAGACGTTGGCAGATGCGGAGTCTGAGTCCACCTTTCAGTACACGAGAGGTAGTTGAGGCCCCTTCACAGGGCTCCCACCGTGGCTGTGGTGGTCGTCCTCCTTGACGGCGGCGTATCCACGAGAAGCGACATGAGCGGGCAAGTCTTGGTCCTATCGACCGGTCGGCGGCATGCTCGTCGGGTGCCACTCGCGGCGGAGGAGGCCGAAGACCCAGGAGTCGGATACGTCGCCGTTGACGACGCAGTCCTCGCGGAGGGTGCCTTCGCGGACGAAGCCGAGCTTCTCCAGGACCCGGGCGGACGCCAAGTTGCGGGTGTCGGTCTCGGCCTGGACGCGGTTCAGGTCCAAGGTGTAGAACGCCCACCGCAGGACGGCGTGTGCGGTCTCCGTGGCGTAGCCGTGACCCCACGCGGCGGCGTCGAAGACGTAGCCCAGGGACGCGCTGCG
Organism: Streptomyces antibioticus; assembly: GCF_002019855.1. Taxonomy (NCBI): domain Bacteria; kingdom Bacillati; phylum Actinomycetota; class Actinomycetes; order Kitasatosporales; family Streptomycetaceae; genus Streptomyces; species Streptomyces antibioticus. The sequence goes on along the minus strand of NZ_CM007717.1, from coordinate 126,109 downwards.
GAAGTCCGGGTTCCATCCGGTCAGGCCGCACCAGCCGATGAACGCACCGTCGGAGACACGGTCGACGGCCACCCGCGCTCCCGTGCCTTCCTCCTGGATCGTCCGGCAGGTCGCGATGAAGCGCTGGGCTCGCGCCGGTTCGGTCCACGGCGGGGAGTCCCAGTAACGCAGCACGTGGGTGCTGCTGTGCAGTGCGTAGAGCGGCGCCGCGTCGGCGTCGGCGAACGGCCGCAGTCGCAGGCGAGCGGTGTGCAGCTCGGGGGTGGGCAACGTCATGCGGAGCATCCTGTCGCGTCATGCTCGCCCCCGACCATCCGTTTACCCGGACGGTCGGGGGCGCGTACGTCCCGATGACGCCGCACGCGCCGCATGGGCGGCGAGTGGACGGCGGACGTGACGCCCCCTCGGTCCGCCGACCAGCCTCGCCCTGTACCGGACTCCGGACGGATGGAGGTACGCCGTTCAGTTCACCAGGTCGGCCGGAATCGCCCGAGTCCCCTTCGGTATCCGGTACGTGCAGCCCACCGCCAAGGGAGCAGGACTCCATCTGGAGAACAATGCGAGCCCCGACCACATGCTGGCCGGCCTGTTGCCCAGCGGCACGCCCCGAGACACTGGGCAGGACCTGATCCACGGTCTCAACGGACTCCGGATTCACGCGCGGACCGAGCGCGGCATCGAGCTCCGTCGGCTAGGGCAGCCGATCAGCATCCAACTCACCCCTCGCCCATCACATCCACTGCACCGGAGGGCAGGCCAGTTGGCTGGCCGGCGACACCTGGACCGCCGATGAACGACGGTGGTAGGACGAACGACCGCCGCTCACCCACGGGAGCCCGGCTGGCGCGGTGGGCCCTGGCTCCCCAGCGGCCGGCTGCGCCGCCTCGGGCTCCTGCACACCGTCGCCGTTGGATCCTCCGGCTCCACCACGACTCCGACACCGGCCTGCGCCGGACCGAGCTGGTGGAGGCCCTCACCGACCCGGAACGCGGCCTGCCGCTGGAACTGCGTGGGCACCGCGACCTGATTCCCGGCGGAAGCCTCGACCTGGTCCGCCTGAAGTCCCCGGACAACACCACCCTCCAACTCCCCTACGACCGGATCGACTACCCGATCGGTGAAGTCCGCGTCGCGCTGTTCGCGGCGATCCGGCGAAGGACCAACGCACCGACGAGCGAGGTGACGCTGCGAGCGATGCCTGGCTGCTCGGCCACCGGCTGAACCGCGCCACGCGGCACTGCGTATCCGTCAAGAGCCCTTCACCCGAAGGGATTGCCACCAGCCGACGATCTTCCCTGCTCCCGTGCGCGTGCCGTACCGTTTCGGCCCTGCGTCGGCCCAGGGGAGGCCGGCGTCGGGCCGGACCGGGGGAGAGGACGGCGTCGAGATGGTCGAGGACGATCAGGACACCTGGGGTGCGCGAGCGCTCTGCCGAACTGCTGATCCGGAGGAGCTGTTCGCCGAAGGCGCGGCCCAGAACCGGGCCAAAGCCATCTGCACCGGCTGCCCGGTGCGCACCGAATGCCTCGCCCACGCCCTCGATCACCGCATCGAGCACGGGATCTGGGGCGGCATGACCGAGCGGGAACGCCGCTCCCTGCTGCGACGGCGCCCACTGGTCACGTCCTGGCGCCGCCTCCTCGAAGCCGCCCGGTCCGAGCACGAGCAACGGGCCGCTCCCGGCGACGAACCGGCCTGGGACGCCGCCGGATGACCATCCCCACGCCGTAGTGGGCCCCGGCCTCGCGGCGGCTCTCGCAGCGGCGCCGTCGAAGGTCTGTCGCCTTCGACAGCGCCGCGCGGCTGCGGTCTCGGCGTGGGCCAGCACCGCGAGGATGCCGCTCACCGCTCCAGCGTCGGTGAGGAGCAGAGCCTGGTCGATGACTGCGTGGAGTTCCGCCTCACCTGTGGCGATGGAGAGGTCCCGGGCAGGGCTCAGGTGCGCCGGCCAGTCGTCCTCTGACGGACCTGGGCTGTCACTCGAGACCTGAGGCGCACATCCACCCGACGAGCCGAGGTGGTGTACACGGTGCTTGAGGCAGCCGCCGGGGAAGAGGCGGACGTGCAATTGCTGCGCGCGGCTGTGGCCGACCGTCCCGCCTGAGGCGCCCAACGTCGGCCACGGAGGCTGCCCTTGGGGAGGTTGCACGAGGATGTGCCCCGGTGGAGTACACCGGGGCGCATCTGGGTGGTCTGCGCGGTGCCTCTGCCGTGGTGGTCAGGAGCACTTCGGCGTGTGCCGTCCGCGCGAGCTGTCGGTCTGCTTGGCTCCTGCCGGCCGATCGCCCCAGCAGGCGTTCCCTGCTCGGGCCTGTCGGTGACCAGAGGGCAGTGTCGGGTGGTGCTGTCAGCCGTTCTGCGCGACAGCCTCGGAGTTCGTCGCCCCGGGCCCGCTCAGGGACTCCGAGGATGGGGGAGGAGACGGCGCAGAGGGTGGCAGGGACGTTCTGCGCCGCGTTGGTTGCCAGTCCGGGAGCAAAGATGGGGGTGACGACCGGCCCCAGGAGAGTGGTGTTGTCGAGGGCTGCGTCGCCGTCGTCGGCGACGGCGACGCCCGCCCCCAGGGCCGTGGACGCAGCCAGCACGGTGACGGACAGAGCTGTTGAGAAGACACCCTTGGTGATCATGTTTTTCTCAACGTCACGGTCTGGGAGAGATCACGCGCCTCACCCCGTGCGGCGGGCAGCGAGGCGCACCGCTGCCACCAACGGCTCGCCCGTGACAGCCCTCGGATCTACTGAACCGGACGGGGCCGGCACCCACTTGGCGCACAGGACCGCCACGGTCGCGACGGCACGGCCGCACGGGAGAACCGATGACGGGAATGAAGCCGCACTGCGCCTCGAAAGAGGTGGGGGCCACCGTCGCGGCTGCCTCCGGCACCGACCTGGACACGGTGTGCGTGCTCCCCTGGCCCCCACGATCAAGCCAGCCCGAGACCACGCCGAACCGCCCCCGCAACGGAGCCTCAAGACGACCCACATCGCGTGTCGTGCGGCAGCCCTCTTACCTACCTCGACCGTCGGCCGCCCTGCTGCTCCGGCACGGCGTCTCGTTGTGCTGCGGTCTGGACCACCGGGGCCTGTGTCTTTCGGCCGCGTGCCGTGACTCACGCCGCAGTAGTGCGGAACGTGCTGGGGCTGAGGCCCTTGTGGCGTTTGAAGGCGGTGCTGAAGCCGAAGGCGTCGGCGTAGCCGACGGTCCTGGCGATCTGGGCGATGCTGAGGTCGGTGTCGGCCAGGAGTGCCGCGGCGTCGTCCATGCGGCACTCGGTGAGGTAGGTGAGGGGCGGACGGCCCATCAGTTCGGTGAAGCGCCGGGCGAACAGTGCCCGGGAGACGCCGGCTTGAGCGGCCAGCGACGCGACCGTCCAGCTCTCGGCGGGACGCCCGTGGAAGGCGTGCAGGGCGGGGGCGAGGACCGGGTCGGCGAGGCCGCGGTACCAGCCGGGCGCGTCGGCGCCCGCTCGGTCGAACCAGGTGCGCAGCGTGCAGACCAGAGTCCAGTCGAGGAGCCGGTCCATCAGTGCCTGCGAACCGGCGGAGAGCCGTGCGGCGTCGGCGGCGGAGTTCTCCAGCCAGGCGCAGACCTCGGCGTCCTCGGAGACGACCAAGACGGGCGGCAGGGCGCGCAGGAGCCGTTCGTGGCGGTGCCCCGAGGCGCGGTAGGCGCCCACGATCAGCGCGGTCGCTCCCTCCGGGCCGGTGCCCCAGTGGATGCCGTCGAGTTCCTGGCCGGTGCACGCGGCGTCCGCGGTGAAGCAGTTGATCTCGTACGCGGTGTGGGGACGGTGGACCGTGGCAGGCTCGTCCGCGAGGCGGAACCGCGCGGGGCCCTGGATGATGGCCGTGTCGCCCGCGCCGATCGCCCGCTCGGCGCCGTCGGACAGCAGCAGCGTGCCGCCCCCGCGCAGCACGCTGACCATGGTGAGTGGAGCGGCATCGGCGAAGGTGATACTCCAGGGCGTCGTCAGGACGGCATGGCTGACGACCGAGCCCTCGGCCCGGATACCGCTCAGCAGTGAACTCAGAGGATCCACAGCCCAATCGTAGACGATCTCCTATGCCCTGGAGAGTTTCTCCCATGGATCATCTACGGCGCCGCGGCTGTACTGGACTCACCGCACAGATCGAGCCCTCGGGAGACACCGTGCCGCAGCACAGCAGCGACACCAGGACGGCCCTCGTGGTCGTCGCGCACCACCGCAGCGATTCCCTCACCGCCCACACCGCCCGCCGCGCGGCTGCCCAGCTCGAGGCCGCCGGATACCGCATCGACCTGCTCGACCTGTACGCCGAGGGGTTCGACCCGCGGATGAACGTGGAGGACCAGCCGGATTGGGGCAACCGCGAGAAGCCGTACTCGGACGAGGCGCACGCCCACATGCGGCGGATCCTCGACGCCGATGTCGTCGTCGCCGTCTTCCCGGTGTACTGGCAGAGCGTGCCCGCAGTCCTCAAGGGATGGATCGACCGCGTATGGAACTACGGGTTTGCCTACGGCCGCAGCAAGCCCCGCCTGGCGGGCAAGCGCATGCTGTGGCTGGCCCTGGCCGGCGCCACCGCCGACGACCCCGTCGCGGAGTCGATGCAGTCCGTCCTCGAGGCCAACCTGAGCGACGGCATCGCCTACTACTGCGGCTTCTCCCGCTCCACCGTAGGCCTGCTCCTGGACGCGGAGGAGCGACCGCAGCGCATCGACGCCGAGGGCAATCTGCTGGTCGGCGAAGCGGTCGCCGGCGCCGAGCGGGAGGCGCAGTACACCGAATTCGACCGTCGGGCACGGAAGTTCGTGGCGGAGTTCCTCGCGGACGAACTCGTCGAGGCCTGACAGCCTCCGGACCCCGTGGGCTGACACTGCGGCAGCAGGTGCGGGACCAGGTGGCCCGGCTCGCACCTACGGACGCCTGGGCGCAATCGCGCCGCCTGCCCGCCGAGCGCTGCGCCGCCGGGACACCGCCGGACGCGGTACTGCCGCAGGACGTGCGCGCGCTGGTCAAGGCCGCCGGGCTCATAACGACGTTCTGACACACACCGGCGCCCTCCCGAGGGCAGATGTCGGCGTCGCGTGGCTCGGCATGCGGCCCACGGACGGCGAACTCATCGGCGTAACCACTCCACCGGACGATCGACGACACAGACCGCCACCTCCCACCCCCGGCACCGCCACGACCGGGCGAGAAGATCACTACTCTGCATGAGTGCTGTCATATAGCGAGTTGACCCCGCCGGAGCGCACGCTGTGGGATGCCTTTCCCGAGGGGCATCGAGTTGATCTGCGCACGGGCGTACCCGAGGCCGACGACCCCGCTGCGGGTGAAGAGTGGGGCCCCGAACGCACTGTCCGCGCAGCCGTCGTGGCGACGCTCCTGCTCGGCGGGAACCACGATCGATCTGGCACCGTAGCCGCCCTCCGGCTCGCCGGGACACGTATCACCGGTCGTCTCGACCTGTCAGGAACGGAGATCAGCCACACGTTCTCACTGGAGGGCTGCCGCCTGGACGAGGCGGTGAACATGCGCGGCGCCACGACCCGGTCGATCGCGGTCACGGACAGCCGGGTCCCCGGGATCGACGCTGAACTCGCCCGAATCGGGGGTGATCTGGACCTGAGACGGTCTGCCCTCGAAGGCGGCCCTCTCATACTCGCCAACGCTCATGTGGCCGGAAATCTGCTGCTTACAGATGCCAGGATCTCCGGTCCTGGAGAGTGGGCGGTGTCCGGAGGCAGCCTGACCCTGGAAGGCGGCGTCTTCGGCGAACGGCTCACCACACAAGGCGGGCTAAGACTGCCCGGCGCGCACATACCCAGCGGACTGATTCTGCAGGCCGCACGGCTGGAGAACGCCGACGGAGTCGCACTTGCCGCAGGCGGCGTGGTCGCTTCGACCGTGGACTGCTCCCAAGGGTTCACCGCACAAGGAGAGGTACGACTGCGAAGGGCCCGTATAGAAGGTCTGCTGACCTTCGAGGGGGCCTGTCTGAACGGGGGCGGCATCGCCCTGGACTGCACAGCGATGCACGTTGCGGACTTCGACTTCAGGACCGCCGCACCGCTCTCGGGATCGGTCGATCTCCGGTTCGCGCAGGCCGCCTGGCTCCAGGACAGCGAGCAGAGCTGGCCGGGGAAGGTGTTGCTGGACGGGTTCAGATACGGCTCCATCCGATTCGCAGACGCGTCATCCGCAGCAGGCGACGGCGGAACGCTCGCGAGGGACGACGTCGCGCGTCGTCTGGCGTGGATCCGTCGAAATCCCGGCTATTCCCCTCAGCCGTACGAACAACTCGCGGGCTGGTACCGACAGATCGGCCACGACGACGACGCCCGGCGCGTGCTCCTCAGCAAACAACGTCACCGGCGCCTCACCTTGTCTCTGCCGGCCCGCGCTTGGGGGCACCTGCTCGATGTGACCGTGGGCTACGGCTACCGACCATGGCTGGCAGGCGTGTGGCTTCTGATACTGACCCTGCTGGGCACCCTGGCCTTCGGCACGCAGTCTCCGACGTCGGTGAAGCAGGGCGAAGGCGCCCCGTTCCAGCCCCTCGTCTACACACTCGACCTCTTGATCCCCATCGGGGGGCTGGGCCAGCGCACGGGGTGGTACTGGTCGAACGACGGCCTCCAATGGTTGGCCTACTTGCTGATCGCCTTCGGCTGGATGCTGACGACAGCCGTCATCGCGGGCGTCACCCGCACCCTGCAGAAGAACTAGCGGCTGGTCTCGCAGCGTTGGCTGGGCAATCGACGCGCCGTCCGGCGGTCAGAGGACTGTCTCGAGGGCAGCAGACCGTCAGGGACACTGCCCTGCTGAGGCAGGGGCGTTGAGCTGTCAGATGCCTGATCGAGGCTGTCGTCGGGGGCGGCCGCCCTCCTCATCCGGGTTCAAAGGAGTGTTGCAACGCGGACCAGGTCAGCAACTGCACGAAGGCGGCTCTGCGGCGGCCAGGCGATCACCGTTGTCACAGGCGGAGCGTCCAGGACCCGCACCGCGGCGAGGTCCCGGCGCAGGTCAGCGCCGGATGACTCGGGAATGACCACGGTGGTACGGCCCAGCGCGATGAGCTGGAAGAGCTGTGTCAGGTTCCGTATTTCCGCGCCCGGTCCTTCCGGGTAGCTGCCGTCAGGACCGGGCCAGCGGGCCGGCGGGAGCTCGGGCAGTGTGGTGACGTCGGCCATCCGGACCTGGGAGCGGATGGCGAGCGGGTGTGAGGCCGGCAGGATCGCGACCTGTCCCTCGGTGTACAGGGTCTCGGTGTCGAGCCCGGCTGCCGAGTCGAAGGGCAGGTGCAGCAGAGCCACGTCGGCTTGTCCCTCCCGCAGCAGTTGCCGGTGCTGGTGTGCCTCGCAGATCAGCAGATCGACGGTGGCTGCGCCGGGTTCTGCGGCGTAGGCGTCGAGCAGTTTCGTCAGCAGCTCGCCACCGGTGCCGGACTTGACGGCGAGCACAAGGCTGGGGTGTGCCGTGGCGGCCCGTCGGGTACGCCGCTCAGCCGCGGTCACTGCGCTGAGGATCTCGCGTCCTTCGGCCAGCAGCACGGCTCCGGCCTCGGTGAGCGTGACCTTGCGGCTGTTGCGTTCCAGCAGTGCGATTCCGAGCCGCCGCTCGAGCTGTGTGATCGTCCGGGACAGCGGGGGCTGGGCTATCCCGAGGCGCTGGGCGGCCTTGCCGAAGTGCAACTCCTCGGCGACGGCGACGAAGTACCGCAGCTCGCGTATTTCCATGAGCCCAGGCTAGGACGGCAGACGGCTGATCGATACCGCTCGGGTATCGCTGCACTACCGAGAGGGTGTTGGTGCCCGGCGGCGGCGCAGGCATGCTCGCATTCATGAGCGAGAAGACGATCGTGCTGGTCACTGGTGCGAACAAGGGAATCGGGTATGAGATCGCGGCCGGGCTCGGTGCGCGGGGCTGGAGTGTCGGTGTCGGCGCCCGGGACGAGCAGCGCCGGAAGGACGCTGTGGCGAAGTTGCGTGCGGCCGGTGCTGACGCGTTCGGCGTGCCCTTGGACGTGACCGACGCCGGGAGCGTCGCCGCCGCAGTCCAACTGGTCGAGGAGCGGGCAGGACGGCTGGACGTACTGGTCAACAACGCCGGCGTTGCCGACGGCCGGCCGGAGGAACCGACGACCATCGACCTCGAGACCGTGCGGCGACTGCTGGAGACCAACGTCCTCGGCGTCATCAGGGTCACCAACGCGATGCTGCCCCTGCTGCACCGTTCGGCGCACCCGCGGATCGTCAACCAGTCCAGCCACGTCGGCTCCCTGACACTCCAGACCACGCCCGGCGTGGATCTCGGGGGAATCAGCGGGGCGTACGCGCCGACGAAGACCTACCTCAACGCCCTCACCGTCCAGTACGCCAAGGAGCTGAGCGGCACCAACGTCCTGATCAACAACGCCTGCCCCGGTTACGTGGCCACCGACCTCAACGGATTCAGCGGGACGCAGACCCCCGAGCAGGGCGCGGCGATCGCCATCCGGCTGGCGACCCTGCCGGACGACGGCCCGACCGGCCGGCTGTTCGACGACAGCGGCGTCGTACCCTGGTGACCTGACCTCGGATGCGTTCTTCGTCGATCAGGCCGTAGCCCGCCCGTCCGCCTACGTGCATCCAGCGAAGATCGCTGTCACTGGGCATTGTCACGCAGCTTTGGCCGGGTGATCGGTCCACTGGCAGATCGGTGACTCGGGCGCGAAGCGGGTCTTCGGTTCGGCGTGGGCGTTGCGCCGGCGGATAGATGCGGCGATGGCGGCGTTCTGTTCGGCGTGGGTGCGGCGGTCGGCGAGCTTGGCCAGGCTTTAGGTGGTGGCAAAAGCCGGTGATGGCCCAGTCGGCGGGGGACGTCCGGGCGATCAGGCGGATGTGCTCGCGCACCCGCTCACTGATCACCGGTTGGCGTCCCCCGCTCCATTGCGGGTCCAGAACATCGAACCTCCGCTCGTTGAAGGCGTGGATCACGTCGCGGACGTAGCCTTCGCCGACCTGCATCAGAGAGGTGCTCCTTGACCGTCTGGCCCTGGGCGCGCATCAGCACCACGATCGCCCGCCGCAGCCGTATCGGATCCTTCGACGACCGGCTGACCCCCTACAGCCTGCGGCCCTCGTCCATGCTGACCGCCCGGATGAACACACTCGGCCGACGCCCCACGACCACCTCCAAGATCAGGATCTGGAGACGGTTTGCCTACCGCCGGTCGACACGTCGACTACCCGGCCAACGCCGCGAGACGAGCCACCGGGTACCGTTTCCCGGGCCTTCTGACGCGGGTGGTGTGTGCGCAAGTCACCGCGCTGTCGCCCGGGTTCGTCGTCTGAGCTTGTAGCGCATCGTCGTGGTGGTCACCAGGATGGTGATGGCCAGGGGGAGGGCCAGCAGGCTGAGGAAGAGCACCTTGAGGATCCAGACGCTCACGGTGACCGCCAGGCTCCAGCCCAGGATGCGCAGCGTGCGGCTCTGTCCCGGGGGGAGCAGGCGGGCCGTGGTCTCGGCGTGGAGCGTCAGGGCGATGCCGACGAGCGCGATGACCAGGGTGATGGCGGTGTTCTCGCTCCAGAGCGCATAGGGGTCGTCGGGGTCGATGTAGAGCTTGGACTTCCATCCGATCAGCCACGCGAGGGCCGGCAGGAGACAGTAGAGGCCGGGGGCCAGGGCGTGCAGCCGACCAGTTGCCCGGCCGGGCCCTTCCGCGGCGCCGGCCGACGCAGCACGGGCACGGGACGAGGAGGACGGAGCGGTCGAGGTGGGTGCGCTGTGGACGGACCGCCCCTCCGGCGGCGGACGCCGAACCGACGGATCGTCAAGTTCGGTCGGTGGCCACTGCGGTGCGGTAGAGGCCGGCACAGGTGGCAGGGGCGGCTGCGCCGGTCGGGCAGGGGCCGGCACCTCACCCGGGGATGCGGTCGGTGGTGGAGGTGTGACGGGCAGGGGCGGGAAGGCGGCGTGTGCCTCACCGCGGTCTGCCAGGTCCGCGGCGACGGCCGTCGGCAGCCACCCGGCGGCGTCGTACTCGTCGAAGGCGAGTTGGTGCAGAAGGGCGTCCAGGCCAGGCCGGTCCTCGGGTTTCTTGGCCAGGCACGCGGCGATGAGCGGGCTCAGGCTGTCCGGGACGCCGCTCAGGTCGGGTTCCTCGTAGACGATGCGGAAGAGCAGCGCGTGCACCGAGCCCTCGCCGAAGGGGCCCCGACCGGTCGCCGTGTAGGCCAGGAGCGCGCCCAAGGAGAAGACATCGCTGGGCGGGCCCATGGAGGCGTTGGTGAGCTGCTCGGGCGACATGAAACCTGGAGTGCCCACGGTCAGCCCGGTCGCGGTGAGGGCGCTGGCCTCGCTCACCAGCGAGATCCCGAAGTCGATGACACGGGGGCCGTCAGCGGCCAGGAGCACGTTCGACGGCTTGAGGTCCCGGTGCACCAGCCCCACCCGGTGGATGTCCTCCAACGCCTCCACCACTCCCGCTCCCAGCGCCCGCACCGCGGCCGCCGGCCACGCGCCGTGGGTTTCGACGGCCTCGGCCACGGACGGGCCCGGCATGTAGGCGGTCGCCAGCCAGGCCGGATCCCCCTGCGGGTCGGCATCGACCACGGCTGCGGTGAAGAAACCGTTCACCCGACGCGCCGCGGTCACCTCACGGGCGAACCGCTTCGCGAAACCGGGCTCCTCCGCCAGTTCCGGCCGTACCACCTTCACCGCGACCGGGCGGCCGCCCGGGGACCGGCCGAGGTAGACACGGCCCATCCCGCCGGCGCCCAGCCGGCCCACGATCCGGTAGCGGCCCACCTGCCGCGGATCGCTCGCCTCCAGCCCCTCGACCCGCCCACTGCCCCCCACGCCCACGCCCACATCCCTTCCGAACCGCTCTGTCCGCCCCGCCATCGGCGAAGAGCATCATGTCCGTCTGTCGACGACCATGTCCGTCAATTGGAGCAATTACCGACTTCGGCACGTCGAGCGGATGCCGATGGTGTCGAGGATCCGCGGGTGTCCGCCACAAGCCGATCGGCGATGGCACCCCGCAACAGCGGAGGGCCGCCCGCCCCGAGCCCGCCCACGCATCCAGCGGAACCATGCGCCAACACCTGCGAATGAACCGGAATGGGCGGACCTGGCGCCCCGTGCCGCCCGCAGCGGCTGGACTTACCGCCTTCTGCCGCTTCGCGGCGATGCCCACGACCCATACTCCCCGCGCGGAGTGACGGCCAGATTTGATCCAGGGCTACAGCAATGGCGGGGGAGTTGGGACTATGAGCAGACAGCCGGGCAGGTGGGGAGTGGTGTCATGGGTTCGGACGAGATCAGGTCCCAAGGCTTCAGCCTGAAGGAGCTGTTCCGTGATGTGACCTATGAAATCGACTACTACCAGCGCGACTACACCTGGGGTGAGGACGAAGTCCGCACGCTGCTGCGGGATTTGTGCGGGTCGTTCAGGAACTGGTCCGCCAATCCGTCCTACCTGCGCCGACCGCACACGGCACCGCAGTACTTCCTGGGGCCGTTCGTCTACTACGAGTCCGCCAGGAACAGGCGCTACCTCGTCGACGGGCAGCAGCGGTTCGTCACGCTGCACCTGCTTTTCCTGCAACTGCGGCTTGCGGCACAGGAGCGCGCGGACACCCGGGCCGTCGACCGCCTCAACCGGGTGATCACGATCGACGGAGCGCACTTCTCGCTCGGCATCACCGATCACGAACCGGTCCTGCGAGCGGTCGCCGAGGCCCGCACCTACGAAACGGGCGCCGGCGACTCGCTCTCGCGCCGGAACCTCTGGGCACGCAGCCGGCAGATCGAGTCCCAGCTCGCGGAAGAACTCGACGCGGAGAACCTGACCCGGTTCACCGAGTGGCTGCTGGACCGGGTGGTCCTGGTCGGGATCCGCGCGGCCGACTCCGACCACGGCTACCGGATGTTCGAGACGATGAACGACCGCGGCGCCCGCCTGACCGCCGTCGACCTCCTCAAGAGCCACCTGCTCTCCCACGTCGGAGCGAACGAGGATCAACTGAACACCCAGTGGCAGGAGATGCTCCGGGAACTGGCCACCGACCGGGAGGACTCCACAGCCGCATCCCGCTTCATCAAGGCATTCCTGCTGGCCCGCTGCGCACGCGAGGCCCAGGACGAGGACCGCCGGCAGATCGAGCGCAACCTCAACGTATGGGTCCGCCAGAACGCCGCCCGCCTGCACCTGGTACCCGAACACCCCGACAACTTCCTGCACTTCGTACAAGACCTGCTGAAGTCGGCCAGGCTGTTTCGGCCCTTCCTCGCCGCCGGCCGCGCACTCAAGACAGGCGGCGACCGCCTGGAGACGGTCCTCTTCAACGAACGCAACGCACTGGGCTGCCAGGCCGTCGCCATCCTCGCCGCCATCGACCCCGACGACCAGCCCTCCGACGCCAAGCACAAAGGCCGCCTCGTCGCCGACTACATGGACCGCTGGTACGCCCTCAGGGTCCTGCAGGACTTGCCGGTGCAGTCGGCGGACGCCGACACCCTGACCCACGACACCCTCGTACCCCTCCTGAGCAGGTGCCGCACCGTCGCCGACGTCGCCGAGGCCCTCGGCGACCTCGTCACCCAGGACCCAGGCTCGATACGCGACGCCGTCACGCTCGGGCTGCGCGGCAACAACGCCCATCAGATCCGCTACTTGTTGGCCCGGGCCACCGCCTACGTCGAAGAGTCCTGCCAGCGCCCCCACGACGTGCTCGCCTACCTAGACCGCGACCGGTTCCACATCGAGCACCTGTGGGCCAACCACCACCACCGCGTGCACAAGGAAATACCCGACCCCGTCGTCTTCCGCAGCCGCCGCAACCAACTGGGCGGCCTGGGACTGCTCATGGGGCGCGAGAACTCCAGCATCAACGACCTGCCCCTGCACGACAAGGCCGGCTACTACGCCCGCAGCAACGTCCTGCTGGGCATCATCGCCCCCGGATACGACCAGCGAAACCCGCTGCTGCGCGAGTTCATCAAGACCCACAAGCTCGACAAGGTCCTCAGGCCGTTCGGCCCGCGGGAGACGATGACCTCGGTTGTCCAGACCCGCCAGGAGCTGTATCTGTGCCTGTTCGAACACATCTGGAACCCCGAGCGCCTCGGACTGCCCGTCCCCCCGGCCGGAGAGCCGGAAGGCGTCCCGCAGCCGCCGACCCGGCCCCGCCGGGCTACCGCGCAGCGCCGACCGGTCGCCGGGCGCCGCCGCACCGATGTCGCCCGCATGGTCGCCGCCCGGATCCTGACCGCCGGCACCCAGATCGTGCTCACCTACCGCTCCACCGATCACTGGGCCACCATCGACGAAGACGGCGGCATCATCCTCAACGCGACCGGCGGCACCCCCTACGGCCGGGTCGACGAAGCCGGCGCTGTCGCCCGCGGCACCAAAACCTGCCAGGGCATGAACGAATGGCGCATCGAGGACGAGGCGGGGGCCCGCATCAGCCTGCGAACGCTACGCGATCGCGCGATGGCCTCAGGCGACCTGTGACACCTCCCTGCCCGTCCAGGAACGTTCGGCATGCACGGGGTTGAACCCGGACGGCCTCTGCGCGGTCCAGGCGGGCTGCCCGTCGACGCCAACGTCACGTCGACGTCGACGTCGAGCAGGCGGGGAACGAGGGCGCGGTCGGCCCGGCCGGTCGCCCGGCTGAGGTTCCCCCGGTGGGCGTGAGACAGTTGCGGTCCGACCGGCGCGGTCGGTGGATCTTGCCTGTGGGGGGCGTTGTTGTCTGCGCGTATTCATTCTGCGCGGCCTGGTGATCCGGGCCGGATCGGTCCGTACCGGGTCATCGGCCGGCTGGGTTCAGGCGGCATGGGAACGGTCTACGCGGCCCTGGATCCCGGCGGCCGGCGGGTGGCGGTCAAGGTCGTCCACCCGGCGCAGGCCGGCGACGACGAGTTCCGGGCCCGGTTCAAGCGGGAAGTCGAGCTGTCCCGGCGGGTCACGGGCCCTTGCCTGGTGCCGCTGCTCGCCGCCGACCCCGCCGCGGCTGACCCCTGGCTGGCCACCCCGTACGTGCCCGGCCTCACCCTCGGCGAACACATCGCCACGCACGGCCCGCTGTCCGGGGCCCGGCTCTACGCTCTGGCGGCCGGGACCGCCGCCGCGCTGGCGGCCGTCCACCAAGCCGGGGTGGTGCACCGCGACGTGAAGCCGGGCAACGTCATCCTGGCCCCCGACGGACCCCGGGTACTGGACTTCGGCATCGCCCACGCCCTGGAGGGCACCTCGGTCACCCGGACCGGCGTGATGACCGGCACCAGCGGCTGGATCAGCCCCGAGGGCTACCGCACCGGCGCCGTGGGCCCGGCCGCGGACGTCTTCGCCTGGGGAGCGCTGCTCGCCTACGCCGCCACCGGACGCCCCCCGTTCGGCACCGGCGCACCGGACGCGGTCGCCGCCCGGGTGATGTCCGCCGACCCCGACCTCGCCGGACTCCCCGACGACCTCCTGGACCTCGCCACGTCCGCGCTGGCCAAAGACCCGGAAGCGCGGCCCACCGCCGCCGCTCTGGCGGGGCGGAGCACGGTGCTCCTCGCCGCCCAGAGCACCCACGTCCTGCGGCCGGAGGCCGAGGCTCCGACCTTGACGGCGGACCTGGTGATGACCGGATGGGAAGGTCTGTCGACGGCAGAGGACGACCCGGCCTGGGCCCTGGCCCGGCGCAGGGTCGCCCGCCGCCGGGCCTGGCTCGGTGCCACGGTCGCAGTCACCGTTGTCGGGGTGGCCGCCGTCGGCACCTACCTGATGGCAGCACACGACGGGGACGGGAAGCCGGGCAGCACGCGGGCCGGGGCGAGCACCACGGCCTCCGCGCCCGCCCCCGGCCACCGCTCCGCAGCACGGACCGCCTCACCGGAAGCGGTGACAGCCTCCCCGGCCGCGGACGCTCCAGAGGCCGGACAGGAAGCGGGAACTCCGGCAGGGAAGGCGTCGTCCCCCGACTGCCTACCGGTCACCTACAAGCTGCCCACCGGCCCGGCGACCTGCGAGTCCAGGGAGGACATCTGCGCCGTCCGGTCCCCGTACTACATCAAGGACATCGACAGCCTGTGCGGCGGCCCGCCCGCGCTCCAGAGGGTCAACATCATCTCCGAGCCGTCCACCGGCGGCGACCCGGGAGTCTCCTACTGCGTCGCCTGGACCGGCAGCGGCAGCGACACATCCCGTGACGCCGTGCTGCTGATGAACGCGCCCGGCTACCAGTGCGGGGGAGACCTGGTGAGTCCCGCCGGCACCCAGGATCCGCCGGGGGAGTACACCGTCGTCTTCTTCGACACCGAGCAGGACTGCACGCCCCTGTATCCCGGAACGCGTCTGACCTACCCCGCCGTTCTGGACTACAGCAGCCTCGACGACCAGCAACCCCCGCAGTACGTCTGCCTGAGCGAGCATGTCGGCGCCTGACCCGGAGACGCTCGGCCAGGCCGGAGGTGTCTTCCACGTCGCGGCAGGCTGTGCTCGACGCGATGCAGTTGCTGCCGCCGCCTCCTACGAGGCCCGGCGAGCCAGTCGGAACAGGACCCGGGCGTACGTGAGGGTCGCCACCGTGATGATCGTCGGAACGACCGCCAGCGCGAGTATGCCCACCAGGGCGCGGCTGTCATCCGTGGGTTCGTAGAACCCTCTGTCGTCGTCCATCAGGTATCGGTAGCCGAACCACCCCCACAGCGCCAGCGACAGGAGCATCCACCCGATCGCCCACCTCTCGATCAGGTGCCCGTCCCGGCGCAACTCCTCTGCGTCCGCCGCCATTTCTCCCCCTAGAGCCGATGATGATCAGTAGCCCAGTTCATCACAGCGCGAAGGCGCCGACGGCGCGGGGTCCCTCGCAACACCCTTCAGCAGCCCCGCCGCCCCCCGTCCTCCTGCCCCCGTCTTCCCGCCGCCCGTTCCGCCGCACGGGCTAGTCCGGCGTGCCGCTCCCCGCGGGCCGGGTCCGCTTGCAGGACTCTGGACGCACCCCACGCGACGTACCCCACCGGGAGGCGTCAGTACTCATGCGACCCCAGTTCAGGACGCCGAACGTGGCGTCGGCTCCGGGCTTCCTCTCGGCCTCCGAATGCGCCGACGCCATCCGGGCCATGGACGAGTCACCCCGCGAGCCGGCCCAGGTCGTCCGCGCCGGCGAGTCGGTCCTCGACCCCTCGCTGCGCCTCTGCTTCGACCACCACTTCCCCGACGACCACAAGCGGCGCATCGGCGAACGCATGGCGTCCTACTTCGACGACCACCGCACGGCGTTCGACTCGGACGCGGACTTCCTCTACGGCCCGTACTTCATGTCGTACGAGAAGGGCAGCTACTTTCGCGCGCACCGCGACGTCGCCAACCACAAGGACGATCCGCCGCGGCTCGCCGCCCACCGCTGGTCGCTGCTGCTGTACCTCAACGGCCGCCGCGCCAGCGGGGTGCTGCCGACGTTCGACGGCGGCGCGCTCACCGTGTACGAGACCGATCCCCGCCTGCGTGACCGCCGGGTGGTCGTCGTGCCCGAGCCGGGGATGCTGCTGCTCTTCCGCTCCTCCCTGATGCACGAGGTGGCGACCGTGCTCGACGGCACGCGGTACGCAGTCGCCGGTTGGATGTCCAGTGCCGGTTCCCCCGCCCTCGGAGGCCCGCGATGACGTACCACTCCTCCGCCAACGAGTCGGTCCGACTGGGGGTGTCCCGCGACACCGACCTCAAGACGCGGACCGCGCTCGCGGCGTTCTGCCGCCGCAACGGATATCCGTACCTCTTCACCGAGGTGCTGGAACCACTGCTGTCCGGACACGGTCTCGTCCTGACGCTCGCCGTGACGGAGCGGCCGTGGCCGCCCACGGGCATCGGGTCGCAGACGATCGAGGCGGTGGGCATCGCCATGATCGGAACCGAGGGCCGGGCCCATCTCACCCCGGTCCTGACCGACCGGCGGAACGCCACCAACATCGGCCTCGTCGCCGCCCTGACCAAGCAACTGCTCGAACACCTGCACGAGACGGACGTCCCGTCGGCCAGCTATCTGGTGCGCCAGGGCGACCGGGCACTCGAGCGCGCCCTCGAACGCGCCGGCTTCGCCGAGGCGGACTTCCAGTCGTCCACCGAGTTCGCCGACTACCTGGAGTTCGCCGCTCCGCCCCACAAGATCCTCGACACCCTGGGCCTGACGGCACTACGCACCGGCGATGTCCTGGCACTGGACCTGGACGGCGGGGAGCTCGACCGGCTCGGTTCCTACCACTTCGCGCTCACCGCCGGGCTGACGGCCTACCTGCAGGACTCGCTCAGGCACGCGGCCCTCCTCCCGGGCCTGATCGACCTCGTCGCCACACTGCCGCCCGGGGGCGTCCCGCCCGGCACCCCCGGGCCACCGCTGAGATGAGCCCTACGGCGCCCTCACCCGTGCAGGCGCCGCCGCACCGCGCACGGGCATCGACGGTGTCGTTGATCGTCTCGACGCTGGACGAGGGCGCCGAACTGCACGCGACCCTCGAGTCGGTGTACGCCGGATCCGTCGTCCCGGACGAGACGATCGTCATCGACGACGGCGGCACGGACGGCAGTTGCGCCCCGCTGGAACGGGAGGAATGGCGGGCCCGCGGTGTCGTCGTGCACCGCATCCGGCGCAGCGGCGTGGCCGCGGCCCGCAACGCGGGCGCCCGGCTCGCCCGCGGTACGCACCTGGTCTTCCTCGACGCACACTGCCGCCTTGAGCGGAACTGCCTGGCACGCCTGTGCACGGCCCTGGACGCCGGACCCGACGCCGTCCTCGCGCCCACCGTGTCCGACGCCGCCGGCGTGGCGGCGGGCTGCGGGGCGCGGCTGATCGACGCCCACCTGCGGACCCGCTGGCTGCCTCCCGAACCCGACGGCGGCGCCCCGTACGCCGTGCCCCTCGCGCCGGGCGGCTGCCTTACGGTACGCCGGTCGACGTTCCACCGCCTGGGCGGCTTCGACGCCTTCCGCGAACTCGGCCTCGAGGACGTGGACTTCAGCCTCCGGACCTGGCGAGCCGGGCTCGATCTGCTGGCAGTTCCGGGGGCACGGCTGACACACCGCTTCCGTCCGTATCCGCCGTACCGCCTGAACGGTACGAGCCGCGCCTACAACCTGGCGCGCACCGCGCTCGTCCACTTCGACGGTTCCCGGCGCGAGGAGTGCCTGCGCAAGGTGATCGGTACCCCGAGGGCTGCCGAGGTGCTGGTCGAAGCGTTCGCCGGCGACTGGGAGGCGCAGCGGGCCGCCGTCGAGTCGACCAGCGTGCGCCCGCTGAAGGCGTACTTCGAAAGGTTCGGCGACTGGCGCTGACGCCCCGTCCTGCGCAGACCCGCGAACGCATGGGCCGGCGGCGACTCCTCCGGGAACGTGTGTTTCCGCTGCCGGACAGGACCTGACGGGACCGGCCCCTCTGAAGATGCCGTCGAACGGCCACGGCATCATGGGGCCGAGGCACAGGAAAGGCAGCGCATGACAGTCTTCATCGTCCATGACGAACCGGTCGGACGGGATCAGCACAACTACATCGCGCACGCTGACCTGGCCCCCTTCGGGCTGGACGGCCAGAAGGAACAGCTATGGCTCAAGCCCGTCGGTGACGGGGTCTACTCCGTCGCCTGCATCCCGTTCCGGACGTACGGCCTCGCCCTGGGGGACCGGGTCCGTCTGTCGGAGAACGACGAGGTCAGCGAGGTGGTGGAGCTGTCCTCGCATCGTGTCCTGCGCATGCTCCTGATGCCCACCCCGGACCCCGGGCGGCTGGTCGAGACGACGGACCGCATCAGGGCCGAGATCAGCGCCGCAGGTCTTCTCAGCGAGTGGAGCGGCGACCGTCACGTCGCAGTGGACATCCCGGCGGACAGAGACCCCTCAGACCTGTATGAGGTCATGAAGCGCGAGGTGACCGCGGACCGCGCCTTCCGGGAATGGGCCGATGCCATGCCGTTCTCTGCCAAAAGCTGATCCACTCCACCACGCCGGGGCCCTTCGCCTTTACGAGGCGGCCAGGGCCCGCGCGCAGGTGAGGCGCTCCATGACTACGAGGTCGTCCCGATCAACGGCCGTTCGCGGGTGGAGCTGAGCTGGGGCTTGGCAGAACTCGCATCGCCGTTCCCCATAGCGTGGAGATCAGCCCCTGACTGCGTGCACAGTGCAATTACTAGGGCTCCGGGCCCTGACCGGCCGCGTCCTCATGGGTTCTCTGGTTGCTCCACGGCGCGGCCGATGAGTTTGTGGCTCCCGGCAGGTCCAAGCTCATGACACCTCAGGAAAGGACCCCGCCATGTCGGAGCTTCTCGTCGACTTCATCACCTCCCTCGACGGCTACGCATCGGGACAGGGATGGCCCGGGTTCTGGGGTCTCGAGGGCCCGGAGTACCTCGCTTGGCTCGGTGAGCAGCCCGAGGTCACCTACCTGATGGGAGCGAACACCTACCGCCTGATGTCGGGCTTCGCCGCAGGCGAGGTCCCGCCTGGACAAGACGAGTTCCGGCCCGAGGAAGAGGCGTCCGTCGACGAGCTGACGCAGGCGTCCAAGGTGGTGTTCTCCTCCTCGCTCGCGGAGCCGCTGACGTGGGCCAACTGCACGCTCGTGCGCGACGACGCCGTCGAGACGGTCCGCGCCATGAAGTCGAGCGGTACGGGGCTCCTCAGCACGATCGGCAGCCTCAGCCTGAGCCGGTCCCTGCTGCGCGCCGGCCTCGTCGACCGCTTCCGGGTCGGCATGTTCCCGGTGATCACCGGGGCGACGGGCGAGGAACGCATCTACGACGGCTATCCGGACGTCGCCCTTGAGATGACCGAGCACCGCACCTTCGACGGCGGCATCCAGCTCGTCGAGTACAAGCCCCGCGTGCTCGAGCACCCACCGCTGGGCGCCCCTGCGTGACGCTGCCCTGTCCCGACGGCCCGATGGCACGAGCCCGCCGACGGCTCTCCGGGAACGGCGGTCCGGGAGATAGGCGGCACGTGCGCGGCTCGTCCCGCCGCCGGACGGCGTTGTCCTCCCGGCGCGGGTGGAACTGTTGGAGCAAATGCGGGTGCGCCGTCCTCATGACGTGCTCGACTCGGTGACCGGTGACCTTGCCGGGGCCCACGGGTACGGCGAGGTAGCTCTCGTGCTGGGTATGCGAGAGGAACCGTCGCCGCACACCGGCCATGTCGAGGGCCTCACCGGGCTTCTTGCCGAGTGCGCCCGCCAGGGACCGTACCCAGAGATGCGCTTCGTTGGGCATCCGCCGGGAGCCGGGCATCCAGTGGACGCGATCCCCCGGTCGGCGACCCGGGGGAGTGGCGGGTGCCTTCGCACTGTCCCGTAGCCGGTCGGAGAGCCCTGGCTTTCCGGCTGTTCGGCCTGGTGTGTCCGGGGGCGGGGGCCGTCCTGTCAGTCGCGGCCACCGCCTGCCTTCTGGGCTGTGGCCTGGGACCGAGTGGGCGCGGGACGGGTCGTCGGGAGCGCGCAGCGTGAGACCGTCGCGCTTGTGCTGCCTGGCGCCGGTCACCTCGGTGAACCGGCCAGCGCCAGCGTTGAACTGCGCTAGTGGTCCGGTATCGGCCGAGGGTCGCCGTCTCCGTCTGCCTCCGGCGCGTGTTCGGGCGGACAGTTCCTCGGTGACACTTCTGGTCCCGCCCGCCCCGGGCTCAGGGCGTCCAGGTCAGCGGGCGATCGAGATCGCGAAGGGCGCAAATCCGCTGGAGCGAATGACGTGCGGTACGAACAGGACCGCCGACTCCGTGGCGCGGGCCGTCTCGATGCCGCCGAGGTCGGTGATCCATTCCGGGCGCCAGCCGAGGTCGGTGAGCAGTTCACGCACGGTCTGCTTGGCCTGAGGGGCGTCGCCGGAGAGAAAGGCATCGGGTGCCTGGGTGAGGGCGGCGGGTGCGGTCATCACCGGGAAGAGCATGGTGTTGAGGGTCTTGACGACGTACGTTTCGGGAAGGGCTTCCTGGAGTTGCTCGGCCAGGCTGGAGCCGGGGTAGATCAGGTCGGCGGGCAGACCGTCCGGTCCGTCGACGGTGGCATTGGAGACATCGACGAGGATCTTGCCGCGCAGTTCCTAGCGCAGGGCGACGAGCCGGTCCAGCGAGCCGGCGCCCGGGGTGGCGTTGATGATGATCCGGGCCGTCCGGACGGCGTCCGGGGCGGCACCCGGCGCGCGGTCCGCGACAGTCACCTCATGCCCTGCCTGGGTGAGGGCTGTGGCCAGGTTGCCGCCGACGCGGCCGTTCCCGAGAACTGCGATCGTGGTCATGATGCGCTGGTCCTTCCGTTCGTTGGTCGTGATACGTGTTCAGCGGTCGTGATGCGTGTTCAGCGTGAGAGCGTGGCGACGGCCGCGGCGTGGACGCCGGGCGCGGCGGCCAGGAAGCTGTCGCTGTGCGGGGTCCAGGGGTGGCCCTGGGCGTCGGAGAGTTGTCCGCCGGCCTCGGTGACGAGCAGCGCGCCGGGCAGCAGGTCCGCGCGGGCGCCGGAGAACTGCCAGAAGGCGTCGATCCGGCCGGCGGCCACGTTCAGCAGGTGCAGGGTCGCGGGGACGGCGGTGCGCACGACGAGCGCGTCGAAGAGCATTGCGGTGATCGAGGAGCCCACGCGCCGTACGACCGTCCCGTCCTCGTCCGGCCGGGCCTGACTGGTGGCCACGACGCTCAGGGAGAGGTCCGTGGCAGGGGAGACGTGCAGCCGCCGTCCGTCGAGGTGGGCGCCCGCGCCGGTGAGCGCGGTGTAGGTCTCGCCCGTCAGCGGCAGGTGGACCGCGGTGAGCACGGGCCGGTTGTCCCGCACGAGGGTGGCGGTCACCGCCCACTCCGGCAGGCCGTGCAGGTGGTTGATGTTGCCTTCGGCCGGATCCACGACCCACCACTCGCCGGGCGGCAGCGCCCCGCCGTCCAACTCCTCCTCCACCCAGCCGGCGTTCGGACGCAGGCGCGTCAGGCGGGGGCGCAGGACCGCGAGGGCCGTGTCGTCGTTGTCGGCCAGCGCGCGCATCAGCTCGTCGCGGCTGCTGGGACGGACCACGTCCCCGAAACGCTCGCGCAGCGCCGCACCGGCCGCACGCACGGCGTCCGCGGTCTCGCTCACCACGTCGGTGTAGTTGGTGGAGTCGGTGGTCTGAAGCATTTCGGGCATGGCAGAACTCCCGTGCGAGGAAGGGGGGATGAGGTAGGTCGGGCCACGCTGCGTGGGCCGTGTTCTTGCGCTCTCACCCGACGGTAGACAGCCCGATGATTAACTTCAAATGCATGTAAAGCACGCCTAGGATTACTCTCATGCAACTGGACTTGAACCTCCTGACCGCGCTCGACGCGCTGCTGGAGGAGGAGAGCGTGGCCGGGGCGGCCGCGCGCCTGCACGTCACCGCGCCCGCGATGAGCCGGAGCCTGGGCCGCATCCGGCGCACGACCGGCGACCAGATCCTGGTGCGCACCGGCCGCACGATGACCCCGACGCCGTACGCGATCGCCGTCCGCGAACAGGTGCACGAGCTGCTGCACCAGGTCCAGGGAGTACTGGCCCCCAGCCGTGAACTCGACCTGGCCACCCTGGAACGCACCTTCACCCTGCGCTGGCACGACTCCCTGCTCTCCCTGAGCGGTCCCGCACTGCTGTCGGCCGTGCGCGCGCAGGCACCCGGCGTGCGTCTGCGCTTCGTCGCGGAAACGGCCACCGACACCCCCGGACTGCGGCGCGGCGAGGTCGATCTGGAAGCCAACGCCAACCCCGTGAGCGCACCGGACATACGTGCCGAGAAGGTCGGCGAGAGCCCTCTCGTGATCGCCGTCAGAGAGGGGCACCCCCTCACCCGGGTCAAGACCGTCACCGCGAAGCGTTACGCCGCGGCCGGACACATCTCCGTCTCGCGACGGGGAAACCTCAGCAACGCCATCGACGACGCCCTCGCACAACTCGGCCTGACCCGCACCGTGGTGGCCACCGCACCCACCGAAGCCGCCGCCCTGGACTTCGTGCGCGGCTGCGACCTCGTGGTCTGCCTCCCCGAAGCCACCCTCCGCTCAGCGGTCGCCGGCTCCGGCCTGGCCGTACTCCCCGTCCCGCTCGACCTGCCGTCGGCACCGATCCACCTGTCGTGGCATCAGCGCTACGACACCGACCAGGCCCACACCTGGCTACGCGACCTCGCCCGCGCCGCACTCACCACACGCACGCCCCCACAGCCGAACCCCGAGCCGGCGGACGGGACTGCCACATGATCGGGCGCCTGCCTGGCTGACCTGCTCGGCAACGGCCTCGACCCGGGCACGGCGTGCTCAGACAGGGCGTGCTCCCGTCTGTGAGGGGGGGGCGGTCCCTTTCGCCTTGTGGGGAATCCGTCGCGAGGACCTGCGCAGCACGGTTGCCGCACCGGCCGTCCTACGGGCGGCCGAACACGTTTTTGCCCGCTCCCGAGTGTCACCCGGGAGCGGGCGTGTCGTGCGTGGTCCGGCTGGCGGCGTAGTGGGTGAGTGAGGGTTCCAGCAGATCGAAGGCTTTGTCGGCTTCTGCGGTGGCGGTGGCGGAGATCTGGGCGTTGTCGTGGCCGGTGAGGGTGAGTTCCTGGATGCGCTGGAACAGGGTGCGGTGCACGGCGCCGAGGAGCGCGGCGGCGGCGCGGGGGGTGATGTCGTCGGGGGGCGCGCCGGTGGCCGTGGCCAGGGCGTCGGCCAGGGCTGCCTCGCGCAGGTCGTGCAGGTCGCGCAGGCGGGTGGAGAGCGTGGGGCTGTCGGCGACCATGCGGGCGAAGGCGGGGCCCGAGAACCCGGCGACCGGATCGGCGGCGGTGGCGGCGTCGGTGAAGGCGCGGCGCAGTGCCGTCAGGGCGGACTCGCCGGGTCGGCGGGCGGTCACGGTGTCGGCCAGGGAGGCGATGAAGGCGTCCTGGTGGTCCAGGGCCAGGTCTTCCTTGCGCGGGAAGTAGTTGGACACCGTCTTCTTGGCGACCCGTGCGGCGGTGGCGATCTCGGCGATGGTGGTCTGCTCGAAGCCCTGGGCGATGAACAGGCGGGTGGCGTGGTCGGAGATGAGCTGCCGGGTTTCCTGCTTCTTGGATTCCCGCAGGCCGGCCGGGGGCGCGGGGGAGGTGCTGTCGATAGCCATGAGGGCAACTTTACATCCGTAGCATTTTTATGTTGACATCCCTGACGGGCTAGAGCTAAAGTTACATCCGTCGTAAGTTTGCTACGGGGCGAAGAAGGGGCATCCCTATACCTGAGCCTCTTGCCCGGCCCCGCCGCCCTCCGCATCCCGACGATCGACATCACAACGCCCCCGGCCCGCAACCATGAGGAGACACACCTTGCAGATCACCGCCTCCACCGTGTCGCTGACCGTCGACGACGTCGCCGCCTCCCAGCAGTTCTTCACCACCCACCTGGGCTACACCGAACAGGCCGCCGCCGAGGGCTTCGCGTCCCTGGCACGCCAGGACGGCGCCGTCGACATCGTTCTGCTGGCCCGTGGCACGCAGGTGCTGCCGGCGGACCAGCGCGACCAGCACGCCGGCGGTCTGATCCTCGCCTTCACCGTCACGGACGTCCGGGAAGAGGAAAAGCGCCTGATCGCTGCGGGCGTGGACATCACCATGCCGCTGCGGGAGGAGACATGGGGCGAACGCCTCTTCCAGATCACCGACCCCAACGGCGTGATCGTCCAGTTCGTCGAGTGGGCGGCACCGGCCACCCCCTGATCCCGCGACGACGCCCGCACGCCCGCCCCCGTCCGCCACCGCCCTCTCCCCTCTCGCACCCTCTCACCGAAGGAGACGCCCCATAGAACCCCCGCTGCCCCCTCCCCAGCCCCGCTGCGCCCCGGCCCGCCCGGTGCGCACGCGCATGCCAGTGAACGACTTCGACCGGCCCGGCCGAGAACGGGGGAACAGCACCATGCGTACGTCACAACTCGCACTCCACGACCTCACCAAGCGATACGGCGACCACGTCGTACTCGATCGGGTGTGCCTGACCGTCAAGCCGGGTGAGAAGGTCGGCGTCGTGGGCGACAACGGGTCGGGAAAGTCCACGCTGTTGCGGATCATCGCCGGGCAAGAGCGCTTCGAGAGCGGCGAGTTGACCGTGGCGGCGCCCGGCGGCACCGGATACCTGGCCCAGACGCTGCAACTCCCGCCCGACGCCACCGTTCAGGATGCGGTCGACCGGGCCCTGGCCGACCTGCGCGCGCTCGAATCGCGGATGCGCCGGGCGGAAGCCGACCTGGCGACGGCACCGGAACCGCAGCCCGGCCCCGCGCATGCGCGCTACGCCGCGCTCATCGAGCAGTACGAGGCCCGGGGCGGATACGAAGCGGACACCCGGGTGGGCATCGCCCTGCACGGGCTCGGGCTTCCGCACCTGGATCGTGGAAGGCGGCTGGCCAGCTTGTCCGGCGGCGAGCGGTCCCGTCTGGCCCTGGCCGCCACGCTGGCCTCGGCACCGGAACTGCTGCTCCTGGACGAGCCGACGAACGACCTGGACGACCAGGCGATCGGCTGGCTGGAGGCACACCTGCGCCGGCACAAGGGAACGGTCATCGCCGTCAGCCACGACCGGGAGTTCCTCGAACGCCTCACCACCACCATCCTGGAGGTCGACTCCGCCCAGGTCTCCCGCCACGGCAACGGCTACGACGGCTACCTCACCGCGAAGGCCGCACAACGCCGACGACGGATGCAGGAGTACGACAACTGGCGCGCCGAACTCGCCCGCAACCGGCAACTCGCCGAATCCAACGTGGCGCGCCTGGACGCCATTCCGCGCAAGATGCCGCTGAGCGTCTTCGGCCACGGCGGATTCCGTGCCCGCGGACGCGGTCACGGCGCGACGGTCCGCATCCGCAACGCCAAGGAAAGGGTCGTACGGCTGACCGGCAACCCCGTGACACCGCCCCCCGAGCCGCTCGTCCTCACCGCACGCATCACCACGAGCCTCGCCGCCGGGAACACGGCCCCCGCGGCCCAGCTCACCGACGTGCACGTCGGCGAGCGCCTCCACGTCCCGTCCCTGTCCGTCCGGCCCGGCGAGCGGCTGCTGGTGACCGGCCCCAACGGAGCCGGCAAGAGCACCCTGATGCGCGTCCTGGCAGGAGAACTACGACCCGACAGCGGCTCGGTGAACGTCCCCGGACGCATCGGTCACCTGCGTCAGGAGGAGACGCCGTGGCCGCCCGGGCTGACCGTCGCCCAGGCATTCGCCGCCGGACGGCCGGGCGCCCCGGAAGAACACACCGAGACGCTGCTCGCGCTCGGCCTGTTCAGCCCGTACGATCTGCGCCGACGCGTCGGAGAACTGTCGTACGGTCAGCGGCGCCGGATCGAGCTGGCCCGCCTCGTGACCGACCCGGTCGACCTGCTGCTCCTCGACGAGCCCACCAACCACCTCGCACCCGTCCTCGTCGAGGAACTGGAAGAAGCACTGGCCGGCTACCGAGGCTCCCTGGTCCTCGTCACCCACGACCGCCGAATGCGCTCCCGCTTCACCGGCACGCACCTCGCCCTGCGCGAGGGCCACATCACCGCACGCGAGGCGGCAGCCTGACCACTGGTCCAGCCGGGTTGGAGCAGCCCCGTGCCAGGCCGGACCTTGACCGCGTGGAAGCCGATTCCGCCGACACGCGGCAAGGCCGGCTACGGCATCCCCGCCCGGGCAGCACCGCGGCCCGCGGGGTCCAGCCGCCCCCCGACTGCTGCGGGCTCCGCTCCCACCACGATTCCCCATGACGCTGCCGGAACCCAAGGACACCCCCTCCGAAGCACACCGGCCGGAGGGGCACGACGGCGGTCTCAACTCAGATCGCGTGTCTGCCAGCCGGGCGGGAGTCTGGGCAGGCCGATCAGAGCGTCGATGCCGAGGTGTTCCAGCAGCAGCGCTTTGAGATGCCGGCCGTCGATGAGCTCGACGCGGTTGCGGGGCGCGAAGTCCCAGCTCGCCTTGCCGAACCATGCGGTGGTGACCACGATGCCCTTCGAGGCACTCTTGTCGTTCACGATGCCCGCGACCGACCGCACGGTCTCGGCGGAGACCACGTTCTTCGTGCGCTTGGCCTGAATGATGCAGAGCCCGCCGATGAGGGTGCGGGCGTCGGTCAGGCGCGTCGAGGCCGCTTGCACGATGTGCAAACGCCTTGCACAGATGGAGAGTTGATCACCGCGAGGCCGGTCGGCGGGTGTGCTGGGTGCACCGCCCCGCGCCGCGGGGCACCGTCACATCGGAGGCACACCATGGCACTCATCGCCGCTGTTGCATCCCCTGCGGCCGCTGATCCGACGACCGGCCCGGTCCGCTGCGCACGCGACGTCGTGTCGGCCGACCTGTGGGACAAGCAGGTCGGGCTCCTCATGCGGGACCACCCCTACGACTCGGTCATGGCCGCCCGGGTCCTCGGCCAGGGCTACGCCTACCTGCTGACCGCGATGAACCACCGGGGCGAGAGCCTGGGGCTGGCGCCCAGCAAGCTCGTCGACATCGGCGTCCACACGATCATCCTGGACACCGTCGCGTACGCCGAGCTGTGCGAGAAGTTCAACGACGGTGTGTTCCTGCACCACGTGCCCAAGGCCGACATGAAGAACGACGGCTCCGTGATCAAGACGGCCCACATCGTCGCCGCCGACGGCTGGGAGGTGGACCTGCCGCTGTGGACGGACGCCGCCGACTGCGGCCCCTGCCACCCCGGCAACGACTCGCACTGACCGCGCCGCAACGGCGAGCTCCTCGGGCCCTGGCCATACGACTGGGGCCCGAGAGCACGCCCGGGTGAGATTTCAGTGAACCGGTCCGCGGTCCGGCCGCGGCCGCCAGGATGGGCCGGGTGACCACCAGCACCGCAGACCTCTGGCACCACTACGGCCGCGCCCGCGCCACCAGTGACCGCACCGTTCCCGACACCTTTTACTGGAGTTGGGGCCAGGACGCCGGGCCTGGCCCCGAGGCCCTCGGCAACCTGACCGGCCGCTGTGTGGGTGACCTCGGCGCCGGAACAGCCCGGCACGCGGCACACCTGGCGGTTCATCACCACCCCGCCCAGGTCATCGCTGTCGACGCGTCGCCCGCCCAGCACGCCATGGCGACCGACCTCTACGCCCACCTCGCTCCTCGCCTGCGCATCGTCCAGTCAGGCGCGGTGCCCCACCTGCAGGCGATGCCCGGCACGTACGACGTGCTCTACAGCATCTTCGGCGCCGTGGACTTCACCGACCCACGCGAGGTACTGCCCGCGACGGCAGCCGCCCTCAAGCCGGGCGGACGACTGGTGTTCGCAACCCTCGCCCACTACCTGACCGGGGCACCTGCCCAGCCCAACGCCATGGCTGCCGACATCCCGGCAAAGACACCGGACGGCGAATCAACCACACTGCGTCGCTGGGTCCTTCAAGAGCACGTGTGGACGAATCTGCTCGACGAGTCCGGATTCACCGACATCACCACCGACGTGCTCCCTGCCAGCACCGGCGGCCCACGCACCGCCGACACACTGCTGGTGAGCGCGCAGCGGCACAGGGCAGCGGCACAGGGCAGCGGCGAGGCCGAGAAAGGCCAGGTAGTTGTGTGTGGGGCGCGCTCGTAGCGAGGGCTGAGCCGACGATAGCGGGACAGCCACGACATGGTGTGCTCGATGACCCATCGGCGGCGCCCTGAGTCCTTCGCTGGACTCGATGTCCTTGCGCACGATGCGGACGCCGATGCGCCGCGAAGCCACCTGCGCGGGCCAACCCGGTCGTGAACTCTGTCCGCATGCAGGCATTACAGCTTGAACTACCAGCCGCAGTGGGGGTCGTGCATGGTTTGGTGCCCCTCCGCGGGTGACGTCGATGGGGTCGGCGCCGTCGAGCCGATACAGCACGGCCGCGTGGAGCCGGCCCCAGAGGCCGGTGACCAGGACGTAGTTGATGGCGGCGAACAGCATCTCATCAGGGGGTTCCGTTCCGCCGCCCTGCGGCTGCGCCCTCGGGGCGGGAGCAGTGGTTTCGCAATCTCCCACAGCCCGTCCGGAACAACCCAACTCCCGGTACCTCACCCCATACCGGGGTCAGCGAGGCCTCACCACGTAGACCACGGCCTCAGCCGGCTGCCTTCTTCACGAGGGCGCCGATGAACTGCTCGTCGGCCGCGGTCAGTTCCTTGAGGGCGTAGGCGGTCGGCCACATCGTGCCCTCGTCGAGTGCCGCCTGGTCGCTGAAGCCGAGCGTGGCGTACCGCGACCCGAACTTGTGCGCGCTCTGGAAGTGGCAGACGACCTTGCCGTCCCTGGCGTACGCGGGCATTCCGTACCAGAGCTTGGGCGTGAGGTCGGGAGCGGCGGTCTTGACGATCTCGTGGATCCGCTCGGCGAGGATCCGGTCCGCTTCCGGCATCTCGGCGATCTTCGCGAGCACGTCCTGCTCCGCTGCCGCCTCCTTCTCCGCCCGGGACGAACCACGCCGCGCCGCCGCCTTCTTCTGTTCGTGCGCGTGCTCCTTCATCGCGGCCCGCTCCTCGGCGGTGAATCCGTCGTACTTCTGGGCGGGCGGCTTCGTGGACGGCATGGCAGCTTTCCTCTCGTGGAAGGTGAGACACGGCTGTGCGGAAATACAAGATCGGAAGTCAGGACGCTGTGGGAGCGGGCGGCGCGGCGGCCTCCCAGACGAAGCCGTCCGGGTCAGTGAAGGCATCGGCGGTGCTGCCGAGGACGATGTGGTGCGAGCCTGTGCCGTCGGCGGGGACCCCGAGGTCCTTGGCCAGCGCGTTGCGCTTGTACAACGCCAGCTTCACGAGGCCGACCTGACCGGGGGCGAATTCGGCGTACTTGCCGCCGAAGCTCTTGGCCACGGTCAGGCCCCGGCCTACGTAGAACTGCTTGGTGGCTTTCACGTCCTCGACGCCGAGGAGCAGGACGACCTCGTCGATCGCGCGGGTGGCGGGGCCGGTGTCCTTCCTCGCAGAGGTCGCAATCTTCCAGATCGTCCCGTCGGGCGCCTGGATGACGCCGCCGTAACCCCACAGCGACTTCGCGGCGGGCTTCAGCACCACGGCACCGGCATCCACGGCGGCGGCGACGAAGCCGTCGACGGTAGCCGGCCCGGACACCGTGAGCGCCAGGGTGCAGCCGCGAAATCCGGTCGAGTGCGCCTCGGACGCCCGCAGGCGTATGTACGCGTCCACGCCGAAGGCCTCGTAGAAGCGGCGGGCAGCCTCGGGGTCGGCCACCTCAAGGGTGACGGACGCGAGGGCCGTGTGAGCTGCGGCGGAAGTGGTGGTTGCCATGTCCACCACGCTAGGGGCCGGGCAACGGCCGGGGCTTCTCGATTCCTGACCAGTCTCGCCACATGCCCGGCCCCGCACGCGGGCCTCCCCTCCACCGTGATCGCTGAGCGGGCGTCACGGGCGGGGGCGGACGCAGCCTGTGCCACCTGGCGCCAGGAGGCCCCGGGAGGCATGCCGACCAGCTCGGTGAAGCGGGTGGTGACGTGTCCAGTGACGCGAGGCCCACCGCGAAGCAGACCTCGGGGACCAGACAGCCCAGCGCGGGCGCCGTGGATGCGGCGAGCATGGTGGCGGGAGCGGCGGTTTGCCGTGCAACCCCCGCTGGACGGGCAGCACTCCTGCCTGCCTGCCTCGCAGGCGCATATGAGACCTGTGAGCTGCGCCTTCCTGATCCTTCGCAGCCTTGAATCATGTTTGTGTGGTGGAGAGGGGAGGCAGCGACCCGGCGGCCCGGTGGTGGGACTGGCGGGCCGGGCAGCGGTGTGCGGGCGCGCTCACCGGGTCGCGTACGGCCTTCTCCTTGTTGGTCCAGGGGCGTCGAGGAGGGTCCGGATAGCGCAGGACGAACACGCCTTGCGGGCCAGGATGCGTGATCACGTGGCGTTCCTCGTCGGGGCCGGTGTCCCGGGGCAGGTCACAGTGCGAACGCCGGGACTGTGGAGGTACGGGTCACACCGCACACGTCCGGTTCACGCGAGGGCGCCGCGGGCGGCGTGGTGAGGGCCGGCTCGATCAGCGGCATGACGGCTGCCAGCATCTCCGCCTCGCTCGCGGTTCCGTCCACGACCAGATCGGCCGCTGCCCGGGAGGGCGCGACGTGGACTGCGTGGCGGTCCCTGCCGGTCTGCAGATAGTTGCGCAGGGACAGCCGGGGGTCCTGCCGCTGCATCTCGATCTTCCGGAGGATCTTGCGGGCCAGGCGTATGTCGTCGGGGGTGTCGACATACACGCGCCAGGCGGCCCGCCGGACCACGGACGGTAGTGACAGCGCGAACAGGCCCTCGACCACGGTCAGTAGCACGCCCGGGCGCCGTAGCGCCGCGTCGATGGCGTGTGCCACCGCTGTCTCGTCGATCGAGCCCGGATGGTTCCAGTCGAGGACGGCGTGCCCGTCGGCACTGACCGTCCACACACCCCTCAGAGGGTCGTGCGCGGGCACGTAGTAGTCGTCCAGATGGACCAGCGCGATGCTCTCGGGACACTGTAGCGACAGAGCTTCGGCAAGGGTGGACTTGCCGGATGCGGTGCCGCCTGCGACCGCCAGTACACCCGTCATACCGGGCGCTCCTCATGTGCTCAAGGGGGATAGTCGAAGCGGCCGGACAAGCCGGGTGCAGGGAATGTACGGCGGTGTGATCGCCTATGGCAAGCAGGGGAACGCGGCCCGGTTCAGCGAGGGCCGGGGCCGTGACCTTTACTCGACGACCTGCCCTGCCGATCTTGCACACCGCGACGTCTTTCAGGCGTCCGAGCAGCAGCACGCGGTCATGGCCGATGCCCGCGCCGAGACCCTCCCACGCATGGACGGGCGCGCCCGAACAGGGCCCGGTCGGGGCGGCCGTGAGTCCACGCCACGCAGAAGCCGGCGGTGCTGCCCCGGCGAAGCGGTGCGGCTGGACAGGCTGATGTCGGGACGAGGGCCGGACGGCCCGCGCGCACTGTCTCCCGGTGGGTTACTGGTCTGGGTGGACGGCCTGGATGCCGGTGCCCGCGTACGCCTTGGGCGTCAGCGTGAGCAGAAACCGGCCCGCCGGGTGGGCGGCCGAGGGCCGGGCGGCGTGGATGGCGTGCACGGCAGCCCAGGAGTGCCCGAACCGCAGCAGTCCGGTGGCGGTGACCGCGGCGTCGGTGTCGAACGCCTCGATCCGGATGAACCGCAGCCCCTTGATATAGCTGAGCAGCCCGGGCCGCTCCGCGTCGCCGGCCGTCAGCGACAGCACCGGCGCGGACAGATCCCCGAGCCCGCCGGACGCCTGCACGTAGAACGCGGCGACCGCCTCGTTGAACGGATCCTTCGGGTCGTACAGAGCGGTCGCTGTGGTGTGGTCCAGGACGACCGAGATCGCCGCCACTACGCGGCCGTCTGCGAGCCGTGCTGCACCCCGCCCAGACGCTCCAGCAGCGCACGGGCCTTCGCCTCGGCCTCCGCGCTGGGCGCCTGCCCCAACGCGGAGGCGAGCTCCGCGCGGGCCAGCTCGGCACGCTCGGCGTACTCGGCCCTGGTCGGCGTGTCCTGCGCCAGCTCCTCCACCAGGTTGCGGATCGTCGTGCCGTGCTCGGCGGCGAGCTGTGCCAGCCTGTCCCGTGCCGCCGCGCTCACCTTGATGCTCGTCTCGTCTGCCATGACCCGACTCTACCGCGTTCCTCTACCGTCGGTAGAGGAACGGCGGGTGTCGGTGTATCTCATCGGTCCCCGTCGTGTGTCCCGAGACGGGGGTGGCCGCGATGCCGGTGGCTGAGCGCTGCGGTGCTGCCGCACCCGGCGCGCTCCGACATCGTCCGGCCGGCCCCTGGGCCCTGCCGCCCACCCGCAGGCTCGGGGACGATCCGAGGGTGAACTCCCGCGTGTCGGCGTACGCCGTGCAACCCCTGAGGGGGAGGGGACGACGGCCCGGCCAAGGCGCAGCGGGGCGGTCGTGAGGGCCGCAGCCCAGCCCGCCGGGGGCGGGAGCGGCAGGAGTGCGAAGCCTCCGGCAACGCTGTGATCGAACGGATAGCCGAAGACCACGAGGAACTGTCGCCTCGAGGTTCTGGCGTGCGTCATCTGGCCATGGCCTGTCGGCTCACTAGCCCATTTCCTCCAGGGCCTTGCCCTTCGTCTCCTTGACGTAGCGCAGGACGAACGGGACGGAGAGGGCGGCGAAGGCCGTGTAGATCACGTAGGTGACGGAGAGGTTCCAGTCGGCCAGGGACGGGAAGCTCGCCGTGATGGCCCAGTTGGCGATCCACTGCGCGGAGGCGGCGACGCCCAGGGCGGCGGCGCGGATCCGGTTGGGGAACATCTCGCCGAGCATGACCCAGACGACCACACCCCACGACAGGGCGAAGAAGAGGACGAAGACATGGGCGGCGATCAGGGCGATCCAGCCCTGCGCGGCCGGGAGCCTGCCGTCGACCAGGTCGAAGGAGAAGGCCCAGGCCTCCAGCGCGAGGCCGACGACCATGCCGACCGAGCCGATGATCGCGAGCGGGCGGCGGCCGATCCGGTCCACGAAGATCATGGCGATCACGGTGCCGACGATGTTGATGATCGACGTCGTGAACGAGTAGAAGAAGGACTCCGTCGGGTCGACGCCGACCGACTGCCACAGCGTCGAGGAGTAGTAGAAGGCGACGTTGATGCCGACGAACTGCTGGAAGACCGACAGGCCGATGCCGATCCACACGATCGGCTTGAAGAAGAAGCCGCCGCCGAGCAGGTCCTTGAACGCGGACTTGTGCTCGCTGTTCATGGCGTTCTCGATCTCGGCGACGCGGGCGTCCAGGTCACCGCTCTCGCCCTCGACCTCGGCGAGGATCTCCCGGGCCCGCTCCCGCCTGCCGACGGAGATCAAAAAGCGCGGGGACTCGGGGATCGCGAAGGAGAGCAGGCCGTAGAGGACGGCCGGGACGACCATCACGCCGAGCATGACCTGCCAGGCCTCCAGGCCCATCAGGGTGCCGCGCTGGTCGCCGCCGGAGGCGTTGAGCAGACCCCAGTTGACCAGCTGCGAGACGGCGATGCCGATGACGATCGCGGCCTGCTGGAAGGAGCCGAGCCGGCCGCGGTAGGCGGGCGGGGCGACCTCGGCGATGTAGGCGGGGCCGATGACCGAGGCCATACCGATGGCGAAGCCGCCGACGACGCGCCACAGGGCGAAGTCCCACAGGGAGAAGGGCAGCGCCGAGCCGACGGCGCTGACGGTGAACAGCACGGCCGCGATCTGCATGACCCGGATCCGGCCGATGCGGTCGGCTATCCGGCCGGCCGTGGCGGCACCGATGGCGCAGCCGATCAGGGCGATGGCGATGACCTGCGCCAGGGCCGCGGACCCGATGTCGTAGCGGTCCCGGATGGCCTCGACGGCGCCGTTGATCACGGAGCTGTCGTAGCCGAAGAGGAATCCGCCCATCGCGGCCGCCGCCGCGATGAAGATGACATGCCCGAGATGATCGGGATGAGCCCCAGAGGCTCTTATTGATCTTGATGATTGGGGTGCACTGCTGGTCACGTGTCCTCCTCGGGCCCTTGGTCACACCGCGGCAGACGATGGGGACCAGAACTCCCGCCTGCGGGGAGGCTGCTGCCGGTGTCGGTTGTCGTGAGCTTGCGCATGGAGCGCTTCACTCCGAGCCCGGGCGGGCCGGTTGCGGCACCTCACCCTCTTGAGACAGACCCACCGGCTCTGCTGTGACACTCCGCCTTGCCGAACTGCCTTGCACGCCGCCGATGGCACTCCCCCCAGTCGGGAAAGCATCGAAGTAGCCGGCCCCGGCACTCCGGAGATCCACCGGGGCTTGTGGCGAGGAAGAGTCGACGGCAGTGGGAACGTGTCTCTTCACCACTGTCAGGGCATCGGATGCTTGCGGTAGTCACCGGGATTCATTCCCAGGACTCGTTTGAAGGCGACACTCAGGGCGCTTTCGGATCCGTATCCCACGGAGTGGGCGATGGCGGCGAGTGGTGCGCTGCCTTCCCGTAGCTGCCGGGCTGTCAGCTCGATCCGCCATCGCGTGAGGTATTCCAATGGTCCCTGACCGACCGTGGCTTTGAAGCGGGCGGCCAGGGTGGACCGGGACACAGCGGCAGCACTGGCCAGTTCGGCCACGGTCCACGAATGTGCCGGATCACGGTGCAGGAAGGTCAGCGCTGAGGCGACCACGGGATCTGCAAGGCCCGCCAGCCACCCCGACACCGCATCCGGCGCGCGCTCAAGGTGTAGGCGCAGCACATGAATGAGCATGACGACTGCCAGATGCTCTGCCACCAGTGTGGAGGCCATGGGCTGATGTGTCAGCTCCTGGTCGATGGCGGTCAGCGCCCACTGCACCGCCTCCGCGTGCGGGGTGCCCGCGGGCACGTGGACGACGGGGGGCAGATTGTCGAGCAACAGCTCCTGGGCGTGAGTTGCGAAGGAGAAGCCGCCGCCGATGAGGAATACGTCGTCGCCCTGACCCGCCCTGGCGATGCCGTCCTCGGCCCTTGCGAACACGGCGCCGCCATCGGAAGGAGCAGCCTCCAGATCGCTGCAGAGTGTGAACGAACGGGGACGTGTCAGGAGATAGCAGTCGCCCTCGGCCAAGTCGATCGGCTCGTCGTCGCCGTCAACCTTCAGCAGGCAGGCGCCGCGCCGAACGGCATTGAACTTCAGCACCTGAGGGGCGTCGAACACCACGGCCCAGCGTCCTCCGGCGACCAGGCTCGCCGAGAGGTGACTGCGGGTCTTCAGCAGAGTCAGCACATCCTCAAGAGGATCCATCCCCACCTCCGTCCTGGACGATTGCTAAAGAAGTGTGGACTCATAGCAATAGAGCATCCAGTTCATGAATCGTAGCGTGGACGTATGACAACGAATCCTCCGGCCGACACGCACTCGCGAAACGACTCCGGCCTGCTGACTACTCCCTTTGCTTCGCACGCCCGTGCACAGGAGGTGATTGACGGCGTGGATCTCACCGGCCGGCGTGCCGTGGTCACCGGCGGTGCTTCGGGTCTTGGCGCCGAAACCGTGCGGGCCTTGGCCGCCGCCGGCGCGGAGGTCACGGTCGCCACGCGCCGGCCGCTGTCCGCCGAGCCGCTCGTCCAGGAACTGGCCGCCGCCGGCGGAGCGGGCCGGGTGACCGCAGAAGCCCTCGATCTGTCCGATCCGGCATCGGTCGAGTCTTTCGCGCGAGCGTGGCGCGGGCCTCTCGACATCCTTGTCGCGAACGCCGGAATCATGGCTCTTCCCACGCGCACCCTCGCCCCGAACGGCTGGGAAATGCAACTTGCCACCAACTACCTCGGTCATTTTGCTCTGGCCACCGGCCTGCACGCGGCTCTGCGGGACGCCGGCTCCGCTCGCATCGTGGTCGTCAGCTCCGGCGCCCACCTGGACGCACCTTTCGACTTCGAAGATGCACACTTCGCCCGGCGGCCCTACGATCCCTGGGTGGCTTACGGGCAGTCCAAGGCGGCCGACGTCCTGTTCACGGTGGGTGCCCGCCGCTGGGCGGCCGACGGGATCACAGTCAACGCGCTCAACCCCGGCTACATCCTCACCCGTCTGCAGCGGCATGTCGACGACGAGACCATGCGCGCGTTCGGAGTGATGGACGACCAGGGCAACGTGAAGCCCCTGCCGTACTACAAGACTCCCGAGCAGGGGGCCGCCACCTCCGTTCTGCTGGCCGCCTCCCCACTCCTGAAGGGAGTCACAGGCCGCTACTTCGAGGACAACCAGGAGGCCCGGACCGTCCAGGGCCAGGAGGACCAGCCCGGTGGCGTAGCTGCCCACGCACTCGACCCGGAGGCAGCGGACCGGCTCTGGGAGTACGGCACTGATGCCCTTCGCGCTGCGTGACAGCTTGGCCCCTGCGCCAGCAGCCTGCGGCAGTGGCGGCAAGTGCGCGATGCACGTCCGCGGAAGGGACCGCCTGAGGCCCTTCGAACGGTCGATGCACCGCTCACGGTGCCGCACTGCCTGCGGGCCCGCGTTCGCAGGCCGGCCTGCCGCCCCGGCCCGCCTCGTCGTAGGCGATAGCCATGTTGTCGGGGGAGATGCGCAGGCGGGCCCTGACGCCGTGAAGGCCGGTGCATCGGCCTTCACGCCTTGGGCGAGGACCAAAGCCAGAAGCCGGCAACGGGCATCGCAACGCCACCGCTCCGCGGCGCCGTCAGGCACCGCGTGCTCCGGCGCCGCGCCTCGATGCAAAGCCCCCTACACCGTGAGCTGATCAGGTTCAGCTAGGTTCCCTTGCCTCAGCGCCAGGAATCACCGTCACGTCGACCATGTCCTCCGGAACCGGTCCGGCGGGATCGCCGTCCCGCTGCGGTGCGATCATCAGCCTCAAGGGCGCAGAAACGAACTTCGGCAGGGAGTAAGTTCTCTCTCGCCCCCCGTTCGCGATGACGACGGCCACGCAGGGGAGGAGGATGCTGAGGACCAACGCGGCTATCGCGATGTGGCGTTCGACGTTCCACACAGTCACCGCCAGAACTACCGAGGCTGCACGAACGGACATGAGGATCACATAGCGTCGCTGCCGGCCGCGGACGTTCTCCTCTAGTCCCTGCCTGGCTCCGGTGATCCGGAAGACGTGGACTCTGCTTTGCTTCCTGACCACGCTCCACCATCCGTCGATCTCGTCATCCCGGCACCAGGTCCGGCAAGGTGGCACGCTGCCTGCGGCCATAGCCGACGCACTGTGGCGCTTCACATGAAGCCGTGCACCATCCGGCTGCTCTCCGTACCTGGTGTTTGGAAAGAGCTGCGTTGCTCGTAGCCCTGTGCGCGGTGCGAGACCGCAGGTGTGGAACGCAGCTTCTGCATTGCTTGACCAGGCGAGCGCCACAGATGTGACAGCAGCACCGTGCATCGGTGCCCATGAGTCTTGGCATCCCCCGGACCAGGAAGCAGACCCTCTATAGGCGGCTGCTGACGGGCTCACCGCACGCGGAAATCCCTTGTCACAGACAGACGAGTTGTCCGGTCGTTGTGACGTGAGGCTACGAGCCCCTCCCGAACGGATCCGGAGGAGCCCCAGTCGGGCTTGGACTTGTTGAGGAGAACGCTATGGACACGAGTGAGGAGGCCGCGCGCGGCCTGACCGATATCGAAACCTTCCTGTACTGGGAGGCGCATCTGGAGGCAGCCCATCAGCGGGTGGCAGCCTTCACGACGCGGGCTCCGGGGCTGACGCGGGAGCAGAAACGCGACATCGAACGCTGGTACCTCGACGAGCAGAAGTACGTTGCCCGGATAGTCACCGAGCACATCGCCGAGAGCATCAGCGAGGTGGAAGAACGCCACCACGTGCGCTTCGGGCGTTGGCTCAGAGGAACTATGACGGCGATGGCTCTGGTCACGGTGGGGATCATCGGTCTGTGCGTAGTGGTCGTGGGGTCGCTCGCTTGACCCGTCCACCTGGCCAGAATCACCCTTCGGCCTCCAGCCGCATCCACCGGCACACGGGCTTGAGATGTTTCGGTACAACCTCCGCAGGGCGCGTGGACCGGACCTCCGCAGGTTGACGACAGCTCAGGTGGAGCCGGCAGAGGCGCCCGTGACCCGCGTAGCCGAACCACGGTCATGTCCAGCCCTGGTTGCCCAGAACACACTGTTCGGAGGCCATCGTGGACCGATGATGATTGAACCATTGATAAGATGAGTGCAGTGTTCCGAGGTGTCACACCATTGGTGCGTGAGACTGTCCGGAGCTCTGAACCTGTGGCCGGTGGGTCACAGGCGCGTAGTCCCGGGCGTCTCCCAATCCCCCGAACAGAGGTGCCCGGGACCCTCGCGTTGCGGAGCCTCAGGTCGGCGCATGTCGCGGCTGCGACGTCGATGGCCGCGGAGGCAAGCCCCTCACGGACACCCCTCGCGTGCACGCACAAGCCTCGTCATGGGGCCGGCCTACGAACGCTTGGCGCGGTACAGGCCCCGCCCTGCCCGTTCTACCCGAGAGGTACCGACCAGCCGATCAAGGGTGCTGCGAACGCCGTTGATGCTTCCGCTGTCGCCATCACGGCCCAGAGCTGCGGCCACATCGCGGGCACGGACCTCAGCGTCACCGACTTGCGCGAAGTACCCCATGATCTGCTCGGTGAGCTTGCCGTACTGCTGGCCGTCCGTGCCTGCGCCGGCGCTGGCGGGAGCTTCCGGGAGGGGCTCAGTGCCTCGCGGCTGCTGAGACTTTGACGTGGCCTTCGGCTGCGGTGCGGGGAGTTCAGGAGCAACGGCCGGACTGGAGGCATGCGGTGCGACACCAGGCGTGGGCTGCTGTCGGCCCGGTGTGGCGGCTGGTTCCGCGGGGGTGGAATTGAGCATCAGAACTTCCAACGCGCCAAGGGTTCGCTGCACCGATCTGAGATGTGCGTCGACCGCGGCCAGTTCTCGCTCGAGCGACTGCTTCTGGACCTGAAGACGCGCGAGGTCTTCTTGAAGACTCTCGGCTGTGATCTCAATGTTGTGTGCCGCTTGGCTTACCGAGGCCATGGGTTCCTCTCATTCAACCGTGACGCGCCGCGCTCCGTCACCGACAGGGCGTCTCGGTGCGGGCGCGGGACGAGTGCCCTCCCACATCATAGGCAGTGGGTCATCCAGGATGTATGTACCAGATCCGCCTCGCTGTGGAAGAGCGGGACCGGTGAGATTCGAACGAACCGAGGCTGCCGTTCCGTCGGCCGGCTCCCACACGCCCCAGGAGGGCCGCGGAGAAAGATGGTTTATATCGCACATCTTGTCACTGTTTGCAGTTGGGAGCAATGTCATTCGGCACGTTGTATCGGCCGGGGCGGCCCGGTAGACGCCGGGCCGCCCCACCTCAAGGCCGACAAGGCGTGGAAGGGGACCGCTCTCGACGATCGAGACCGGTGGCATCGACGTCGACCCCGCTGCCGTGCGTATCGCGGCAATCGCCGCTCTCCGTCATGCGGGCTGCAGAAGCCCTGCGCAGCCGGTTCAGCGTCTCCGACATCGCCTTGATGCGGGTGTCGAGCGCGTCGATCGCCTCGTGAAGCATGCGGGAGCGAGCCTCGAAGACGGCGGCCTCAGCCGCCAACGCCACGGCAGCGGCAGCCGGGCCGCAGGGCTGGTCGGGGTCCAGCGGCGAAGTCATATCCGTTCCTTTCCTCGCTGCCAGCCTGGGCGAGCGACAACGTGCAGGCCGTTACAGAGAAAGACCGTGCAGCCGCCAGAGATGTGACAGCCGCCCGACTTCGGGTCCCGACATGAGTGAGCGTGCGGGGAAGCAGCGATGCTTTGTCGTCCACACACCTGATGCGGATGGTCGCTCCGTCCTCGTGCTCTGCGTTCGTGCTCGAGGGAGAGCGGTGTCGGGTTCCGCCGGGGCTGACGGCGCTCTCCCGCTGGCTCGTTGCCTCGGTCGGGGCCCACGGAAGCGCGCGGGTCATGCTTCGGCGACGGTGCCCGCATGCCATGGAGTGGACCGAGGAGGCTAGTTGCGAAATCAACGATTGGTCCGACCTCTGTTACCGTCCACATATGGCAACGCAAACGCCTGGTGCTCGACCAGAGGACCGGTGGCGGGACATCCTCTCCGTTCACGCCCGCACGATGGGCGAAATCGATCGCGTGCTGCACCCGTACAGCCTCGGAGCCAGCGACTTCGAGGTCCTGGACCTTCTGGCTTCGTGCGCTGTCTTGAAGCCGGCTGAGCAGTGTCGTGTTCAGGAGATCGCCGGCCGTGTCCACTTGAGTCAGAGCGCGCTTTCGCGGCTCATCGCGCGGTTGGCGAAAGAAAGCCTGGTGGAGCGCACGGCCCGTGAGGAAGACCGGCGTGGGGTCTGGGTGGCGATCACCCCTAAGGGCCGCGACCTGCACGCCGAGGTACTTCCACTGCAACGGTCCGTCCTCACTCGCACGCTCGGCGCCTGATCTCGGTCTCTCCGGACTCGCCGGCCACGGCAGGCACGGATGCGGCCCTGCCAAGGCAAACTTCTGTTTGCCACTGTTCACTCGGCGGGGTTGAGAACGGCCCAGACCTATGCAATGCGGTGGTCGGCGATGTCGAGGCTGATGATGGCGGCGATCTGTTGGTCATAGCGTGCGACGAGGCCGGTGCGGCCGTTCACGGAGTGAGTGGTGATGTTGGTGCCGGGCCGGCGGGGGAGGAGTGTTGTGGCGACCTGCCGGTTGTCGTGAACGGGCCTGGTCAGGGCGTCTCGGTCCCGTTCGTCGACGGAACCCGACCCGCCTCCTCCTTCAGCTCGGCCTCAACCCCCTGACACTCGACCGTCGGTCCGGAAACCGTCGGCCGACTGACGATTAGTGCCGGGCGACAACCCCGACCGGCTCTGCACCCAAGGCGCTTTCGGCCGTCTTTGCGAGGTCGCCCACCACGAAGGCACGATCAAGAAGGACATCGTCCGCTGCCTGAGACGGTTCGTCGCCCACGAGGCGTACCACCGCCTACCTCACAAGATCCGCCCTCCAGTCGCTCTCGCGAACCATTTGACGACCCAGAGGAGCTTCCGCCTCCGTGTGTCACACCAGCGCGAGTTGCCCGGTCTCAGGTGAGGGCTCCCGTGCGTCAGGCTCCGGGCCCTGTGTCCCCTCAGAATTTCGGAGGTCTCGTTCCCATGATGGGCGACAGCACCTATTGGCGTGAGAGGGCGGCCTGCCTTCGCGCCGACGACCCAGACATGTTCTTCCCGGTCGGAAACGACGGCCCGAGCCTGGTAGAGGTCGATGAGGCAAAGGCCGTATGCAGTTGGTGTCCCGTGCTGGAGCAATGCCTCGACCTGGCCTTGCAACTCGGTCCGGTGCAAGGCGTCTGGGGCGGTACGACGGAAAGCGAGCGCCGGGCCATCCGCCGTCGTGACGCCCGCCCCACCACGAAGAAGGCCGTCACTCTTCAGAACAGCGATGGAACCAGGCGAAGCGCCCGCGTTTGAGGGGGCCGTGAGTCCGCGCCACGTGCCGAGCGCGCGAGGGGGACAGGAGGTCGGGTTATGCGGCACTGCGGGGATCCCGGCAGCGGGCCCCGCCCGGCACAGACGAATCCGCATACGTGAGGCGGTGCTCAGCTGCCAAGGAAAGACGGCCCACCTTTCACACGGACTCCAATGCCCCGAACATGCGGTGTCACTATGCATTGGCGGGCCCGGGACGCGCAGCGCCGAGGGCGTCACATCCATGGATCGTCCCCGGTCATAGAGGGGGAAGCATTCGACGAGCAGTGTGCGGCGACGAAGCCCTGAACTGACGACCGAGTGCGTCACAAGGTGTGTCCTCGGCTGTGCAACGTCCGACGACGTGAGAGGGGCACCCCAGACGGGCGCCGGGCTCCATGGGAGTCGTCTGGTTGAGCCCTGTTGCGGCGATGGACGGGGCTCTCCTTCCTGCCTGTTGCAGTGCAACGTGCGAGTGAATTCTATGAATGGTGGTAGGGGCATGAGTGACAGGAGCACGAGGGGCGAGAAGAGTGCAGAAGGCGCGGGAGAGACGGTAGCTGAGTGGGCCGGCGCGCCCCAGGGCGTGGTTGAGCGAATGAAATCAGGCGCCCGAAGAGCATTTCCGGACCATTGGTCCTTCCTGCTCGGCGAGATCTGCCTCTACAGCTTCGTGATCCTCATCGTCACCGGAGTATATCTGAGCCTGCACTTCCATCCTTCGGCAGCAATGGTGCAGTATCAAGGAAGCTACGGGCCGCTGCGGGGCCACATGGTGTCCGAGGCGTTCAACTCGGCGATGAAAATCTCCTTCGACGTTCGTGGTGGGCTTCTCGTGCGACAGGCCCACCACTGGGCGGCTCTGATCTTCGTCGGTTCCGTGCTCGTCCACATGTTGCGTACCTTCTTTACGGGAGCATTCCGCAAGCCGCGCCGACTCGGCTGGCTGATCGGATTCCTGCTCCTCATCCTCGCCATGTTCGAAGGGCTCACAGGCTACGACCTTCCGGACGACCTGCTTTCCGGGACCGGTCTCGCGGTTGTGAACGGAACGATTCTTTCGATCCCGGTCGTTGGAACGTACATTTCGATGTATCTTTTTGGGGGTGAATTCCCTGGAAACGAGGTGATCTCACGCTTCAACACTCTGCATGTGTTGATCATTCCGGCCTTCATGCTGGCACTGATGGCCGCATACTTTGTGCTGGCGCGGCGCAACAAGCACGCGCAATATCCGGGTCCAGGGCGCACCAACAAGAACGTTGTGGGCATCCCGCTCAAGGTTCGCGCAGTGAAGTCGGCCGGCTTCTTTTTCCTGGTTTCCGGAACCATCTTCGCCATTGCTGCGGTCGCCCAGATCAACCCGATCTGGAAGTACGGTCCCTTCAGGCCGGACCAGGTCTCGGCCGGGTCCCAGCCGGACTGGTATATGGGTGTGGCTGACGGGCTTTTGCGGGTCATGCCCGGTTGGGAGGTCAATCTCTGGGGTCACACCCTGGCGCTGGACAATCTGGTCCCACTCATGGTGGCCGGCGGCCTGTTCCTGGCGATGGCCGCCTACCCGTTCATCGAGTCCTGGGTGACCAAGGACGAGGGGGAACAGCACATCCTCGATCGTCCGCGTAACCGTCCGGTACGCACGGCTCTCGGTGTGGCATGGATCAGCTTCTACCTGGTGGCCCTGATCGGCGCGGCGAACGACATCATCGCGATCCGCCTGCACGTTGCCGTCGAGTCGGTGACCTGGGCGGTACGCATCGGTCTGTTCCTCGTGCCTGTGGTCGCCTTCTTCATCACTAAGCGATGGGCCCTCGGTCTTCAACGCCGCGACCGTGACACGGTGCTGCACGGAAGAGAAACGGGCACCATCAGGCGACTGCCCCACGGCGAGTACGTCGAGGTCCACGAGCCGCTCAGCCAGGACCAACTGCACCTGCTCACCCAGCACGTCCAGCACAAGCCGATCGAGTTCGTCCCTCCGGAAGGCGGAGAGAGCCTCAGTGCCCCGCTCACGCTCGCCCGGCGCCTGCGCGCCAGGCTGAGCCGTTTCTTCTACGGCGAAGGCGCGCAGATCACCAAGCCTTCCGTGCAGGAGTACGAGGAGACCACCAGCAGGCACGAGCGTTGACCCACCCTCGTCCGGCACTCTGCCGGCGGCGTCTGCGCAGCGACGGCCCCTCCTGAGTCTGCGTC
Organism: Streptomyces antibioticus; assembly: GCF_002019855.1. Lineage (NCBI taxonomy): Bacteria > Bacillati > Actinomycetota > Actinomycetes > Kitasatosporales > Streptomycetaceae > Streptomyces > Streptomyces antibioticus. The sequence goes on along the minus strand of NZ_CM007717.1, from coordinate 82,114 downwards.
GGGCGCAGGGACACTGTTCGTGAGGCTGTCCTGCCGTGCCGGGACGCGGCCGTCTAATCCGGGTCGGCAGGAGTATCGCCGGTGAGCGCGCCACGAAGTTGTCTGCGGGAGCTGATGTCGAGCTTGGTGAACACCTTCCGCAGGTGCCACTCCACGGTGTGGGGGCTGAGGAACAGCTCGGCCCCGATCTCGGAATTGGTCAGCCCATCACCGGCGAGACGTGCGATCTGCGTCTCCTGGGCCGTGAGCCTCCTGGGTGTTGCTCTGGTACGCCTGGCCACGGTTTCACCCGTGGCGGCCAGCTCACGGCTGGTGCGCCCGAGGAACGCCCCCGCACCGAACCGGGTGAACAGCCCGTGTGCCGCCTGTAGATGGTCGCGGGCGGCACGACGCCGGTTCTCCCTCCGCAGCCATTCCCCGTACAAGAGGTGCGCCCGGGCCGCCTCCATCCTCATCCGGGTACGCTCAAGTCGCTCGATGGCTTCCCGGTACAGATGATCAGCGACGTCGCCCTCGCTCAGCAGTGCCTGTGAACGTGCCTGGACTCCCAGCGCCCAATCCGTACCGGCCGCTTCTGTCGTCCGGGTCAGCCGCAGCAGCGCACCGGCAGCTTCTGCGTGGTGACCGCTGCGCACGCCGGCTTCGATCAACTCGATCAAGCCCCAGCTCGCCGCGACCAGGTCGTGCTCGTGGGCACTCGCACGGACGGCCGCATCGAATGCCCGTTCATATTTGCCCAGGCCGTTGTAGAGCACCGCTCTGGCCCGCTGAGCGATGGCGACACCGATTCCCTCACCACGCGTCACAGCATCGTCCATGCTGGACTGGATCAGGGCTGCGGCTTTGCCCTCCGTTCCCCGCCAGGCGGAAAGTGTCAGCGCACCGTACGCCACGAGGCTGCCGCCCGCGGCGTCCTGCACGATGGGAATCTCGGCGACAAGCAGGGCCGCCGTGTCCAGCTCACCGGTACATGTCTGAACGACAACGAGCGAGTTGAGCGCGAGGGGCAACTCGCCCAGCGCGCCGACAGCGCGGGCGGTCTTCACATGACGTTCCGCCAGTGCCGTCCAGCCTTCGTCGTCCCACATCTCGGCTGCGAGCGCCGAAGCGAGCCAGGACCAGCGCAGTACCTCCTCCGGGTCGGTTTCCCGACGCAGTGAACTCACCGCCTTTTCCGACGCAGCGGCCGCGGCGCCGTAGCCCTCGGCGAAACGAAGGGCGAGCGCGTCCAGCAGCAAGTCGGCGTTACGGGGTGGCTGCGCCGCTGCCGGCCGGGTTTCGTGCACGACATTCGCCACTGTCCGAGCATCGACGCCGACAGAGAGGCGACCGGCGAACATGGCAGCCGAGATCGCGTCCAGGAAGGTCTCACGAGCGAGAGCGGCATCGAAGGGCACGAGCCGCCGGGCCGCGCCCAACAAGAGCGGACCGGCGTCACGGCCCCGGCTCGACGCGAAGGCGATGTGCGCCTGGAAAAGCTCCACCCGGGCGAGGCCGAACTCGTCCAGGGGGCCCCGTTGAGCGATGGCCAGCAACTCGCGTGCCGCCGCCGGCGCACCTGCCCGAAGCTTTGCTCGCGCCGCCGCCACAGCACGTTCCGCCTTGCGACGCGGATCAGGAGTCAGTACGGCAGCCCGCGCCAGGAATGCCGCCGAAGCAGCGGCACCGCCACGGGCTTGAGCCCGCTCAGCCGAGTTCTCCAGTTCCCCGGCGATTGCCTCGTCCGGAGACATCGTCGCCCGCGCGAGATGCCAGGCACGGCGATCGGGATCCGTAGCCGAGTCTGTCACCGCCGCCAGCACACGATGGACCTCCCGCCGCTCTGCCAGTCCGGCCGAGCGGTACACCACGGAGCGCAGGAGCGGGTGCCGAAAGCGCGCCATGACTTTGAGGTCGATCATCTTCTCCGCAACGGCCGGAGCAGCCGCCTCCGCACTCACCCCGAGCTGTTCCAGCGCCCGCCCGAGGAGCTTCACGTCACCGGTCGGCTCGGCCGCGGCAGCCAGCAGCAGCCGCCTGGTCGCCGAGGGAAGCGACTGGATCTGCTTGGCGTACATTCGTTCGATGCGCCTGGTCACCGGTCCTGGGTCCGGCAGGCCGGACTCGTCATCCAGATCCGTCGGAGCCGGACCGAAGGGCAATTCCAGCAGTCCAAGGGGGTTCCCGCGAGCCTCGGCGAGGATGCGTTCGCGGACCCGCTCGTCCACCGGCCCCCTCAGTGCCGAGTCCAAGAGGGTGCGGGCGTCATTGTCGGGCAGACCGTTGATCATCAGCTCGGGCAGGCCGGCAAATCCACCAGGTCCCTGACCGGAGCGAACACCGAACACCAGTGCGAGAGGTTCGGCGAGCATACGCCGCGCAACGAAGACCAGAGTCTGTGCGGAGACCCGGTCAAGCCACTGTGCATCGTCCACAAGGCAGAAAAGTGGTCCCTCGGCGGCCCTCTCGGTCAACAGACTCAGCGCCGCCAGGCCGACCAGGAACCGATCCGGCGGTGCACCCGAGCTCACCCCGAACGCCGTGGCAAGGGCCTGGGCCTGTGGGGCGGGAAGGGACTCGAGGCTTCCAAGAAACGGGGCGCACAACTGGTGCAGGCCGGCGAACGGGAGTTCCATTTCGGACTCGGCGCCAGCCGCGCGAGCGACGCCGCGCCCGGCTACTCGCTCTGCCAGGTAGTCCAGCAGAGCGGACTTTCCGATTCCGGCCTCGCCGCGCAGAACGAGTGTGGCGCTCCGCCCTGCCTCTACCCTGGAAACGAGTCGATCGAGCACCTCACACTCACTGCGCCGACCGCGCAGGAGTATGCGATTGTCCTCATTCACCGCGAGCACCGCACACGGCGAGCATACAAGGCCCCATTTCGCCGAGCCTGGGAAAAGATCCGTAGGCGTTGGGGGAGTGATGAGGACCGGTGCCCACCAGCCTGGATCTACCGTGCGGGCTGAAGATCGACCTCAGAGGCGAGGACATCCTCCAGCCGCGCAAGATCTCCGAACTCGGCGGCCGCGAGGAAAGCCTGGACGAGCCGCCGATGCGCGACCGAGTCCACTGGCTGCTTGCGACGATCTGAAGAGAGGCGCTCCTGCGCACGCGACACCTGCTGCCGAGCGTTGACGACGCTGAGCCGCAGAATCTCGGAGATCCGGTCGTACGGATAACCGAAACCTTCGCGCAGGAGGTAGGCCGTACGTTGCCTCGGAGTCAGCAGTTCCATCAGCATGAGGACCGCACGCTCAACAGCGTCCTGCCGCTCGGCCACCGCTTCGGGGGTGCCCTGGGGGTCGGCCGACTCGGGAAGCCACGGGCTGGCAGAGGACTCCCGACGCCTGCGAGCGGAGTGGACGACGTTGATCGCCAGTCGGACGGTAGTCGTCCTGAGCAGCGCGGCCGGGTTCAGCACGACCGTTCGGTCTGTGCCCTGCCACCGAAGCCAGGTCTCCTGGATGACGTCTTCTGCATCACCTGCGTCCCCGAGGATCTGGTGAGCGATCTTGAGCAGACCGGGCCTGGCCTCGATGAACACCGAAACAGCGTCCCCGAGCTCATCGGGAGCAGGGCAGGCCGACGTTCCCTGCAGATCCCGATCGCCCTCGGCTTGGGTCGGATACGTGTTCATGGCCCGGCTCCTCAAAACGATGGGGCAGCAACCCGGAAGGGCGGCTCACCACCAACGTCGCTTTCGCGGGGCATCGATCGCGCCCTGGAGAACCCGTAGGCACATGCGTAGTGGGACCAGGGCCGGCCCTACGTGCCTGGTCGCCCCAAGGGCGACCAGGCAGGACGGCACGGCTGGGACGCGCGGGCGCTCGGCGGGGCACAGACCACGCAGAGCGCTCACAACCGCCGTGCCGGGCGAACACCCACGGGGGACAGGCACCAGCGTCCGCCAGAGGACACGCACCCACTCCTCGCGCTCGCCCTCCCTATCCCGCCAGTGCTTCAATAGGACGTGGCGCTGAAGACTGCCTGCAATGCAAAAATCGGGCGAAGGCGGACACCGTGACCGAGGCCGCGCCGTTGCGAGGACGGCGACGCGAGTTGCTGGCACTGGACGGCCTGCTCAACCGGGCTCGCGCCGGACACAGCGGCGCTCTCGTTCTCTCCGGCGAAGCCGGTGTCGGCAAGACAGCCCTTCTCGACCACATGGCAAACCGCGCCACACAGCACATCAGGGTCGAGAGGGTCATCGCATCGCAGTCCGAGATGGAACTCGCCTACGCCGGCCTCCAGCAAATGTGCGGCCACATGATGAGTTCGGCATCGTGCCTGCCCGCCCCGCAACGCGAAGCGCTCGACGCGGCCCTGGGCCTACGCCAGGCCTCCCCGCCCAGTCCCTTCCTCGTCGGGCTCGCACTGCTCGGTCTCCTCACCGAAACCGCAGGCGATGGGGCACTCCTGTGCATCGTTGACGACGCACAGTGGCTCGACGAAGCATCCGCACGCGCTGTGGCCTTCGCTGCCCGCCGCCTCGACGTGGAAGGCATCGCCCTCGTCCTCGCCATGCGTCAGGTCGACGAGGCCTTCGCCGGACTCCCGCAACTCAACGTCGAAGGCCTGGGATACGACGATGCGAGCGAACTCCTGCGCCTGGCCGTCCCCGGCCGCCTCGACCGGCGCGTACGAGACCAACTGATCGCCGAGGCACGGGGAAACCCGCTCGCACTGCGAGAACTCCCACGAAGCCTGAGTCCAGCCGAGATCGCAGGAGGATTCAGCCTGACCAGCTCGATGCCACTGGAGAAGCGCATCGAGCAAAGCCTGGTTGCGCAACTCGAGCCGCTGGCGCAGCCGGCCCGACTGCTCCTGCTGCTGGCGGCAGCAGACCCCACAGGCGATCCCGAACTGCTCTGGCGTGCCAGCGCGGTACTGGGACTGGGGCCCGAAGCCTTCGACGCGGCAAAAGACGCCGACGCACTCCTCATCGGCACCCGCGCCAGCTTCCGCCACCCACTCATCCGGTCAGCCATTTACCGTGAGGCATCGCCGGAGGACCGACGCCGCGTCCACGCCGCGCTCGCAGATGTCACCAGCGCCGAGCACGACCCGGACCGCAGGGCATGGCACCGCGCCAGCGCCACGCTTCGCCCGGACGAAGAGGTCGCCACCGACCTCGAACACTCGGCGGCACGAGCGCGAACCCGCGGAGGTGCCGCAGCCGCAGGCGCCTTTCTCGAGCGGGCAGCCGAGCTGACACCCTCGCCGGTGCGCCGAGGGGAGCGACTGATCGCAGCCGCCGAAGCAAAGCACGACGCCGGCGCGCCCGCTGCGGCCCTTCATCTGCTCGACAACACCCGCGACCTTCCCCTCACGGCCCTGCAGGACGCGCTCGTGGCCCGCCTGCGAGCCCGGGCGGGATACGCGCTTCGACGTGACAGCAGCGGCCCGCAGGAACTGCTCGCCGCAGCCCAAGGGCTCGAAACCCTCGACCCCGTGCTCGCCCGCGACACGTACATCGAGGCACTCGCGGCAGCAATCTACGGCGGCCGCCTCGCGGACGCCGAACAGGTAGCCACAGTCTCCAACGCCATCCTCCAAGCGACCGGTGCTGAAGACTCCGGCAATGCACGCGATCTGATCCTCCGCGGCCAGGCGCTCCTTGCCGCAAAAGGACAAAAAGCCGCCCTCGCAACCTTGCGTCGTGCACAACGTGCCTTCCTCGACCAGGCACCCGACGCACTCGGGCTGCACTGGATGTGGTTCGCCTCCCGCGCCGCACAGGACCTCTGGGACGCCCAAGCGCTTCGCGCCCTCGCCGACCGACAGGTCGACATCGCCCGCGCCGAGGGCATTGTCACCGTGCTTCCGATCGCCCTCAGCCTCCTGATGCTGGCGCAGACCGTCGACGGAGATCTGGACGCAGCCGAAGCCTCCTGCGACGAGATCGACGCACTGAAGGAAGTCACCGGCCATCCGCTACCGCAGTACGGGCGCATGTTCCTTGCCGCCTACCGAGGCCGCAGCAGTGAAATGGAACGCTGGGCCGAGAAAATCCGAGCCGATGCTCAGGCACGTGGCGAGGGATACGGAGTGAGCGCTACGAACTTCGCCGAAGCCATCTGCTACAACGGCCTCGGTCGCTTCAAAGACGCAGTGACCAGTGGCAGCCGAGAGCTCCCCTACACACACGAGCTGAACCACGCCATGCGCACTCTCCTCGAACTCGTGGAGGCGGCTGCCCACACGGGCGACTTTGCGCTCGCCGAGCACGCGTACAAGAAGCTCGACGGCGTCACCCGGCCAGTGGGAACGAACTGGGCATCGGCCGTGTCGGCGATGGCAGAAGCACAGCTCCGTGAAAAGGACGAAGCACAGGCGCTCTATCTGGACGCCATCGAACGCTTCGAGAACGAGCGGATCCCGATTATGGTGGGACGCTGTCACTTGCTGTACGGCGAATTTTTGAACCGCGAAGGCCGACACACCGAAGCCCTCGAAAAGGTCCGTATCGCACACGATGTCCTGTCGAAATGCGGCCTGAACGCTTTTGCCCAACGGGCTGCAGACGAGATGCGCGTGAGTGGCGAGACTCTGCGTGTGCCCGCGCAGGGCTCGGTGGCACAGCTCACCAGCCAGGAACTCAACGTGGCGCGCCTAGCCCGGGAAGGGCTCACCAATCGGGACATCGGCGCCCGACTTTTCATCAGCGCCCACACGGCCGAGTACCACTTGCGCAAGGTGTTCACGAAGCTCGGTATCAAGCGGCGCACCGAACTGAAGTCTGCACTCGCCGAACTTGATCAGGCAGCCCCGACCACCGCAGGCCCGTGAGGCAGTAACGCCGGCATCTGCCCTGGCAGGGCCTCTACTGGTGAACCTGGTCCTTCACATCTTCTTGCGTCCTCATGTCACACCTTCAGCTCGTGCCCTGTCATTTGTGTCGGAGCAGGCAGGAAGCCTGCGAAGGCGAGGAGCACACTGATGACCAAACCCGTTCTTGAGTCCGCAGCCCAAGAAATCGCGGACGCGACGTCTCACCCGCCCTTTCTGTACGAACTCGGCCCCGAAAGAGCCCGCAAGATCCTGGACGACATCCAGGCCGCCCCGGTCGACAAGCTCGAAGTGGACGAGAAGTGGATTACTGTGCCCGCCGAGGTCGGTGACGTACCTGTACGCATCGTCAAGCCCGCCAGCACGCGGAGCCCACTGCCCGTGGTCCTCTACGTGCACGGAGGCGGCTGGGTCATCGGCAACGCCGGGACCCACGACCGGCTGGTACGCGAACTCGCTGTCGGAGCGAACGCCGCCCTCGTGTTCGTCGAGTATTCCCGTTCACCGGAGGCCAAGTACCCCGTCGCCATCGAGCAGGCGTACGCAACCGCCCGATGGATCACCACGAACGGCGCCGAGGAAGGGCTCGACCCCTCCCGCCTCGCCGTGGCCGGCGACTCCGTCGGTGGGAACATGACCGCCGCTCTCACCCTCATGGCCAAACAGCGCGGTGATGTGAACTTCATCCACCAATCGCTGTACTACCCCGTCACCGATGCAGCCCAGAACACCGACAGCTACCGGGAGTTCGCCGACGGCCCCTACCTCACCGCGAAGGCCATGGCCTGGTTCTGGGACTGCTACACGACCGACTCCGCCCAGCGCGCGGAAATCACCGCCTCACCGCTGCGGGCGACCCTGGGCGAACTGCAAGGTCTCCCGCCCGCCCTCGTCATCGTCGACGACAACGACGTGCTGCGGGACGAGGGCGAAGCCTACGCCCGCAAGCTCACCCAGGCGGGCGTACCCACCACGAGCATTCGCATCAACGGAACCTTGCACGACTTCATGATGCTCAACCCCGTGCGTCCCACCCAGGCCACAACGGTTGCGATGGAGCAGGCCATCCACACGCTGCGCACCGTCCTGCACGGCAACTAGAAAACCCCATCACCGCACTCGCGCCGACCCCTGCCGACTGCGGCGCGCTCCCCGAAGTGCGACAGGGATCTGCCGCAGCCGTGACCACCCAGCAACACGGACACAGAAGACAACACAGCCTCGAAAGGCCCACCATGAACCGTCGTTCGCTTTCCCGACGTGCCCGCACTCCTATGACTCTCATGGCCACCGCTACCGTGGCCGCCGCGCTCTTCGCCGCGTCCGTCGGACCGGCCAGCGCCGGCAAGGCCCCCTCCCCGCAGCACCGCAAGCCGACGGTCGTCCTCGTGCACGGTGCCTTCGCCGACTCCACGAGCTGGAACGGTGTCATCGCCAAGCTGAAGCACGAAGGCTATCCGGTGATCGCCCCGGCCAACCCGCTGCGCGGCCTCAGCAGTGACGCTGCCTACCTCAAGGAGCTGCTGGCAAGCATCGACGGCCCCGTTGTGCTCGCCGGCCACTCCTATGGCGGATCCGTCATCAGCAACGCCGCCAAGGGCGCCGACAACGTCAAGGCGCTCGTCTACGTGGCCGCCTTCCTTCCGGAGAAGGGGGAGAGCGCGGTCGAGCTGTCGGGCAAGTTCCCGGGCAGCACCCTTGGCGACGCTCTTCGTCCGGTCCCGATCACACAGCCGGATGGAAAGAAGGGCGCCGACCTGTACATCGAGCCGAGCAAGTTCCACCACCAGTTCGCCGCCGATGTTCCCAAGAGTACGACGGACCTGATGGCGGTCACCCAGAGGCCGGTGACCAATGCCGCGCTCGAAGAGGGTGCTTCTGAGCCCGCGTGGAAGACCATTCCGTCGTGGGTCCTGGTGGCCACGCAGGACCTGAACATCCCGCCGAAGGTGCAGGAGTTCATGGCTGAGCGGGCCAAGGCGCACGTCGTCAAGGTTCGCGCCTCGCATGCCGTGAGCGTGTCCCATCCCAAGGACGTCGCCGGCATCATCGAGTCGGCGGCTCACTCAGTGCGCTGATCGACTGGAACAGCCAGGGGTGGGGCAGCCAGGGACGCTGCCCCACCCCTGGCGGCAGTCTTCCGGACGTTGCTGGAAACGGAGTCTCCGGCGGTCCAGGTTCCGTCCAGTGGACCCCCGATCGGCGTCAAAGCCAGAGCGAGCCAGCGCCGCCGACCAGCACTCGTGTCGATGCGGGCCGGCCATCCTGTTCCTGACAAAGCCGTTGGACGTGGCGATGGGTGATCGGCAGACGGCGAGTCCGAGGAATGCTTCATGGATGTCGTCACGGCGTTCCCAGCGGATGCGCACACGGCGGAAGTCGTGAAGCCAGGCGATCGTGCGCTCGACGACGTAGCGAAGATGCCCAGGCCGGTGCCGTGGGGATTGCCGCGCTTCGCGATCACCGGTCGGATCCCGCGGGCCCGGGGGCAGGCGCCGGTACTTGTCGTGGTCGTAGCCGCGGTGGGCCGGCAACGCGTCAGGGTGGGTGACGTCGTTGTGGTTCCCGCCGGTCAACGACACTGCGAGCGGGATGCCCTGCCCGTCGACGATGAGGTGGTGCTTGCTGCCCGGACGTGCTCGGTCGACCGGGCTGGGTCCGCTTTCGACTTTCGACTCCGGCGAGCGGCCCTGACGTGGGATGCGTCGATCACGGCCCGAGACCAGTCCAGATGGTCCTGCGACCCGCGGCTTCTCCAGCAGCACGGGCAGTTGGTCCCAGCCGCCGGCCTCGTTCCAGGTGGCCAGTGGCCGGGCGCCGCCAGCACGTCATGCCTGACCCAAATCCCAGCTCCTGGGGCAGGTAATCCCAATGGACGTCTGTGTGCAGGACGAAGAGGATCCCGCCCGTAGCTTGCCGGTCCGGCACTCGGGGTCTGCCCTCGACCGGCTTCGGCGTCAGCACGGGCAACAACGTTGCAATGAGTGATCACAGTTCATCCGACAAGATCCACGGCCGCGACTGACGTTTCCCCACGACCAGACCAGCGAGCGGACAAGCCCACAGGCATATGATCAGCAGCTTTTGTTAGTGCCTGTTAACGGAGGTGAGGGCGCGACCTGGAGGTCATCACGAAGAATGAGCGGGAAAGATCCGGCTCGACCCCATGTCAGGAAGGACGGGTCAGCCTGATCTGGCCGAGCGGGTCTCGGACTATCTGCTGGACCTCAACTTGACCAAGCTCGCCATGGCAACCGGCCCCGACTACTCGTGTGGAGTCGCGATAGCCACGCCCGATGGCCACATGCACAGCCTCAGTCCTGTCAAGGGCCTCGTCTACCACGTAGTACATCCAGACAGGTCGATGCCCGGCGTTGTGAAACCGGAGGCCTATCAGCCACTTGACCTCATTCGCGAAGCGGAAAGCGGCATGGGATGGTGCACCGCAACCATGTCGGTCGTCGGAGTGGGGTTGGCGCGCCGAGGGACTCTCGGCGACAGGAGAGCTTGTGGGGGACATGCCCTGCAGAGTGTCTCCGTCCGAAAGAAGCATCATGACTGTTCATCTCCGTTCCGAATCGGACGATCGTGTCGGTGCTCGGCGCGCCGTCTAAATCGGTTATTTTTGTACTCTTTGCCCTTTCTCTACTTGACTGTGTTGCCAGCTCGTTTGTGACAGTCGTCTCCTGCGCAGAGACATCGTGGGCTTGACCCGGAACCACCCCGCGGTGACGCACGAGACCGACGCTGTCGTCGTCAACGTCGACCAGCTTTGGCACCCGCGCCAAGCTGGAACGCCTGGTCAAACTCGAGATCGAACCGCCCACCGTCCGACACCGTCCCCGGGGGCAGGGCGCGGCTGCCCCGTTCCCGGCCGGCTCCGCCGGGAGTGTGTGGCGCCGTTGCGACATGTCACACCTGTGCCAGTGGAATCCCGTGACACTCGGCTCGCGAGAACCGGATCCTGACAACCGCGTGAACAGCTCACCGCGTTCGAGGAAAGGCACGAGACTGATGAGACGGATCCGCCTGATGGCGGCAATATCGGCCGGGCTCGCGCTGATGGCAGGCGTTGTGACACCGGCGTCCGCCCGCGCTGACGATGCCGGATCCGGCAAGATGACGGCCAAGCCGGTTAGTGGTGCGACGGTACGCCTGGTCACCGGCGACAGTGTGACCATCGATACGTCGGCCAACGGGAAGCACGTCGCGTCGGTCCAGCCTGGTCCAGGACGGCGGCACATCCTCTTCCGGACCTTCGAAGAGAACGGGCACCTGACGGTAGTCCCGTCCGATGCCGACAACCTGGTCGCAGCCGGCCGGCTCGACCGGAACCTCTTCGACGTGACGGCTCTCGTGGCCCAGCACTACGACTCCGCCCACACCAGCGAACTTCCACTCATCGTGCAACAGCCGGACGGGGTAGGAACCTCCGTGTTCCGACGGCTGACGTCACTCACCGCAGACGGTTCGCCGCCCCTTCGGCTCGACAGCATCGGCGCTCAGTCGGTCCGGGTGCCCGAGAGCCGTCTCGGCACGTTCTGGAAGGAACTCAGCGGCAACGACAGCCAGATGAGTTCCTCGGAACTCAAGGCGACTCCTCGGGTGTGGCTCGACAGCCGGGTGAACGCCGCGCTGGACCGCAGCACAGCCCAGATCGGCGCACCGGCGGTGTGGGAGGCCGGCTACCACGGTGAAGGTGTCAAAGTCGCAGTGCTGGACACCGGGGTGGACCAAACTCACCCGGACCTGAAAGGGAGGATCGCCGAGGCTGCGAACTTCTCCGGCAGCCCCGACACCAACGACGTCTTCGGTCACGGAACCCATGTCGCGTCGATCGTCGGCGGCACGGGGGCTGCCTCCGGCGGGACGCGCAAGGGCGTGGCCCCCGCTGCCCAGTTGCTGGTCGGCAAGGTCCTTGGCGACGACGGGTTCGGCAGCGAGTCCCAGGTCATCGCCGGCATGGAGTGGGCCACGGCACAGGGCGCCCAGGTCGTCAACATGAGCCTTGGCTCAGACGAGGCCACCGACGGCACGGACCCGATGAGCCTCGCAGTGAACGAACTCAGTGAGCGCACGGGCGCTCTGTTCGTAGTCGCCGCAGGCAACAGCGGCGAGCGGGGATCGGGCAGCATCAACTCCCCGGGGGCAGCGGACGCCGCTCTCACGGTCGGCGCAGTGGACCGGGACGACTCCCTTGCCGCATTCTCCAGCCGCGGCCCCCGCCTGGGCGACGGCGCCGTCAAACCCGATGTGACAGCGCCCGGCGTCGCCATCGTTGCGGCCCGGGCCGCGGGGACCACGATGGGCCACCCGGTCGACGCGAACTACGTAGCAGCCTCAGGCACGTCCATGGCCACCCCCCATGTTGCAGGCGCCGCCGCACTTCTCGCCCAACGCCACCCCGACTGGACGGGTTCCCGACTCAAGGATGCCCTGACCAGCACAGCCCACACGGTCACAGGACAGAAGCCCAGCGAGCAGGGCGGGGGCCGAATCGACCTGCCCGCCGCGGTACTGAGCCCGGTGACGGCCACCGGTGGCGTCGCGCTGGGCTCCTTCGAGACCGGCTCCGGAGACGCCCGTACGGTCCCCCTTCGCTACACGAACCGCTCACAAGCCGACATCACGCTGGCGCTCACCCTGCGGCTGGCAACCCCGGGCGGCACGACTCCGGCGGAGGGATCGGTGCGACTTCATTCCACCTCCGTGCGCGTTCCCGCTCACAGCACAGTTAAGGTTCCACTCACCGTCGATCCCGCCAAGGCCCGGCAGGGCAAATACTCCGGCTACGTCACTGCGACCACTGCGGACGGGAAAACCGCCGTACACACCACACTCAGCCTGGTCGTCCACGGTCCGGTGCACCGGATCACCCTCAAGACGTACGACAAGGACGGCAAGCGCGTCCCGGCCCTTCCCACCATCTGGGGCGCCGACGGATTCGTCGGCTACACAGATCCCGACAACGCTGCCACCGAAGTCGAGGAAGGCGTCTACCAGCTGGACTACGCCACCGTCGACAAAGCCCGCGACGGCGACGAGCTGCGCCAGGTCGTCCTGCCCCAGGTCGAGGTCACCAAAGACAGGACCGTCACACTCGACGCGCGGCACACCACCCCGGTCACCATTCACACACCGAAGCCGGCGGAGCAACGCGGCATCCTGAGCTACCAGACCCACCGACAGCTCGACGGCCAGAGCCTGACCGCGGGCACCATGTATTTCGACGTCGCCAAACGGTTGTACATCAGCCCGACCGACACCGTGACGAAGGGAACGTTCGAGTTCGCCTCCCGGTGGCAGCTCGTCGCGCCGCTCCTCACCTTGAGAGTGCCCGGAACCCAGTCCGCCCCGGACGCCTGCTACATGCCGGCGTCGCCCCTGTTGGGGGACCGCGGGGCGACGCTGAGGGCGGTGGAAGCAGGCGACGCTGCCCGCCCCTCTTTCACCCACGCCCGCGGCCGCCTGGCCCTCGTCACCAACAACAGCAGCGTCGATGAGAAGGAGCTGGCCCAGAAGGCAGCCGATGCCGGAGTCCGTGTACTCATGCTGGTGCACTTCACCGACAGCGGCTGGACACGCTGGTCGCCCAACGGCGACCGATGGGCCCTTCCTACCGTTCGCGTCGGTGCGAGCGACGGCGCACAGCTAGTCGCACGGGCCCGTGCCCACCCGACCACGGTCACGTTCTCCGGTACGGCCGCAAGCCCTTACCTCTATGACGTCATGCAGGTGTCGAAACAGCGCATTCCCCAGCACGTGGAATACACCGTTTCTGAGAGGAACAGCGCTGTTGTCAACACCACCTACGCCGACAACGGAGGCAGCGGCTGGGCCAGTGAACAGCGCTTCGGCAGGCGCCCCTATCAGGACACGGCCTGGCTCCAGTACACCCGCTTCACACCGACCGGGTTCAGGCGGACCGAATACATCAGCGCGGACGACACCAGTTGGCAGCACCTCGTGCACCACACCACGACGTACGACATCGACGTGCCGCTTGTGGTCGGCCTACAGGACACACCGCGCACCTACAAGCCCGGCACGCATGCACAAGAGACCTGGCAAGGAGCCGTCGTCCGACCGTCCATCCCGGCCCACTTCCAGACGCCGACCGTACGCGAGGGCGATCAACTTCGCCTGCGCGTACCAGAGTTCACTGATTCGCAGAACGGTCACTGGTCCCGCCTGCTGGTGCTCGGAGACGGAGGTATCGGAACCTCCGCCGCGTATGCGGTCGGTGACAGCGCAACCGCCCAGCTCTACCGGGACGGCGTGAAGGTCGGGGAGATCGGCGGAGCCTGGACGGATGTGGAAGTGCCTGCGGCCCCCGCGACGTACCGCCTGGAGCTGACCACGTCGCGGACTTCGAAAGACTGGAAGTACGGCACGGCCACCACCACCTCCTGGTCCTTCCGCTCGGGTCGGACGACCCAGGCCACGCCCCTCTCCTTGCTTCAACTCGACTACGACGTACCAGTCGATGCCCACAACACCGTCCGGTCCGCGCGAACAACCACGATCGGTGTGAAGGTCCGTGCCCAGGATGGGCTGCCGGTTCCGCGTGGCGTCGTTGTACGAGTCGAGGCCTCGTACAACGACGGCAGGACCTGGGCGCAAGCGACGGTACGCGGCCACGGCCGCAACGCCTTCGACGCCCAAGTCGGACGGTCGTCCGTACGCGGAAGCGCGTACGTGAGCCTGCGGTTCACAGCCACTGCCGCCGATGGGAGCGTCGTGAGGCAGACGGTGCAACGCGCCTACTCGGTGCGTAACTGACATGGATCGGTGGGGTGGGCAGCGGCACCTGCCCTCGCCCGCCCCACCGGATCACATGTTGTAGTACAGTCTTCAACTGTCGCAGCCGCTGGGTTCTGGGGAGGGCGGCCGTTTCTCTGGAAGTCGCCGGCATGTCACCGGCAGAAGAAGCCGTCTACCGCCTACTCGTCCTGTCCGGGCGCGTAAGCGCCAAAGACGTCGCACTGCGGACGGGCCTTTCCCAAGAGAAAGCGGCACGGACCCTCGATGTGCTCATCGCGACCGGCCTGGCCAGTCACACCGACGAAACACCACGTCACTTCAGCGCTGCTCCTCCTGACGTGGCCCTGCTGCCCCGACTGAAACGGAGCGCCGAAGCACTGGATCTCGCGAGAATCGAGGCAGCCCAACTGATCGAGGCCTACCAGGAGACACGGCGCCGGCACGACGCGAGCCAGCTCCTGGAGGTCATCACCGGAGCGGAGGCACTGCGTCAGCAACTACGGCAGATCCAAAACAGCGCCCAGCACGAGATGCTCTGGTTCTGCAAGGCCCACTACGTGGCCATGCCCTCAGGCAGCAATGCGGAAGAGTTCGAAGCGCTCGCGCGTGGCGTCCGCTACCGCGCGCTTTATGAGACGGCGTTCTTCGATGACGAAGGTGCCGTGGACAACGTCGTAGCAGGGATGCGAGCCGGCGAAGTCGCCCGGTCGGCCCCGCACCTTCCGCTGCGGCTCGCCATCGCCGACCGATCCGTCGCCCTCTTCCCGCTCGTGCCGGGCGGCCCCGCGGGAAGCCCGAGCGAGCCCACCACTGCACTGGTCAGAGACAGCAATCTTCTGAGCGCGTTGATCGCTCTCTTCGAGCGCTACTGGCAGGACGCGGTCCCCTTGCGCTTGGACGGCAGCGATCAGGCTGGAGAAAACGGCGAGGCCGGGTCGCCCTCCCCACTCAGCCCTGTCGACCAAAAGCTGCTGTCTTTGCTGGTGGCCGGAGTGACCGACAAGGCCATCGCATCCCAGCTCGGACTGAGCCGGCGCACAGTCCAACGCCATATCCAGCGCATGATGGAACTGGCCGACGCGGAGACGCGCATGCAGCTCGCCTGGTATGCAGCTCGTCGAGCGTGGCTGTGAAGAGAGCCTGACCGCCAGCCTCGACCATGACCTCTCAGGCAGCCCGGGCTGGATCGAGTCGTACTGCGGAGATCCCGAGGCGCAGCCTCATCTTGTAGCTGAGCGGGCTCGTGGCCCAGTCAAGTCCCCAGTCGGATGACAGCAGGTCAACCGTGCCCTCGAAATTCACACGCTCCTGACCCCGTTTGTCATGACTTGCTTCCACGAATGCCAGGTCGACGGGAACTGGCAACTCGATGTCCTTAATCCTGAAGAAGCCGGAAAGCCGGAGACGCTCGGCCCGCGTGTCGAGGTAGCCATTCGACCGGAAACTCATCAGAGGAAACGTTGTAGCATCGAGAAATTCGGCCCCGCTGACCTGTGCGTTGAGTGAAGGGGATCCGGTTTCGGCACTGTAGGTTTGAACACTGAGATAAGCCTCGGACCGGCTGCGGTTTCCGCCGATCTTGATGAGACCTTCGAACTCCGTGAACTCGCCCTGGGCATGGGAGGCCATGGCGTGGTGGACGGAGAATCCTACGGTGCTACGCGTTCTGTCGATGGTGTAAAGGCCGGACAGTCCATTGCGCGGCGGCATCGACAGCAGCGTGAAGCTCTTTCGGTTGAACATGGCCGGACAATTCTTTCGTGCAACGGTGTTGGCGAGGAGATAAATGAATGCTGTGGAGGGCGGGTGGCCCCTGCCGACTGCCCTCCGACGGGCAGGGGCCACCGCCGAGGACGTCAGCCCTGCTGCGCGATCCAGTCGGCGAACCTGGTCTTGGCGATGATGGCGTCCGGTCCCGGCAGGAGGGTCGACTCCTTCAGCTCGGTGCCGAAGTACGTCGCGTGTTCGTCGGTGACCACAGTGCGGGGGTCGTTCTTGGCCGCCAGCCCCTTGCGGATCAGCTCGTCGAGCTGGAACGCCTCGGGACCCGCGACCTCCACCACACCGTTGACGGGGGTGCCCACCGCGGTACGGCCGACAACGGCGGCTACATCGTCAGAGGCGATGGGCTGGAACTTGGCGGGGGACAGGCGCACGGTGTCGCCGTCGGTGGCCTCGGCGGCGATGGCCTTGATGAACTCGAAGAACTGGGTGGAGTGAACGATGGAGTAGGGGAGGCCCGACTCCTTGATCAGCTTCTCCTGGGCCTGCTTGGCCCTGAAGTAGGCGCTGCCCTGGAGGCGCTCCGTACCCACGACGGACAGGGCCAGATGGTGCGTCACGCCGGCTTGGGCCTCCGCCTCGAGCAGGTTGGTCGTGCACGTGTGGAAGAAGTCCATGACGGCCCTCTCCTCGAACGAAGGGGAGTTGGAGACGTCGATGACGACAGATGCTCCCTGCAGCACTTCTGCGAGCCCCTCACCCGTCAGGGTGTTGACGCCGGTGTTGGGCGCGGCGGCCACGGCCTCGTGGCCGTGCTCGCTGAGCCTGGCGACCACCTTCGAGCCGATGAGCCCCGTGCCACCGATCACTACGACCTTCATAACAGATTCCTCTCAGGGGGCTGTCGGCGTCTACGCGTCCCACACGGGACTCCTGCGAACGCCGGTTTCTTTCTCTGGTAAAGAGACAGGGGAACTGCTCTAGTTGTGACAAGCTGTTCGTCTCGAGTGCACGGGTTCAGGCCGGCAGCTCACTCGGCGAGCTTCCCATCGGTCGAGACCTCTTCCATCAGAGAGGTGATCTCCTCCGGGATCGCCGGAATGCTCTCTCGGCTGACTCCCGTTGTCGGGGACCAGACGAGATTGACCTGAAGGTCGGGATCCAGATCGGGGTAGTCGCTGCGGTTGTGGCAGCCACGCGTCTCGCGACGCTCCAGAGCCGCCTCGAGGGTTGCTCGGGACGCAAGGGCAGCAGACTTCAGGTCGAAGGCATGGGCCAGGTCCTGATAGCCGGCGATGTCGGGGTGAACGCCGACGGACTCCATCCTCTTCTCGATGACGGAGAGTTCGGCAAGCCCGGCGCGCAGACCCTCTTCGTTGCGTACCACTCCCGCGTGTTCGGTCATGGTGTCGCGGATGGCTCGCTGCAGGGCACGAACATTCTCCGGGCCATCCGCCGCCAGCAGAGTGTCGATCTCCTCCCGTGCCTCGGCGATGGCCGAGGCTGATCGAGGCTGCGCGGTCAGAGACCGCGAGTAGGCCGCGGCGGCCCGGCCGGTGAGCCGGCCGAAGACCAGGAGTTCGATGAGACTGTTCCCGCCGAGGCGGTTGGCGCCGTGCAGACCGCTCGAAGCCTCACCGATAGCGTAGAGGCCTCGCACGTCGGTGCTGTGGTCCTTGGGATTCACCCAGACCCCGCCCATCGAGTAGTGCGCAGTCGGCGCGATCTCGATCGGCTCGCGGGTGATGTCCAGCATCTGAAGATCCAGAAGCGTCTGGTACACGCGAGGAAGCCGCGTCATGATCGTCTGACGAGGAAGATGCGACACATCAAGCCAGACACCGCCCTTGGGAGTCCCGCGTCCCTCCTTGATCTCCGTGTAAGAGGCCAGAGCCACCCGGTCGCGTGTGGACAGCTCCATACGCTCAGGGTCGTACCTGGCCATGAACCGCTCGCCGAGCGCGTTGCGCAGAATTCCGCCTTCACCCCGGGCGGCTTCGCTGACGAGTGTGCCCGCTGCGTTCTCCGGTTCGATGATTCCCGAGGGATGGAACTGCACCAGCTCGGCGTCGCGCAGTCGAGCCCCCGCCTCGACAGCCAACCGGAAGGAGTCTCCGGTATTCTCGTCCCGCCGCGATGACGTGCGACGCCAGATGCGCGTGTGACCACCCGCGGCGAGGATGACAGCGTCCGCATGGATCACATAGCGCGTGCCATCGGCCAGATTGAAGCCGTAAGCGCCGAAGACCGCGCCGTCGTGGACCAGGAGCCGTGTGATGTAGACACTGTCGAGCACGGGGATGTTCAGCTGTTCCGCACGTCGGAGGAGCGTGCGCTGGATCTCAAGTCCCGTGTAGTCGCCCGCGAAGGCCGTGCGCCGGAACTTGTGGGCGCCGAAAAAGCGCTGGGATATACGGCCGTCCTCTTCCCTCGCGAACGCCATACCGTACCGTTCCAGATCGTCGATTCCCCGGGCTGCGCCCTGGGTGACGATCTGGACGGTACGAGGGTCGGCGAGCAGGTAACTCTCCTTGAGGGTGTCGGCCGCATGTTGCTGCCAGCTGTCCTGCGGATCCATCGTGGCCAGCGCCGCGTTGATCCCTCCGGCGGCGAGCGCCGTATGGGCGTCGTCCTTGGCCCGCTTCCCGACCGTGAGGACGTCCGTACCGGCTTCGGCCAGCTCGATCGCTGCGCGTAGCCCAGCTCCTCCGGTGCCGATCACCAGCACCATGGTGGAAATTCGTTGTTCAGTGACAGCCACGGTCAACTCCGATCGCCTCAGGTGTCACCTACTACGACCACGGCGCATCCAAAACTGTGACACGGTTGTTTGCTGTCTCCACACAAGTGCGGTCACGCAGCGGTCTGCGGCAGCGGCAGGGCATGCCCGAGCGTGCCTGTGGCAGTGTTCACCGGAGTTCGGCGCTGTCAGGGGTCAGCTGATCCAGCGGGATGTCCGGGTCGGCGAGCAGTGTGTCATCGATGTCCGAGCCTGCAGAGATGAGGGAGCGGATCGGATCGATGACACCCCAGACGTTGACGCTCATGCCTGCCACAACGCGCCGGCCGGCCATCCAGAAGGCGACGAACTGGCGCTTGGAGGGGTCACCGCGAAAGACGACGCGGTCGTAGCCGCCGGGTTCCGTATAGCCGGTGTACTCCATACCCAGGTCGTACTGATCGGTGTAGAAGTACGGCTGCCGGACGTAGGAGGCGTTGCCGCCGAGCATGCTGAGGGCGGCGACCTCCGGCTGATGCAGCGCGTTGAACCAGTGCTCGACGCGGAGATGGCGACCGTACAGCGGATGGTAGGCGTTCGCGACGTCGCCCGCCGCGTAGATGTGCGCGACCGAAGTCTGCAGATGTTCGTCCGTAACGATCCCGTTTTGCACATTCAGCCCGGCCTCGTCAGCAAGCCGGACATTGGGAGTGATGCCGATACCCACCACCACGGTGTCCGCCGCGAGGTGCCGGCCGTCCGCAAGCTGTACTCCGCTCACGCGCCCCTGGTTGCCAGTGATGGAGTCCAGCTCCACGTTGGGGAGCAGGTTGACCCCGTGGTCCGTATGCAGCGCGGCGAATACCTCGGCTGCCTCACGGCCGAGCACCTTGAGCAGAGGGAGGTCCGAATGCTCGAGAACGGTCACCTCGGCGCCGGCGATGCGGGCGGCAGCCGCCGTCTCCAGGCCGATCCAGCCCGCACCCACCACGACAACCTTCGCTCCCGCCTGGAAAGCGGATCTGAGCCGCTCACTGTCCCCGACGCGACGCAGGTACAGCACGCCGTCCAGCTCCGCACCCGGGATGGTCAGGCGACGCGGCGACGACCCTGTTGCCAGCAGAAGCTTGGCGTAAGGAATGTGAGTGCCGTCGTGCAGCTCGACCGACCGTGCCCGAGGGTCCACAGAACGTGCACGCGTGCCGAGTCGCAGCTCGACATTGTTCTCTCGGTACCAATCGCCGGGATGAACGAAGATCGAATCACGATTCTCTTTGCCCAGGAGGTATCCCTTGGACAATGGGGGCCGAATGTAGGGCCTCTCACTCTCGTCGCCGATGATGGTGAGCGGGCCGGAGTGGCCATGCTTCCGGAGCGCTTCGGCGGCCTTGCCTGCTGCCAGACCACCCCCAATGATCACGAAGTTGTCCACAATGTTCCTCAATTCTGAAGATCACGTGCCGCCTGTTTCGCCACGACAGTGGGCACCGTGATGATCGAGGCTTCCTTGGCGAGAAGCCGGTGCACGGGACAGTGCCCCGCAATGGTGAAGAGCTGCTTGAAGTGGGCAGCCTCCAGCTCTCCGGTCAGCCGGAGATCCTTGACAATCTGCCCCTGCTCATCGAACCGTACCGAGACGTCTACCTGGTCGAGCGGCCAACCATGCCGGTCGGCGAAGGCCCGGACGGTCATCGACGTACACGCCCCGAGTGCAGCAAGCAGGAGTTCGCCGGGGGTCGGCCCCATGTCTGTGCTGATGGGCTGGGGCTCGTCAGCGGTCAGCCTATGGGGACCGACTGAGATGGACCGAGACAGGCGGGGACCCTCAGCCACTGACACGATGCGTGCGTTCATCGGATTCCTCCTGGGCGAGCGGCGGACGGCTGCGACTCATGCCGTCGTGCTACTCGCTTTGACCGGCCCGCGCTTTCGGGTGTGACACACACGGGTCTGTCACACCTGGAGCCGCTGTCTGGTCTCTATAGGTGCGAACTCGAGCATCTTGGCCAGAAACGCGGTACTCAAGATTCGCCAGATGACCTCAAAAGCGCCGATGGACACTGCAAACGCCCCGTGTCTCTGGGAAAAGGGACGGTAGCCAATCCAAGGGGTAGACCAGAAACAGTTTCGGCTCGAGGTGACCAGATCAGCCAGCTCGTGACGACGCACCACGAACAGACCGACGACCCAACCGCTTTGCGGACACGACCTAGCCGATCGGTGACGTGACGTAGCGGTTGAGCTTGTCCGGGTTCAGCACCCACATGATCCGCTCGATGCCGCGGTCCGACGCATCCACGCACAGCAGCGCCATCGGCTTTCCATCCGCAGAAATGAGGACAGCCGGCCTGCCGTTGACCTCGACCCAGTGCACCTCCGTCTCATGCCAGAAACGTGGCGCGAAGGCGACGAGGTACTTGGACACATGCTCTTTGCCGAAGACCGGAATCCTGGACGCGCCGCGGACCCCACCGCCATCGGCGTAGCTGACAACATCTGTAGTGAGCACTTCCTCAAGGCCCCTCAGATCGCCGTTTTGAGCCGCAGCGAGAAACACTTCCAAGAGGCGTCTGTGGGCATCCGAGCTCACCGGCTCCCTGCGCTCTGAGGACAGGTGCTTACGCGCCCGGCTCACCAGTTGGCGCGTATTGCCCTCACTCGTCTCCAAGATGGCCGCGATCTCCTTGTAGGAGTACTCGAAGGCCTCCCTCAGAACGTAGGCTGCTCGCTCTACAGCGTTCAGCTTCTCCAGGAGGAAGAGGACCGCCAGATCGAGTGCCTCAGCGCGCTCTGCGCCCACCTGCGGGTCCGCAGCCGTATCGAGCGGATCAGGAAGCCAGGGTCCGATATACGATTCGCGTCGCATCCGTGCCGACTGACTCAGGTTGATCGCCAGACGAGTCGTGACTGTCGCCAGGAACGCTGCCGGCTCGCGGATGGTCCTGCGGTCGGTGTTCTGCCACCGGAGCCACGCCTCCTGGACAACGTCCTCGGCTTCCACAGCGCTGCCGAGCACCCGATAGGCGATGCCAAAGAGCCGTGGGCTTGCTTTCGTGAACTCCCTCGTGGCCTCCTCAAGGGAGCCGCCGTCATTCCCGTTGTGCATCGGTGCCCTCCGCTTCTGGCCACCATGCTACAAGCCGTCACAACGAGACGCTCGACCCATCGACCCCTTCATCCCATAGTCACACGCCACGTGATGAGCGTCGCTCTCCCCGATGAGAACCGGGGCAGGCTGTCACAGACTCGTCGGCTCAGCTGTCTGTTGTTACGCATCTCGGTCAATAGGGCGTGAACGAAGGCCGGTGCCGCTGGATGCGAAGAGGGTGGGTGGACGCACGCCTGCTCACAAGAACTTGCTCGCTTTGCGGCAGACACCTTGGGAGGCGACCATAACCGCCATAGAGGCTCACGCTCTCGGTGCCCGAGAGAGCGCATCCCTTGAACGGGGACTTCTTCCCACGCCGGCGCTCCGCGGAGATGACTTCCACGCCGCCTCGCGTTACGTCCCGGGCCGGGCCCACGCGCTCCTGAGCGGCGACTTCTACGACATCGTGCAAACCGAGGACTCGACGGTCCACGTGATCCTGGGGGACGTCTCCGGACACGGAGCAGCGGCGGCCGCGCTCGCGGTTCACTTGCGTCTGGCGTGGCGGACAGCCGTACACTGCGGCAAAACACAGCTTGAGCAGTTGTGCATCCTCGAGCGGATCCTTGTTGACGGGAGATCGGATGACGACACCTACGCCACTGTCGTCTCAGTGGTCTTCCCTCCAGGAGGCATGACGGCCAGAATCGTGAGCGCCGGACACCCAGGGCTCCTGCTTCGCCGGTCCGAGCACATCAGATGGGTCGAGCCGCAGATCGGCATGGCGCTGGGGTTGTTTCCGGGCATCAGAGACTGGACGGAAACGGATCTCGCCCTGTCACCACACGACCGGGTGGTTCTGTTCACCGACGGTCTTTTCGAAGGAAGGATCACACCTTCAACGCGTCTTGGAGAAGACGGCCTGCTGCAACTGGCGCTACAGTCCGCACATCTCCCAGGGCAGGAGTTCGTTGACGCTCTGGTCCAGGGCGCGGCCCGCAAGGCCGCTCCCTTCGGCGGACTGGTGGACGATGTAGCCGTCTTGCACCTCGGCTGGAAGACGGCGCGCGCCACTGAGGCGGCACGCCCATCGGCGGAGTCCGCCGGTGCAGCGATGCACGACCCGGCCTTCAACGCGGCTTGAGCTGAACGGCCAGCACGGCCGGATCAGCCCGCGGCGGCAGCGCGACGAATCCCGATCCCTCCAGCTCTGCGACCACATCTGCCCGGGGGACTGGCCACATCCAGAAGGTCTCGTCGTCCTCCCGCAGCACGCCTTCATCGCTTCGCACCCAGTAGTGGAAGCGCGTCCGGATCCGGTTCACCGCGGGGGACATATCAATGCGGCCCCCGTACTCGTGCCGTCCGACACGCTGAGCGGGCAGGACCCGCCTGATCCGGCGTGGAGGAACATCGGCGGGCGGGAGTTGGACGAGCAGTACGCCGCCGGGCACAAGCGCCTTCGCGAGAGCCGGCCACAGAGCACGCCGCTCGGTTGGCTGCATACAAGCAATGATGTTGTGGCAGACGGCCACGTCCGCCACACCCCGCAAGCCGGCCTCACCAAGAGGGTGGGGATGCACTGTGACCCGGGCCCTTTGAGCGCTCGGCAGAGAGGCCAGACGGGTCATCAGAGGAGTGCGCATGGACCGGGTGGGCTCGACGGCATGCACCGAAGCCTGTGACGTCGCCAGACTCATGACGGTAACTCGTCCGGTGCCGGCTCCCACGTCCAGTACGCCGATGCGGGCTTTCTCGACGTCCTCGCCGTACAAATCGAGAACTCGGGCGGCATCCCGCTCGGCTTGCAGGACATCGTAGAACTCGGCGGTGACGGCATAAGAGTCCCGCTGCCCGCGAGTGACGGGATCAGATCTCACACCAAGTGATATGAGGCGCATATAAGAAAGACAAGGTCAATAGCCCGCATGTGACACGGTCCTCAGCCATGCCAGCCGTAGCGTTCGCGGGCGCGGACGACCTGGCCGGGGTCCACCACTCCGCTTCGGGCCAGTTGGTCGAGGGCAGCGACGGCGATCGACTCGGCGTCCACCCGGAAATAGCGGCGTACGGCATCACGGGTGTCCGACAGTCCGAAGCCGTCCGTGCCCAGTGACGTGTACTCCTGCTCCACCCACTGACTGATCTGATCGGGCACCTGCCGCATCCAGTCGCTCACCGCGAGAACTGGCCCTGGCGCCCCCGAGAGAGTGTCCGTCACGTAAGGGGTCCGCTCCTCGCCGCGCAGCCGTGCCCGGTCGGCGTCCAGAGCGTCACGCCGCAGTTCCGTCCATGACGTGACGGACCAGACGTCTGCATGAACCCCCCACTCATTTGACAAGAGCTCCTGGGCTTTCAGGGCCCAGTGGATCGCCGTACCGGAGGAAAGCAGTTGGATTCGCGGTCCTGCCGCTCCGGGCTGCGCCTGCCGGAACCGGTAAAGTCCCCGCACGATTCCCTCTTCCAGAGACGGCAGGGTCGGCATGGCCGGCTGAAGCTTCGGCTCGTTGTAGACCGTCAGATAGTAGAAGACGTCCTCGGGCCGTTCGCCGTACATGCGCCGTAGCCCGTCCTTGACGATCACCGCGATCTCGTAGGCGAAGGCCGGGTCGTAGCTGATGGCTGCGGGGTTGGTGGAGGCGAGCAAGTGCGAGTGCCCGTCTGCGTGTTGCAACCCCTCACCAGTCATCGTCGTGCGGCCGGCGGTGGCTCCGACGACGAACCCGCGCCCCATCTGGTCGGCGAGCGCCCAGAACTGGTCGCCGGTCCGCTGGAAACCGAACATGGCATAGAAGATGTAGAAGGGGATCATCGGTTCGCCGTGTGTGGCATAGGACGTTGCCGCGGCCGTGAACTCGGCCATGGAACCGGCCTCGGTGATGCCCTCATCGATGAGCTGGCCGTTCTTGGCTTCCTTGTAGTAGAGCAGTTGATCCGCATCGACTGGCTCATAGGTCTGGCCCTGAGGCGAGTAGATGCCGGCTGAAGGGAAAAGGGACTCCATGCCGAAGGTGCGTGCCTCGTCAGGGATGATGGGTACCCACCGCTGTCCGGTCTCCTTGTCGCGCATCAAGTCCTTGACCAGGCGAACAAGGGCCATAGTGGTGGCAACTTCCTGGTTGCCGAACCCTTTTTCCAAGCCCTCGAAGGCGTGAGCCGGCGGCTGGTCCAGCGGTTTCGGCACTACCGTGCGCACCGGTGCTGGACCACCCAATGCCTTCCGACGGTCTTGCAGGTACTGAACCTCCGGTGAGTTCTTGCCGGGGTGCCAGTACGGCACCTGCTCTCCGCTCAGCGCGCTGTCAGGAATGGGAAGTTCGAGCAGATCCCGCATCTCGCGGAACTGCGCCATGGTGAGCTTCTTCATCTGATGGTTGGCGTTGCGCGACTCGAACGCGGACCCCAGGGTGTGCCCCTTGACCGTTTGGGCCAGGACCACGGTCGGCGCCCCCCGATGCTCGACCGCGGCCCGATAGGCGGCGTGGACCTTGAGGGGCTCATGCCCACCACGGGAGTTCTCGAACAGGTTGGTCAGTTGGGTGTCACTGAGCCTTGCTGCGAGGTCGGAGAGCGTATCGCCGACAAAGAAGTGCTTTCGCACGTAGTCGGCATCCCGTGCTGCGTATGTCTGCATCTGCGCGTCGGGAACTTCACCGAGGCGGTGGACGAGGGAGCCGGTGACATCCTGCTCCAGGACGGGGTCCCATGCCTCACCCCACAAAGTCTTGACCACGTTCCAACCTGCACCGCGGAACCGGGCTTCCAGCTCCTGCACGATCTTGGAGTTGGAGCGGACAGGACCGTCCAGTCGCTGCAGGTTGCAGTTGACGACGAAGGTGAGGTTGTCGAGCCCCTCACGGGCGGCGAGCGCCAGTGCGGCCGTCGACTCGGGCTCGTCCATCTCGCCGTCTCCGAGGAATGCCCACACCCGCGACCCCGAGGTGTCCTTGATCCCTCTGTTGTGCAGGTAGCGATTGAACCGCGCCTGGTAGATGGCAGCCAGTGGACCCAGGCCCATGGAAACAGTCGGGAACTCCCACAGCCACGGCAGACGCCGTGGGTGGGGGTACGACGGGAGACCGTGCCCGCCGGCCTCCCGCCGGAAAGCATCCAACTGCTCCTCTCCGAGCCGTCCTTCGAGAAACACCCGGGCGTAGATACCCGGAGAGGCGTGGCCTTGCAGGTACAGCTGATCCCCGGAGCCGTCCGCGTCCTTGCCCTTGAAGAAATGGTTGAACCCGATCTCGTACAGCCACGCCGCCGAAGCGTAGGTGGAGATATGTCCCCCGAGCCCAAGACGCGAACCGCGCGTCACCATCGCTGCCGCGTTCCACCGGTTCAAGGCGGTGATCCGTGACTCCATGCCGACGTCTCCGGGGAAAGCCGGCTGCGACGCCGCCGGGATCGTGTTGATGTAGTCCGACGAGAGCAGAACCGGCACGGACACCCCGGATCCAGCCGCGTGCTCATGGACGCGTCGCAGCAGGTACACCGCCCGATCCGGCCCTGCATGGCGCACGACGGCGTCCAGGGACGCCTGCCACTCGGCGGTCTCCTCCCTGTCACGGTCGGGTAGCTGGTCGAGTTCACTCGGCACAGGGGACTCGGCGGGGCGGGCCGTATCACTCATGGCAGCCTTCCTGTCGTGGTGTGAGGGCCTGCGGGTCAGCGGCGCTTGAGCCACTGGGCCAGGGTTCCGTGGCCCACGCGGGCTTCCCCGCCGGGGAGAAGCGTCCGCTCTTCAAGAACGGCGCCGAAGAACGGGGCGTACGGGTCGGCAATCACCGCACGATCATCACCACGACTGGCCAGGAGCGTCGCAGCAAGTTCATTGAGGCGGAACTCCTCCGGACCCCCGACCTCCAGAAGGCCGAACAGCGGAATTCCCACGGCAACGTGGGCGACCGTCACAGCGACGTCATCCAAAGACGCGGGACGAGTCCGCGCAGGTGAGACGTGAACACCATCTGCGTGCACGTCCGAGCGGGACAGAGCGTCCACAGACTCGAAGAACGGAGTGGCCCGCACGACGGAATGCGGAATCGGTGACCGTCGGGCCTGCTCTTCCTGGAGCAGCTTTGCGCGGAAATAGCCGGCCTGCGCGCGTTCAGCCCCCACCACAGAAAGCACCACGTAGTGCTTGGTACCCGCGCCGGCAGCAGCCTGCAGCAGATTTCCAGTGGCTGTGCCGAAGAACTGCGCGCTGGCCAGCTCCGTGCGAGAAGGTGTGTCCGTGACGTCCACGACCACGTCCGCACCGCGCAGAGCTTGCGGGAGCCCCTCTCCGGTAGTCACGTCGACGCCCTGACCGCGGGACACCGAGACGACCTCGACACCGTGGTCCCGGAGCCTGGCGACCGTCCGGGAGCCGATCCTGCCCGTGGCTCCTGCAACAACGACTCTCATCTGGTTCTCTTCCCGTCGTGGGCGACACTCCTGTGACCTGCGCGTGACGACGGCAGCGAAGTCACCTCGTACACCCTGTAGACAGCTCAACTCACCGCGCTGTGACACAGGTGCCGATCTGAACTGAGCTGCATCGAGCGACCGCTCGTGTCACAAGAGGGCCGTACACGCGGTCAGTACAGGGAGACGTCCCTGGCACGGGGCGGGCAATGCGCCACGGTCGGACTGAACGTCCGGCCAAGGCCCGATGGACTCAAGGAAGGTGCAATACAGTGTCGGACAGTCGCTCAGCACACATGCACGCCGACGACCACACAGGATCGGCGGGGTGGATGACCGCGGCACAGGTACTGCAGGACGCATCGCCGATCACCGTCCCCGAGGGCGCCTCGGCGATGACCATTCGCGTCGACTGGGCGCCCGGGGATCCGGGAACTCCTCCGCACAGGCACTCAGGTCCTGCCTTCGGATACGTTGTCGAAGGCGCCGTCCGCTTCGAACTCGAAGGCGAGCCCGAGCGCATCATCGAGGCCGGTGAAACGTTCTGGGAGCCCGGTGGCGATGCGATCCACTACCAGGACGGCAACGCACTGCCCGACGCACGCACCCAGTTCGTGGTGACCATGATGTGCGCACCCGGCAGGCCCATGCTCGAACTCGTCGACGAGAAGGAGCTCGCCGAGCGAGCCCACTTGCGCGCGCCGCGCCCCGACGCCTGACAGACAAGAGCCTTGTCGTCGGCTGACTGCACACGGCCGATACCCGCGCACTCGAACCACGGGAGGTCGCGGCACGGCATGAACGCCAGTGATATCAGGCACTGCACACTGGCAGCGCCACTTGCGTTCGCCACCGTCCGAGGGTCGCGACGCGGTGTCCTGTCGCGAAGCCCCGCATGGTTCACTTTTCCGGACGTTCGGGTGGGCGAGGCGGGGACACGGCAGCCGGTGCCTGGCCCCATCGCGGTAGCGGCGGTGCGGACCGACTGCGCATCGATCGACCCCGCACTCGGCTCAGCGTTGCGGTCATCGGCTTGGCGGACCTGGCCGCGGAGGGCATCGTGGATCCGCTCGACCGCGCCGTCGTCGTGCCGCCAGGTGAAGTGCCCGTACACGGTGGGCCAAGGTGCGAAGTCGTTGGGCAACTGACGCCAAGAGCGTCCGGTCCGTGCGGCAGGTCGATCGCGGCAGGACGGACGACCAACGAGGCTCCTGAGAACGTGATTGACCTCGCTCGTTGCGCCTCACCAGCGCGGCACGCGGCTCGTCACAAGTACTCGTTCCGCAGCCTTCCTGCCATCAGTTCCTCGACGACCAGACGCGCGGCCGTGGACGCTCGCCCTGGGGTCCGAACATGATCAGGTACTCGACCGGTCCACCGGGGCTGGCGTTCGCCACCCCGTGCGGGGTGCGGGTGTCGAACTCGACGACATCCCCGGGCGTCAGGACGAGGTCCTGGCCGCCGAGGGCGAGCCACAGCCGCCCGTACAGGACGCACAGCCACTCATGGCCGTCGTGGGAGACCTGACGGGGCCGCGCGGGCGGGTTCTCGAGGGCGGGCAGGACGTGCTTGTGGGCGTGCAGGCCGCCGACGTACCGGGTCAGCGGCAGCACCGCCTTGCCGTCGCCGAAGCTCAGCGGCGTCGTAGCACGCGGCTCGGCCCCGGTGCCGGGCGCGGTGCCGGCCAGCTCGTCCAGGGAGACGCCGTATTCCTTCGACAGGTGCAGCAGCACCTCCAGGGTGGGCTTGCGCCGACCGGTCTCGATCCGGGACAGCGTGCTGGTCGAGATGCCGGTCGCGAAGCTGACACCGGCGAGCGTCGCTCCGTAGTGCTCGCGCGCGGCCCGCAACCGGGGCCCCATCGCGGCCAGCGTGCCGTCCACGTCGTCGACTGCCACCCTTCCCGCTCCTTCTTGCTGTGCCGATCCAGCGCTCTGTCCTGTGATCTTGCCAGAATGGCAACGCTGATCGCGCCGAGGGGCCGCCGCGCCGCATGATCGATGGGTACCCGCCGGCCGCCCGCGAACCGAGGAGAAGCCCATGCAGCCCGAGCCGACCGCCGAGCTCCGCCATCGCACCGTCGAGGCCCCGGCCGGACGCCTGCACCTGGTCGAGCAGGGCACCGGCCCGCTGGTCCTGCTCGTGCACGGTTTCCCCGAGTCCTGGTACTCCTGGCGCCACCAACTCCCGGCCCTCGCCGCGGCCGGCTACCGGGCGGTGGCGATCGACGTACGCGGCTACGGCCGCTCCTCCAAGCCGCAGGCGACCGACGGATACCGCATGCTCGACCTGGTGGAGGACAACGCCGCCGTCGTGCGCGCCCTCGGCGAGGAGAACGCGGTACTCATCGGCCACGACTGGGGCTCCAACATCGCCGCCGCCTCCGCCCTGCTGCACCCCGAGGTCTTCCGCGCCGTCGGCCTGCTGAGTGTCCCGTACGCACCGCCCGGCGGTCCCCGCCCCACCGATGTCTTCGGCCAGATCGGCGGCCCCGAGCAGGAGTTCTACGTCTCCTACTTCCAGGAGCCCGGCCGTGCCGAGGCGGAGATCGAGCCCGACATCCGAGGCTGGCTCGCCGGCTTCTACGCAGCCCTGTCCGCCGACACCATGCCGGCCGAGGGCGAACCCGACCCTCACTTCGTCACCCGCGGCGGCCGGCTGCGCGACCGCTTCCCCGCCGGGGTTCTCCCGGCCTGGCTGAGCGAGGACGACCTCGACGTCTACGCCGGGGAGTTCGAGCGCACCGGCCTGACCGGCGCTCTCAACCGTTACCGCAACATGGACCGCGACTGGGAAGACCTCGCACCCCACCGCGGAGCCCCGATCAAACAGCCGTCCCTGTTCGTCGGCGGCGCACTGGACGCATCCACCACCTGGATGGCTGACGCCATCGACGCCTACCCCACCACTCTCCCCGCCCTGTCCGCCTCCTACCTCTTGGACGGCTGCGGCCACTGGATCCAGCAGGAACGCCCCAACGAGGTCAACAGCCTGCTGACCGACTGGCTCGCCACCCTCCAGGACTGAACCAGGCGGGCTGGCCGGGCTGCTTGGGGGGCGTTTGGGGTGACCGCGCCGAGGGCGCGTATGGCGCCTGCTGGAAAGTCCGTCTCCACGCCGAGGGGCCGGGGACGTGGAGACGGACCGTATGTGCCTGGCCGATGCGCCAGATGCCTTCCGTCAGCCGAACTGGCCGGGCTGGTAGCTGCCGGCAGGCTGCTGGTTGATCACGTTGATGCGGTTGTACGCGTTGATGATCGCGATGAGCGAGATGAGCGCGACGAGCTGCTCGTTGTCGTAGTGGTTCGCGGCGTTCGCCCATGCTTCGTCGGTGACGCCACTTGCGGCGTCGGCGATCCGTGTGCCCTGCTCAGCGAGCTCCAGAGCCGCACGCTCAGCCTCGGTGAAGACCGTGGCTTCACGCCAGGCAGCGACCAGGTTGAGTCGATCCGGGGTCTCCCCGCCGGCCGCGGCGTCCTTGGTGTGCATGTCCGTGCAGAAGCCACACCCGTTGATCTGGCTGGCACGGATCTTCACCAGCTCCTGCGTGGCGAACGGCAGCCCGGACTCCGAGGCCACCTTGCCCGCCGAGTTGATGTGCTTCAGCACCTTGCCCGCGAGGGGGTTGCCGAAGTAGTCGAGACGCGAATCCATGTCTGCTCCTAGCCGATATGCGGTTACGCACTATTGACCGCGGAGCCGATGGAAACGTGACACGAAGGGGCGCTTCGACGCCGGACCCGCTTCGCCGCTCGGCATCAGAAAGCCGTGACCTCGCGGTTCCGGTGGCTGCCCAGGACGATGTCCGCCTTATGTCTGCCCAACCACTGACAGGAGCTCGAGGGTCGCGTAATCTTCCGTGCCGGGCTCCGCGGTGAACACCAACAGACGCTGAGACTGGTCAGGGTCGACGAGCGTCTGGCAGTGCAGTTCCAGCGGCCCCACCTTCGGATGCAGGAACCGTTTGGGCCCGCAGTACGGTCCAAGAACGGGGTGCTCATTCCAACGCAGGGAAAAATCTGCGCTTTCCGCCCGTAGTGCCTCCACGAGATCGGCGACCAGGGAGTCCTTGCCGTCTCGCGCATACGCACCCCAGAGATCGGCCACCAGCAACTGACTCTGCCTGGCGTGATCACTCTCGGGATAGAGGGTGCGAGAGGCGGGATCGGTGAACCACCGATAGTGCGCACTCTTGGCCCGCCCCGTCAAAGCGGTCTCCTCGCCCAGCAGGGCAACCGCCAAAGGCGTTTGCCTCAGCGTCTCGCCCACCTGATTGACCACTTGAGCAGGAGTGTCCTCCAGCCGGTCGAGGATCCGCATGAGGCCCGGGTTGATGTGATCACTGCGACGCACCCTTCTGGGAGCGGCGTAGCCGGCAAGTTGAAACAGATGGTCACGCTGCTCCAAGGACAGATGCAGGCCGCGGGCGATGCTTGCCAACATCTGCTCTGAAGGGTTCGGGCCGCGCGGTTGCTCGATCCTGCTGTAGTAGTCAGCTGACATATCGGCCAGTGCCGCCACCTCCTCCCGACGTAGGCCACCGGTACGCCGACGCCGACCGCGGGGGAGCCCTACGTCCTCCGGCTGAAGAGCCTCACGCCGGGTGCGCAGGAAGGCTGCCAATCCGGCTCTGTCCATCTAGTTGCCTGCTCTCCTCGTCAAATGGATGGTCATGAGACCTCTGGCCTTCACACGGCGGCCTCGAATGAGACGCCCGTCAGACGCTCAGACACCTGCCACAATCGCTCAGCATCAGCCGCACTGCGCGCAGACTTGTAGAGAGCAAGCTGAGTAGGACTGCCCGTGAACTGGCCGAAACCGTCAGGGCCGTAGAGAACTCCCCCTCTGGCCTGCGGGCTCGTCAGCGCGAACAACGGCGGAAGCATGCCGGCCTCAGCGGAATGAACGAACATGCCCCACTTCGCAAGACGCTTCATGATCGCTTCGTGGGGGGCAGGCTTGGCGCGGCCGAGGTTGGGGCCGGACGCGTAGAGGTTGGTCAGCGTGGTGCCGGGGTGAGCGGCATTGCTGACGACTCCCCACGCAGCAACTCGACTACGGCGATCCAGTTCGAGGGCGAAGAGGAGATTGGCCAGCTTCGATGCCCCGTACGAGCGCACCGGTGAGTAGTTCTTGACGCTCTCCAGATCACCCCAATTGATCTTGCTGGTGCGTGCGGCGCTGCTTGTCACGGTCGTCACACGCGCCTTGCCTGCGCGCAGCAGGGGCATCAGGCGCCCAGTGAGTGCCATATGGCCCAGATGATTGGTGGCGAACTGCAGCTCGAATCCGTCCACAGATTCGTGCCGAGTGGCCGGTGCCATCACACCAGCGTTGTTGACCATGAGGTTGATCGGCCTGCCCTCTGCCAGCAGTGTGTCGGCAAGGGCTGCAACGGAGCTCAAGGACGACAAGTCGAGGACCCGGGAGGACACTCTTGCTTCTGGAGCAGCAGCCCTGATCCGATCCAAAGCAGCGGCTCCCTTGGTCGCACTGCGCATGGGCAGTACAACCTCTGCACCGGCCAGGGCGAGCCGTTCGGCCAGCCTGAGTCCGATGCCGTCGCTCGCGCCGGTCACCACTGCGATCTTGCCGTGCAGATCAGGCACGGACACGGCAGACAACTTCTTCATCTCAAAGCTCCCGGTGGGTCGGATACAACAGATCAAGAGTCCGCCCTCCGAGCGGTCTGATCCATGTCTTCCTGAACCCTGGATGGACAGAACCTGGCCAGAGGTGCGTGAGGTACACCCCGATGACACTGATACCGACTCGCCTCCGTCTAGTATGTGACAAGGTTTGCCCTCAACACTATTTCCGTGTTGCATCTTCCGTACCAGGTCCAGGATGTGCAGTCCGGCACAGGCGGCGGTGAGGCGGTCAGGTACTGGTCAGTAGCGGTTGCTCTGTGACACAGGCTTCACACGAAGGATTCGAGCTGTGCCAGCAATCTTGATATATGGCGTTCCCGACACACACCGCGTCTGGGATGGTGTACGCCACCATCTGACCCGCACGGACGTCGAGGCGTGGGACCTTCCCGGCTTCGGCGCACCGCTTCCTCCCGGCTTCGAGTGTTCGAAAGAGGAGTACGTCACCTGGCTCATCGAACGACTGGAGGAGGTGGGCGGGCCCGTGGACCTGGTGGGGCACGACTGGGGCTGCATTCTCACTGCGCGAGTAGCCTCCCTGCGGCCAGACCTCGTCAGTACGTGGGCAGGCGGTAACGGCCCGGTCAGCGACCAGTACATTTGGCATCCTTTGGCCCAGATCTGGCAGGATCCCGTCGAAGGTGACCGGTACATGGACGAGTTGGAGCCCATGTCCCTCGCACAGGACCTGGTGGCGGGCTTCGATGTGCCCATTGAATCGGCCGAAGAGATGGTCAGCCACATAGACGGCCCGATGAAGGACAGTATCCTGAAGCTCTACCGCTCAGCGCTGACTGTGGGCAAGGAGTGGGAGCCAGGACTGGCACATGTGACTGCCCCGGCCCTCGTGTTCTGGGGAGTCTTGGATCCAGCCGTCCCGATCGAGTTCGGCGAAAAGCTTGGGCCGGCGTTGCGGGCGTCGCAGGTCGTCAAGCTGGACTGCAACCACTGGACCGTCCTGCAAAGGCCCGGCGAGGTCGCCGCAGCCCTGGAAGGTCACTGGATGCAGCCCAACGACTAGGACACGGTCCGACCAGCGGGCCGCTATGAGATCGAGGCCCAGATGCCGTCCCGGCTCGTCGTGACGTGCGCCGGCGCCGGTGGTGCACGAAGAGCCTGCACGATGCGGTTCCGCTCAGGTCAGGGCTGACCGCACGATCTGCCGGACGAGCGGAGAACGATCCAGATCCGCCTTGATATCAGCGAGGCTCTGCGCGGCGAGGGCATCGTGCCAAGACTGCTCCGCGCGGCGCATGGCCGCGCTGACAGCGCATGCGCCCTTCGGGGGTGGCGACAGCTCGCCGATCTTTCCGCTGCAGCGGATCTCGGTGCACTGAAAGAGTTCCGCTGCTCCTTCGATGGCCACCACGACATCGAGAAGGGTGATGGTTTCCAGTGGCTTGGCCAGACTGAAGCCGCCACGGGGTCCGGGCACAGAGACCACAAGCTCGGCACGGGCAAGCTGCTGCAACTGCTTGTTGAGGTATGAGGGGGAGAGGCCGTGAGCCTCGGCGAGCTGACCGCTGCCCACAGGGCCGCCGCCGACCATGTCCAGGTTCAACAGTGTGTGCAGTGCCCACTCGACACCCTTAGCCATTCGCATATTACGGACATTACATGTCCAGGACTGAGGGCGGTACCGATCACCTGAGCGCAGGCAACCCCTCGCCTGCCGGAAAAGATCTTGACATCAAATATCCAGGATATTTAGTATCCATGATTGCTGGGGTCGGTCGAATGGCCCAACAGCCCGTCGGCCCAGGTCACACGACTCGACGCATCACCGAAAGCGGAGAACTTCATGAAGGACGTCCTGATCATTGGCGGCGGCTTCGCCGGCGTATGGAGCGCGGCAGGCGCCGTGCGCGCCGCACGCGAGGCAGGCAGTGCCGGCAGAGATGTGCGAGTGACACTGGTCAGCGGTGGTGACGACCTCGTCATTCGCCCCCGCCTCTATGAGGAGGCACCCGAAAGCATGCGGGTAGCCCTCGACCGCGTACTGGGCCCCATCGGCGTCCGCCGCATCACGGCGACGGTCACCGGAATCGACACTGACACGCACACCGTCCGCGCCGTGGGGCGCACGGGTGAAGAGCTGAGCCTGACATACGACAAGCTGGTACTCGCCACCGGCAGCCAGCTCGTACGGCCCGACTTCCCCGGCTCGGACAACCTCTTCGATGTCGACACCCTTCCCGCTGCGGCCGCCCTCGGCAACCACCTCCGCAGACTTCCAGAACAGCCTTACTCGCCGGGCCGCTACACCGCAGTTGTCGTTGGCGCCGGCTTCACCGGCCTGGAAATCGCCACCGCACTGGGCGAGCGGCTTCACGCCATCGCCGCCCCCAACGGTTCACGGGACGAGGTCCGCGTCCTCCTGGTCGACCGTGCGGACGTCGTCGGCCCGGAACTCGGTGAGAATCCCCGCCCTGTCATCGACGAGGCGATCGGTGGGCTGAACATCGAACGACGTCTGGGACGCACCGTGGCATCGGCCACGTCCGCGAGCCTCACCCTCTCGGACGGCGAGACGATCCCTGCCGCAACCATCGTATGGACGGCTGGTATCGCCGCAAGCCCGCTCACCGCTCAGATACCCGGCGAGCATGACCGGCTCGGACGACTGCAGGTGGACGCTCACCTTCGAGTCAGGGGAGTACCGGACGTCTACGCAGCCGGCGACACCGCCCTGGCCCCCGCGGAAGACGGCTACTCGACGATGCAGTCATGCCAGCATGCCCTGCCGATGGGCAAGTTCGCCGGCCACAACGTGACAGCCGACCTCTTGGGCAACATTCCGTTGCAGTTCACCCCCGACCCCTATACCACCTGTCTGGATCTCGGCCCCGCAGGCGCCGTGTTCACCGAAGGCCGCGACCGCAAGATCGCAATGACGGGGGAAGAAGCCAAGGCGCTCAAGCAGAACATCAACGCGCTCTGGATCTACCCGCCTGTCGACGACCCTGAGCAGATACTCGCCCAGGCCGGACGCTTCTCCAACGGCTGACGGTCGCAGCCTCCGCCGGGACACGTGAGTCGATGTCCCGGCGGTATCCCCTGGACAGACCGGCCTCTGTGCATGGAATCCGCAGAAGCGCATCGTAGTGATGCGGCGATTGGCCGAGGGACAGTGTGGTTTTGCCAGTGTCACACTTGCGTCGGCGCACATGTCGTATCGATGAGCCTTGGACAGGATCCACTCCCGCCCACCTGCCATCGAGCGAATCCTGTCGTGGGCTCACCGCGCACCACCCCACGCACGATCGTCAGCAAGGGGGCCGGGGATGGATTCCCGAACCGAGCCTGCAGATTCCGCATCCGCATCCGCATCCGCGTCATCCACGTCCGCATCCGCGTCCGAGTCGGCGCCGGAACCGGAGTCGGCCGACGCCGCTCCAGCCGTGTCCAGGCCGTCGCGCGCAGTCGCGTGGGCGCCCGCCCGCGCGTACCTGGCTGGGAGGCCGGACCTCCGGGACACCGCGGCGCGTCCGCCGCTCGTGCGCGAGCTGCTGCTCGTCGTCGGCCTGCTCCTCGTCTACAAGGTCGGCCGCCAGTTGGCCACCGGCCACACCGTCGAGGCGTTCGCCAACGCGCACCGCGTCTGGGGCGCCGAGCGCACCCTGCGCCTGCCGGGCGAGAGCGCCGTACAGACCGCCCTGCTGCACAGCGACACCCTGGTGCGCCTCGCGAACACCTACTACGCGACCGTGCACTTCCCGGCCACCGCGGCCTTCCTGATCTGGCTCTATCTGCGCCGCCCCGTGCACTACATGTGGGCGCGCCGCGTCCTCGCCCTGGTCACCGCCGCTGCCCTGGCCGGCCACCTCATCTTCCCGCTCGCGCCGCCGCGGCTGCTCGCGGAGTCCGGCCTGCTCGACACCGGCCAGGTGTACGGGCCCTCGGTCTATGGGGCGCACCCTGCGACGGACGCGATGGCGAACCAGTTCGCCGCCATGCCCTCGCTGCACTTCGGCTGGGCGCTGATGGTCGCGATCGGGCTGATCGCCGCGACCCGGTCGCGCTGGCGCCGGCTGTGGCTGCTGCATCCGCTTTTGACCCTGACGGTGATCGTGGGTACCGCGAACCACTACTGGCTGGACTCGGTCGTCGCCGCCGGGCTGCTGGGGATCGCGCTCGCCGTGGTACGAGCGCCGCGCCGTACGGCGACGAGCGCGCTCCGGGACCAGGAGCACGGCCGCGCCCGCGTCCCCGCGCAGGACCGGCCGGAACTCGTCGGGGCGGGGCGATGAACCCGACCCTTGTCGCCATCGTCCTGTCGCTGTTCTCCGCCGTCGCGTACGCTGCCGCGGCCGTCGCCCAGGAGCGGCTCGCCGCCCGCTCGTCCGGCGCGGGCACGCTGCGCCTGCTGGCCTACGGCGCCTGGTGGTGGTCGGTGGTGCTGAACGCCTCGGCCGCGCTGCTGCACGTCGCCGCACTCAAGTACGGAACGCTCACGCTGGTGCAGCCTCTCGGCGCGCTCACCCTGGTCGCGGCCGTCCCGCTCGGCGCACGGGTCGCCGGCCGCAGGGTCAGCCCCGTCGAGTGGCGCGGTACGGCGCTCACCTTCATCGGCCTCGCGGCGCTGCTCGTCACGGCGTCCGGGCCCGCCCCCGACGACGTGCTCAGCCTGCCTCAGGCGGTGGCCGTCGCCGGGACGACGGCCGTGGTCATCGGCGCCCTGTCGCGCGGCGCGCGGCCGGGGCTCCGGCACGCGACGGCCTCCGGGTTCGCCTCGGGTGTCGCCTCCGCCCTCACCCAGACCGTGACGGTGGCCGCAACGGACCGTACGGGCCCGCTGCTGAGTGCCCAGGTGATCGTGGTGGCGCTGCTGGTCGCGGTCTTCGCGGCGGGCGGGCTGCTGCTGTCGCAGACCGCATATCAGGGAGGCCTAGGTGCTCCGTTGGCGGTTGTGACGCTGGCCAACCCGCTGGCCGCCGCCGCGATCGGTCTGTCACTGCTCGGCGAGCGCCTCCAGGGCGGAGCGGCGGGAGTCCTGCTCGCGCTGGCGGGAGCGTCGGTCGCGGGCTGGGGCGTGGTGACCCTGTCGCGGTCGGCTCCGCAACCGGCGGCGGACGCGGGCGCGGTCACGTCCCGACGGATCCGCTGGCGGTAAAGGACCATTCGGTTGCGGCGGTGCCGGCCCTGGAGCCGGGATCGGCGGCGTACGAACTTCAGGCGCTCTTCAGGGAAGTCACCCAAGGCCACGGGCGACGGCGGGCAACCTGCCTGCCGTCGCCCAGGCATGATGCCGGACCACTCAGTTGGTGAGGCCGCCCTCCTCGTACGGACGACTGGCCAGACCAGAGGCTGGGGACCCGCCTGCTGCGCGACCTTGGCCACCACGCACTCACGCGAAGCAGGCGTCTCCTTCATGCCACTCGCACTCACGACTAGGCAGAGGCTGCCGCATCGCTACACGGGCCGAACGACGACCCGGTGGACCGACTCCGGCATTGCGCGGAGTGCGTCCCACAGCCTGGGGGATCGAGTTGTGAACCTGATGTCGCGATCCAGCAGTTGACGACCGCAAGCGCGATCCCTGGTTCTCAGGGGCAAGTATCTGTGTGAGGCCCGTCAAATCACCGGTGTTCGCGGCAGTTCTGAATGCCGCCACCAGGTGACGATGCGACTCAGTGGGAACCGGTTTCCCGCCGTCAGCATCGAGGCGGGCCTGGGCCCGCCGGACCAACTGCCGTGCATTTGGGACGCTGGTGTCAAGCAGTCTCGCAAGATCGGTATAGGCATAGTCGAAGCCCTTACGGAGGACGTAGGCGGCCAGTCCATCTGGCGTAAGCCTCGCCATGAGCCGTGCCAAAGCCTCTTCGATCGCCACCGTTTGCTCGGCCCGCAGCACGGGGTCCTGGATGGTCGGATCCGTGACATTTCTCAAGTGAGACTCGCTCGCGACCTCGTGGCGGTGCCGCGCTGACTGGATGACGTTGATCGCCAGCCGCGACGTGACGGTCGTCAGGAACGCTGCCGGGTTCTCGACCCGTGCACGGTCGGTGCGCTGCCAGCGCACCCACACATCCTGGACCACGTCTTCTGCTCTTGAGGCGTCGTCGAGGATCTGATACGCAGTGCGGAACAGCCGCGCTCGCTGGGCCAAGAAGATGTCGAGAGCCAGGTC
The DNA here is from genome assembly GCF_002019855.1 of Streptomyces antibioticus. Classification (NCBI taxonomy): domain Bacteria; kingdom Bacillati; phylum Actinomycetota; class Actinomycetes; order Kitasatosporales; family Streptomycetaceae; genus Streptomyces; species Streptomyces antibioticus. The sequence continues at coordinate 42,866 of NZ_CM007717.1, read as the reverse complement.
CATGTCGTCCTTGGTCGCCCGGACGCCCTCGACTCGGATTGCCGTCGTCTCCCCGCTGCACGCGAACATTGTGGACTCCTTCTGGTGGACAGCGCCCGCACAGGGCGATGGCTCCACCCTCGGTCCGCGGCACGGTTCACCGCGCCCTGGGAGTCCGTGGTCAAGTCCGGGGCAAGTCCGTGGGTCCTACGCACCGTTTCACGTGGGTGACATCGCGCTTGCATTCCTTGTGCCCGCAGGTGATTCGACTGCTAGCGCATCCGGAAGCGCACGACGCGAGTTGATCCCAAGCTTCGTGTACACCTTCCTGAGATGCCACTCCACGGTGTGAGGGCTGATGAACAGCTCCGCACCGATACTCGGATTCGTCATGCCCTTGGCGGCGAGAGCGGCGATCTGTGACTCCTGAGGGGTCAGAGCCGTCACCGGCTTGGTGCTCCGTGCCCGCACATGCTCGCCAGTCGCCAGCAGCTCGCGGCGAGCGCGTTCGGCAAACGCGTTCGCCCCCATTGTGTCGAACATCTCGTGGGCCATGCGCAGGTGCTCGCGAGCCAGCGAACGGTGGCGGCTTCGGCGCAGCCATTCGCCGTACAGCAGGTGGGTTCGAGCCGCTTCTACGGCTACACGATCATGCGTGAGCTCCTTGATGGCTAGCCTGTACAGGTCATCCGCCTCATCACCATCGGTGAGCAATGCCTGACTGCGCGCGGTGACGCCTCGGGCCCACCCGGAATCGGCAGCGCGAGTGAACTCGATCAGCCGGCCTAGCGAGGTGCGGGCCTGGTCGAGCTCGCCACACCGGGTCGCCGCCTCGATGTGTTCCACCAACGACAACCCAGAGAAGTTGAATCCGTCATGCTCGACGCCCGAGCGTGCGGCCGCCAAGGCCTCGTCGTAGCGAGCCAGGCCGTTGAGCAGCACGCCCTGTATATAGCCGGTTGCCCCTAGGAGGGACACTTCACCACGTTGTGCAGCGCTTGCTCTGGCGTCTTTGATGAAGTCGGCGGCAATGCCCTCGTCACCTCGCCAGGCGGCGAGGACCAACGTTGCATACTTGTGAGGTGCATGGCCGGTCGCCGCCGCGATCGCGTCGGCTTCATCGATCATCCGCGCTGCCTCGGCGAAGTCGCCGGTGTGGATGTGCACGCCGCTGGCGTAGACCAGAGCCGGTTGCAGCGCTCCAAGCGCTCCGATGTCTCGAGCAAGACGTACCGCACGGGAAGACAATGTGTCCCAGGCATTCAGGTCCCAGGCGTAGTGTATGAACGCCTCCAGGGCGACCGGAGCCGACAGAAGCCAGCGCACTGTTGCTTCCCGGGTGGTCAGCTCCTCGTTCGCAAGGGGTTCCAGCGCACGGCGCAATGCCGGGCCACCTGTCTCGTAGTCGTCCGCGAGAAGAGCGGACACGCCGCTCAGCAACAGGTCAGCGGCTTTGGACCCCGAGGGAGGCGCTCCAGACCCGCGCGATGCGATTGCTGCGGCGCGAGCACCTGCCGGACCGTGGACCCTGCCCGCAAAAATGGTCGCGCTTATGGCCTCGAGGTAGGTCTCCCGAGCCAAGGGCGACGCCGCTCCTGCGAACTGCGCGGCGGCGTCCAGGAGAAGCGGTGCCGCCTCGTCGCTGCGGCTACGGGCGAACAGGATTCTTGCACGCAGACGCGCCAACCGGGCGCGATCCAGGGGGCTGAGGGGGCAAAGCTCGGCCAACGTCGCCTGCTCGGTGGCGCGGTCTGGAGATGCCGCGGAAAAATTTGCCTCGGCTGCTGCGAGAGCTCGGCGTCCCCGTGCCCAAGGGGTCGGCGTCAGCTCGGCTGCACGTTGAAGCAGTACGGCCTCGGCGGCCACGCCGCCGCGCTGTCGCGCTCGGCCGGCCGCCTGTTCCAACCCCATGGCGACTTCCTCGTCGGCCTCATCGACGGCTTGTGCGGCATGCCACGCACGCCGGTCCGGGTCCAAAGCCGGGTCCGTGGCGTCAGCCAGCGCTCCGTGTACTGCTCGGCGTTCTTCAGGATCGGCTTGGTCGTAGACCGCCGAACGGACCAAGGGATGCCGAAACCGAACGGATTCGCCGAACTCGATCAGCCCAGCCGCCTTGGCTGGGGCGGCATCAGGAGTGATCTTCAAAGAAGCAGCGGCACGAAACAGCAAGCGCGCGTCACCGAGGGGTTCTGCGGCGGCGATCAGTAGCAGCATCCGTGTTGGTTCCGGCAGTGAAGCGAGCCGGCTGGCGAAGTCCTGCTCGATGCGGCTCGACACCGTTCTCTGCATGGCCGACGAATCCGGTTGCAAGCCATATGCCAACTCGCCGGCGTTCCGGCCGCGGGAGAACTCGATCAGAGCGAGCGGGTTGCCGTGCATCTCTGCCACGAACCGGTCCCTCACCCGCTTCTCCAGCCGCCCGTTAACCGCGGTCATGAGGAGATCTTCGGCTGCGACCGCATCCAGGCCGCCGACGCGCAGCTCTGGGAGGCCCACGAGTGAGGCCTCACCCTCAGGGTCGCGTACGGCGAAGATCATCGCGACCGCCTCGGCGAGCAGCCGTCGCGCAACGAACTCCAGCGTCTGTAGGGAGACCTGGTCCAGCCACTGTGCGTCGTCGACGAGGACCAGTACTGGACGGGCTTCCGACGCTCGTGCGAGTAGAGACAAAACAGCAAGCCCAACCAGGAAGCGGTGAGGCGGTTCTCCAGACGTCATCCCGAAGGCCACACGCAGCGCATCGCGCTGTGGCCCGGGCAGAGCTTCAACTTCGGCAAGAAACGGCGCACACAACTGGTGCAGGCTTGCGTAGGGCAGCTCCATGTCTGCCTCGTAGCCCCGTGTTCGCGTCACCGTCACTCGTGACGCCTGGTCGGCTGCGTACTCCAGGAGCACAGACTTGCCGATGCCGGCTTCGCCGCGGATTACGCGTACACGAGGGTTGCCTTCGCGTAGATCGGCCAGCAGTTGATCGAGCACCGCGCACTCGTGCTGCCGCCCAATCAGGATGGGAGGCGGGCTAGATGCCATATGGCTCTACTCCTAGTCATGCCGAGGCGGCCCCTCAAAGCGATGGGCGGGACCATCCTCAACGATACCCAAGGACCCACCGTGTGACATGACAGTGTGGATTGCTCAGTGTGATAGTGAAAGCAAGTGTCCGGAACGAGGGAGACAACCAGCGACCTCGGCGGTCCTCTCGGCAAAAGAGGTTTGCCGAGACTGTCACACACGGTGCTGCTGCCCGGTCTAGCGATGTCTGTCGTCCGACTGTCGTCCGAGGAGTCTCGATGTCGAAGTTGCAGCCATTGTCCGGTCGCCAGGGCCAGGGGCAAGGCTCAGGCATCCGGAGGGGCGTAGCAGGTTTGCCACCGTAGGGGCCAGGGCTGCGGTGGGCCCGGTATCGGTGTAGCTCTCTCCGGGTTCCTCCCAGTCAGCAGGCCTCGAAGACACCACGGCATGACCCAACAACCTACGGAGAACCGCATGTCATCGGTCGGACATCAACTCGCCACATCCGTTCTCGTGGTGGGAACCGGCGCGTCAGGACTTCGAGCAGCCATCGAAGTTGCCGAGGCTGGAGTCTCGGTCATCGCAGCGGGCAAGTCTGTAGCCGGCGGCGCCCACAGTGCCATCACGTCTGGTGCTGTCAAAACGGCATCGGTTCCTGCCCGTCCCTCGACCACCTGGGAGCAACGCGCCGCTCGTATGCTGCTGAAGAGCCATTCTTTGGCCGATACGCACGCTGTGCTCAATGTGGCCCGTAACTGCCCCAAAGCGTTCCACGACATGGAAAATTACCCGAGCTTCCTTCTTCATCGCGGTCACTTCGAAAGTGGAATGCATAGAGCGTTGCGAGAACGAGCGGATCAGCTTGCCATTCCCATGCTTTCGAGACTGTATGTCACCCGACTTCTCGTCGACGACGGGGTAATATTTGGAGCTTACGGGTTTGACCTTGTCGATGGTTCACGTTACACCGTTCACGCTGACGCAGTCATCCTTGCCATGGGCGGCCACACGCGCCTGTGGCAACGTACATCTTCGCGCCGAGGTGAGAATACCGGAGACTCCTTCCGGCTTGCCGTTGACGCAGGTGCTCGCCTGCGCGACGCTGAGATGGTTCAGTTCTGCCCATACGGTCTGGTTGAGCCAGAAAATGCCGCCGGTACGCTTGTCTCCGACGCTGTAGGAGATGCAGGTGGAATTCTCCTCAACAATCTGGGTGAGCGTTTCATGCGACGCTATGACCCCGAACGTATGGAGTTGACACATCCGGAAAAGGTGGCTTTGGCATCCCATGCAGAGATCAAAGAGGGCCGGGGCACTCGTGGGGGTGGTGTGTGGCTCGACCTGTCTCACCTGCCCCGAGAGACCGTGCTCACGCGACTCCCTGGCCTGCATCAAGCTTTGATCGATCTGCAGATGGTTGACATCACCCGCGACCCGGTCGAGGTTGCGCCGACCGCCCACTACTCGCTGGGCGGTGTCTGGGTGCGGCCCGAAGATCACAGCACCGATGTCTCCGGACTGTTTGCTACCGGGGAGACGGCAAGTGGTCTCCATGGAGGATATGGGCTGGAGGGTGATTTGCCGCTTGAACTGCTTGTTTATGGGCAGATCGTTGGACAAGCCGCGGTTGATTACTCGGCCGGTCTCACAGGCCAGCAGCGATCCAAAGGAGCCGTTCGAGCTGCGGAAGCAGACGTGAACCGGCTCCTTTCGGCCGACGGTGATCAAAACGTCCGGGCCATGCAGCGGTCAGTGCGACGTCTAATGACTGAGCGCGCCGGAGTCTTGAGGCACGAAGCCGGGCTTATTGCTGGACTGGCCGAACTGGACGAAATCGAGTCGCGGATGGAGGGCATAGGGGTGCACGTCGAAATCAGTGGATTTCAAGATCTTGCGTACGTGTTTAACCTTAGGTCGGCCGTCCTCAGTGCGCGAGCGACACTTGAATCAGCGTTGGAGCGGCGGGAAACACGTGGGTGCCACACTCGCTCGGACTATCCGAATGTCGACCCAGAACTGAAAGTCAATATGGTATGGTCGCCGACGGCTGGGGTAAGCCGGGAACCTGTTGCGCCAATTCCAGCCGACATCGCCAAATTGATGAGCGGTATGTCTGCGGACAACATGCCGACCGAGTGAGAAAATCTCCCCAGAGCTGCTTTTGCTTGACGGGGGATTTTCGTGGCGGTGATCGGACTCCCGTGGTCCAGGACGCTGACGATGCCCTGGACTGCCACGGCTACGAACATGGAGGGCACCGCTCAAGGAACCATGTCCCTGCCGATCGTCCCGGAGCGGTCGTTGCTCTTCCTGATCGCGCTCCTGGACGGTGCTGACGACGAGTCCCAGGAAGAGGACTGAGTCGAGGCGTCCCGACAGCCTGACGGCAGCTGCGGTACAAGTACGGAGGCCCCTGAGCCGAGGGCCGCCTCAGCCGCCTGCACCCAACCGATACGGCGGGGGGAGAGAGAGCAGATGCGCGGGCCCGGACATCGCTCCCGAACCGGCCACAGGCCGCCGGCGGCTGCGCCGCGCCCGTGTGTCGGCTGCCGCCCAATTGCCGCAGCCCTTGCGTGCGGTGCGTGTCGCCGAGGTGCGCCGAGAGAGCGCCAACGCGCTCACCCTGGTCTTTGAGGACGCCGCCGTTCCCGGACGGCCGTTCGACTTCCGGCCGGGACAATACTTCACGCTCGCCGCCGACCGCGACGGCGCGCCTTGCTGGCGTGCCTACTCGGCCACCTCCGTGCCCGGTACCGGGCAGTTGCACCTGACGGTCAAACGCGTCGAGCAGGCCGCTTCTTCGCCCACGTGCACCAGCAGGTGCGCGTGGGCGACCGGCTCTCGGTGCGGGTGCCTCGGGCACCTTCGACGTCGGCACCCCCGCGCCCGAGCGGACGGTGCTGATCGCGGCAGGCAGCGGCATCACCCCCATGATGAGCATGATCCGCACCCAGCTCGCCGCCGGCGACGGCGGACCCATCGCCCTGCTCTACAGCAACCGCGCCCGCCAGGAGGTCATCTTCGGCGACGAGCTGGACCGGCTGGCCGCCGCTCATCGCGGCCGCCTGCCGTGGGCGTGGCCATGCAGCACTCCTGCACGGTGGGCAACTGCGGCGAGTGCATGGTGCGCCTGTGCCACGGCCAGGTCACCCAGGCCGAACCCAACTGCTTGACCGAGGAGCAGAAAGCAGCCGGGTACGTCCCGGCCTGCACCAGATGCCCCCTCTCCACGCTGGTCGTGGACATCGCGCCGCCCCACCCCGACTCACCCGAAACCTGAGACGACCGCCCCCCTCAGGCCGCCCCAGGCCTGCACCGGTCACCGAACGACCGCTGCGGGACGCGGGCGAAGCCGGTCCGGCAGGTCAGAGCGACGAGCCGCGCGCCGTGGCGGGCGCCGAGCTTGTGCGATTCTCCCCACGGTCAGGCGAGGTCGCCGAGGTACCGGGTAGGGGACTTGCCGTGGGCGAGGCCGGCGATCAGGGGGCGCAGGCCGTGGGGCAGAAGGTTGAGGCCCGTCACCTTCTTCAACTCCACCCATTCCAGGCCGGTCTGCACATCGTCTGCGGCGTGGCCACCGAGCTGTTCCGGGTCGCCCTCGGGCTGGCACAGGAAGATCGCTTCGACCCGGTGGTCTTCCGGGGCGCCGCCGTGGCGGGAGCCGATGTACTCGCACAGCCACAGCAGACGCTGGGGTGTGACGTCCAGACCGGTCTCCTTGTGGACCTCGCGGCGGACCGTGAAGCCGAGAGTCTCGCCCGGGTGCTGGCCACCGCCGGGCAGGAAGCAGCGGTCCTGGCCCTCCCAGCAGGCGCGTTGGACCAGGATGCGGCCCTCGTTCAGGACGACGGCATTGGCCGCATTGCGGACGGTCCTCGCCTCGCTCCTGATGGGGGCGTGACACTTTGCGACAGCCCCTGGCTAGGAGAGTTTGAGAAGCAGTTCGCTGAGCTCGCTCGGCATGGTGATCATGCAGTCGTGGCCAGTCGGCAGCTCCCAGACCTGGGCGGCAGTGCCGTTGGGTTGGATCGAAGGGACGGCGCGACGGGTGACGCCCTCCGGCATGGCGCCGACATTGTGAATGTGCGTGCGCGGGATCGCGTCAACGGCTGGGTTGCCCAGGTGCACCGGCTGCTGCAGACAGCGCACCGGCTGGTCCGAGAGCATCCCGCGCAGCCAGGCGACGTCGGCCGGGTCGGTGACGCCGAACAGGCCGAAGGGCGCGGGCTGCTCGGGCATCGGGGGCACGCGCCAGCCGCTCTCGGACTTCTCCGCGAGTTCGATCAGATGCCGTGTCACGGGTTGGACGTCAACTGCAGACTCGCCGTCCTCCGGGACCATCGCGTCGAGGTACACCAGGTGCGCGATGCGTTCCGGAATCCGGTTGGCCGCAGAGGAGATCACCAGCCCTGCGTAGCTGTGGCCGACCAGTACGACGTCGCTGAGGTTCTCGTCGGTGATCAGCCCGACCACGTCGTCCACGTGCGTATCGAGACCCACCTCCGGACCGAGCAGGTGTGCCTTGTCGCCGAAGCCGGTCAGGGACGGCGCGAATACCTGCTGCCCGGCGGCCTCCAGCAGCGGTACCACCCGCTCCCAGCACCGTGCGTTGTGCCAAGCACCGTGTACCAGCATAAAAGTGGACATCGATCTTCCTTCGTGGGAGCAGAAGAGCACGGTCACGCGCGTGCCGCTGGTTCGCGGCACGGGCAGTTACCTTTCGTGCCTCGGTATTGTTTGAGTACCAAGAACATGCTGGTGCACACTGCGCGCCGCAGGCAATAAGGCACTTTTCTGTGCCCCGGTTCTCTGGAGGTAACCATGGACGCGGCACAGGGCGATCCGCAGTCGGAGGCGCGGCCCAGCGATGCGTGCCGGACCCGGGTGGTGCTCGACATCGTCGGAGACAAGTGGTCGCTGCTGGTCGTGCGCAATCTCAGGGATGGACCGCGCCGTTTCACCGAGCTCAAAAGGGCCATCGACGGAATCAGTCAGCGCATGCTCACCGTGACGCTGCGCAGCCTGGAGCGCGACGGAATCCTGACCCGCACCGTCCACAACGTGATGCCGCCGCATGTCAGTTATGAGCTCACAGAGATGGGCATGACCCTGCGCGAGGCCACCGCGCCTCTGCTCGAATGGAGCGTCGCGCACCTCGCCCGGATCGATGATGCCCGCGCCGCCTACGATGCCCGCACGGATGCACCTATTGATCAGAAACTCATGGGGTTCTCGTCCAGGACGTAGCGGACGTGTGGGCCGCCGAAGTAGCCGCGGACGATGTGCGGCTGGCGCTGGCGTCTGCGGAAGAAGCGGCGGGTCTCGGCGGCGAGTTCGGCCTGGTTCCGGGCTCGGTGCTGCTTGGGCAGGCTGTGCTTGAGGTCGGCGTTGACGAGTTCGTCGGGGTTGAGCTCGGGCGAGTACGGGGGCAGGAAGTGCAGCTCGACGTCGTCGGGGTGGGCTGCGAGCCAGTCGCGGACCTTCTTCGAGCGGTGGGCGGAGTGCCCGTCGACCACGAGATGGACCTTGTGGTCGAAGTGGCCGGCGAGCCGGTCCAGGAAGCGGCACATCACCTCGGCGGTGAAACTCTCGGTGAAGACCATGAAGTGCATCCGGCCCTTGGTGCTGATCGCCGACATCGCGTTCACCGAGAACCGGTTCCCGGCCCGTCGCACGACGGGGGTCTTGCCCTTCTCTCCCCAGGTGCGGCCTGTGACCTGGTCGGAGCGGATGCCGACCTGGTCGGCGAAGAGAATCTCCCCACCGTCCTCCTTCGCCCTCGCCCGGATCTTGGGCCAGGTCTCGGCGTGCCAGCGCCGGACGGCCTCGGGGTCCTGCTCGACGGCCCTCTTGTCCGGGCGCTGGAAGGAAAGACCCCACCGCTTCAGGTACTTGCCCACCCCCGGTTCGGTCAGCCGTACCCGGTACAGCTTCGCGATCAGGTCACCGATCAGCCGCCGCGTCCACAACTGCCCACTCAGCCCCACGTCACAGGGCCGGTGATCGAGGACCGCCTGCCGCACAGCGGCCTGCTCGGCCTCCCCGAGCACCTGGTGCACCCCGACCGGCTTACCACGCGGCCGCATCACCAGAGCCTCCCGACCGCCGGCCAGCCACTTCGCCCACCAGATGTCGACGGCCTTCAGCGACACCCCGAACACCGCCGCCACGTCCTCACGGTCCCGCCCCGCCACCAACGCGGCCACCGCCCGCAGCCGCAGGGCCTCCTGCGCCGACGGCGACAGATGCCGCGCGTCCCCCACCAGATCGCTCACACCCCTCCAACGACCCAGAACCCAAACCGTTTCGGATCAATATGACCTCATAGCGGGAGGGCAAGCTGAGGGTGACCCGACATCCCCCTTTGAAGTCACGGCCAACCGCGCACGAGGTCGTTAGGGCTCGCAGAGAATCAGCATGCTGGTCTGATCTTCGTGGGGCTGCTGTTGGCGAGGAACGCGGTGACGTCACCAGGTGTCCGGAACCTGGCCGTCGAGGGTGGAATAGTGCAGCCGTGCTCGGTCAGGAGGGGCTGGACTTGGTGAACGGCCCTGGTGACAGTGCTGGTATTGACTCCGAAGAACTGGGCGGGGAGGTCGCGGGTGCCGAGTTCGTCCAATACCGGTTCGGGCATGTCGGTCAGCTCCGGGATGCGCAGCCACCTGGTGCAGGGCTGCGGCGACGGGCGGTCAACTGACCGCGGGTTCCTGGCTGCGCTGGTGCCGCCGCGAGATTCAGGTGCCCGGATCAAGTTCGGCGTGGACGGTCAACTCCGTGCGGGTGGTGGTCGCCGCGATGCTGTTCACAATGACGTCGTGGCTGGTCAGCGGTCGGCCGTGCCAGTTCATGGAGATGCGGGAGAACAGCCGGTGCTCGATTCTGTTCCACTTCGAGGCGCCCGGCGGCATGTGGCAGACCGTGATGTCCAGACCCGTCCCGGCGCCCAGGACGGCGAGTTCCATCTTCCAGGCGCGAGTGCGGTAGCCGTTGGATCCGCCCGCGTCCGCCGTGACCAGCAGACGGGTCGCGGCCGGATAGTCGTGTCGGCGCCGGGCCTGCCACCACCGACGGATGGAGGCGACAGCGAACGCGGCGGTGTCGTGATCGGTGCCGACACTGGCCCAGCCGGTGTTCTCGGCGATGTCGTAGATCCCATAGGGGATCGCCTTGCCTGGTCCTTGTCGGTCCAGGAAGTCGTGCGTCTTGGCCAGGGTCGGCTCACCGGCCGGCCGCCAGTGGCGGCCCGCGTTCTTGTAGTCGCCGACCAGTTCCTTCTTCTTCGTGTCCACGCTGATCACAGGCCGGCCGACTCCCATGTGCCCTCTGGCCTGCTCGTTGATGTGGCGGAACTGGGCATCCCGGTCCGGGTGTTGCCTGCCCTCGACGGTCTTGGCTCCGACCTTCAGGCTGAAGCCCTCCTCCCGCAGCAGGTCCCCGACCGTGTCCGCGCTCACCCGCTGCCCCTGACCGGTGAGCTCGGCCGCCAGGCTCCCGGTCGACTTCACTGTCCAGCGCGGTGGCGACATCGGATCACCCCGCTCATGGGGTTCCACCAGGGCCAGCAGCGCAGGCCGCAGTTCCGGATCAAGGTCCGCGGCCCTCTTCCGGCCACCGCCCGGCCCGCGCACCCGGCCCAGAGGGTCCTCGTCGGCCTCCAGTTCGTCCACGCCCTTGCGGACCGTCGTCTCGCTGACCCTGGCCGCCCCGACACCGCCGTGATCCAGGATCCGGGCCTCGGCCCCCATCATCAGCCGTCTCTGTCGTTCATCGAGGTGAGGGAACAACACCTCGATTCTCACAACGAGTTGACCGCGAACCTCGTCAGAGACGCTCACACCACAACAACGAGCCGCATCACGGGAAGCAACACGTTGATTCTCTGCGAGCCCTTAGACCGTGTCCTACGTGGTGAGGCGGACGAGGCGCTTGTAGCAGCAGAGGGCGGCGGCGAGTCCGAGAAAGGCCAGGTAGTTACGGGGATTGCGCTCATAGCGGGGGCTGAGTCTGCGGTAGCCAGACATCCACGACATCGTCCGCTCGATCACCCACCTGCGACGCCCCAACCGTTCGCTTGACTCGATGCCTTTGCGGGCGATCCGGACTCCGATGCGCTTGCCGCGTAACCATTTACGCAGGTCCGGGCGGTCGTAGGCTTTGTCCGCGTGCAGGCGCTGGGGTTTGAAGTACCGGCCGCGATGGGGGTCGTGTCTCGTTTGGTGACCCAGCACCATGGGCTTCAGTCCCTGGCTGTCGTGGGTGTTGGCGGCCGAGACGCCGACGACCAAGGGCAGTCCGTTCGCATCCGACAGGATGTGCATCTTGGAACCCGGCTTGCCTCGGTCCACGGGGCTCGGACCTGTGTGTTCGCCCCCTTTTTAGCCCTGACATGGGCGGTGTCGAGGACGACACGGGTGACGTCGATGAGGCCGGCGTCATCGAGACGATGCAGGACGGTCTCGTGCAGGCGGCCCCAGACGCCGGCTCTGGACCAGATCAGGAACCGGCGGTGCGCGGTCGACTTCGATATCCCGAAGCAGGGCGGCAGAGCCCGCCAGGCACAACCGCTGACCAGCACGTAGATGATCGCCGCGAACAGCGTCTCATCAGGCGTGTCTTGCGTACCGCCGCCCTGCGGCCGCACCCTCGACGGAGGGATCAGCGGCTTCGCGATCTCCCACAGCCCGTCCGGAACAATCCAACTCCACGTACCCCGCCCCATACCGAGGTCAACGACGCCTCACCACGTAGGACACGGTCTAAAGAGGAACGAGGTGACGATCACCTGGGTCACTTCGGGGACGTCGAGCCGGAGCTGCCCTTCCAGGAACCGCAGCGTGACACGCCAGTCTGTCTCATCCCCGCGGAGGAACGACGCGACGGTCTCCTGAACGACATCCCAGAAGAACACGTGGGACAGAACACCGTGCTCGTTGAAGACGTGAGCATCAAACAGGTCCGCGAAGCCCGGCGAGGCCGCCACCAAGTCCCGTACCAACTGAACATCCCGCTCCACAGCACCCCTCCCTGGGCGCTCAGGATAGATCTGCTCCGGCTCCCAACATGATCGGCCGGACAAGTCCTGGCCAGCGTCATCAGGGACTTCGCTCAGCTCCTGACGTCTCACGCTGGAGCGCCGGCGTGTGGTGGATGGCGGGTGGTACTGGTGTGGGAGGTGCTTTGTGGTGTTGAGGGGGATTGGGTGCATTCCTTGGGCGGATTCTGTTGGAGGCGACCTGTGGGTTTTGCCGGGCTGTTCCTCATCAAGGGGGTGTGGCTCGGATGGCCGGGGCGCAGGCTTTCAGTGCGGGTTGCCGCGGGTTCGACTCCTGTCGCCTCTGTCGCCGTTCGCGTCTGCAGGTGTTCGGTGTGGGCCTTGGGCGCAGGGGAGGGCCGGGTGTGGTCGCCCAGACGTTCTGGGGCGTGGCTGTGACTGTGGGTGGGGTTTCTTGCGTTCTTCTGGGTGTTGTTCGCGACGCTCGTGGGTGAGGGGGATGCACGTGGAGTGGTGCTGTTCACCAGCCGTGCTGGGCGTCTCCCAGCACGGTGCTGCCGAGGTGTGCGGCGAGTTTTTCGGCCCGTGGGAGGTCGCCCAGCTTGTCGACGTGGACGAAGACGGTGTGGTGGTCGGCCGGGTTCAGCCAGTTGACGTCGTCGCAGTTGAAGAGGACTTCCACGCCGTCGTACTTGGCAAAGCCGAAGGAGTCCGTCTCGGCGTCGTCCGGCCATGTGCCGTGCCGGCCGATGGAGGCTGTTCCCTTTCCCACGGCTTGTACGAACCGTTCTTCCGCGGTGCCCGCTGGGACGTAGTGCAGGACGGACAGAGGCAGTTCTGGTTCCAGTGCGGAGTCGGGCGCAGTGCTGATCGTCAGGGCGAACTCCACGAAGTCATGTGTCACCGGGTTCCAGCGGGCACGGGAGTGGTGGAACTCGGCGTCGGGCAGCACCGCCGCCATGCGCCGAGTGTCCTCGACGGTGAGCAGATCGGCCATCAGGGTCACTTCGTCGTCGGGCTCCTCCAGTAGAGCGTTGAGGCGCAGCGCCTGCTGCCATGCCTCGACGGCGTCGGTGGTCCGGAAGACGGGGTACGCCCGCGAGTTGCCCATGCGCCCTATCGTCACATCGCAAGTGTCGTCGACGAGCCCGGGTCTGGTAGAAGGAGCGGGTCACGGCGGGCATCGCCGGCCTCCGGTCCGGGAGCGCGCTGGGCGGTGGCTTTGTGCGGTGTGTGCTGGGGCATTGCATCCCACCACTCTCGTGAGTAGTGCGTGGGTGGGGTCAGGGTTCGATGATGAGGTGTTGGATCTGGTTGTTGTGGAGGGTGAACTGGTGGTGGAGGTCGATGGTGCCGCCGGGGAAGTTGCCTTCGAGGTGGTGTGTGGTGGTGTAGTGGGTGGGGTCGGTCTGTTGTGCGGCGGTGAGTTCGGTGGTGTAGGTGAATTCGGTGGCGGAGCGGTTGAGCCACTGTCCGATCGCGGTGGTGCCTTCGTAGGTGTTGCCGTCGTCGGTGACCGTGGCGTCGCTGGTGAAGGCGGTGAGGGCGGTGGCGGTGTCGTGGGCCCGGTGGGCGGTGAGGTAGCGGGTGATGGTCTCGGGCAGGGTGTGCGGGTCGATGGTGTGGGCGTGATGGTTCGGCATGGCGGTCCTTGCGTTGGTGGTGGGGTTTTGGGTGGTGGGTGTGGTGCCGCTGTCGATGACGTGTTCGGCGCCGATGACGGCCGGGGCGCGGTCGGAGACGAGGAAGGCGACGAGTTCGGCGGCTTCATCCGGCCGGTTGGGGCGGTTGAGGGGGATGCCGACCGGTGAGTCCGTGAGCCGGCGCGGGGCGGCTTGGCGGGTGTTGTCCGCCTCGTGTGCGGTCCGGGTGACCGGGTTGTCGGCGGCGGTCGTGCGGAGGAAGCCGGGGGAGACGGTGTTGAGGCGGACGCCGTGCGGGGCGGCCTGGTTGGCCGGGCCTTTGCTGTGGGTGGCTGGTGCGGTCTTGGCGGCCGCGGAGGCGAGGGTGCCGTTCCGCAGGGGCATGTGGCGCTGGATGGAGGTGGCGTGCACGGTCGTGCCCTTGCCGAGTGGGGTCGTTCCCGGCAGCAGGCCGCGGTCGGGACATACCGTGGCCGGCAGGTTGGTGCTGAGTTCCCTGGCCCGGTCCTCCTCACCGAGCGCCGCGAACCGGCCGGCCGGAACCTCGGAGCTGCCGAGGCCGTGGACCAGGATGTCGACGCCTCCCGGGCGAGCCTCCACTTCGGCGACGACATGGCCAGCGCCTTCACCGGTGGACAGGTCGGCGGCGATGAACGTCTTGGCCTCGGCGTCGTCGGGGCGGCTGCGGGCGGTGACGAGCACGTCGGCGCCCGCCTGGGCGAGCCGCCGGGCGACGGCGGCTGCGGTGCCTTGGTTCCGCCGGTGACCAGGGCGCGACGGCCTTGGAGGGATTCACTGACAGTGCTGGTCATCGTGTCGCTTCCGAGTCTCTTCCGGTCCCGGGTGCGCGCGTATGGCACGACCTGTTACTGCTAAAATGGAAGCTACTGACTTCGACTTTAGCAGTAACTTGGGAGGGGGTCGCCATGGCGAGCCGGATCAGGCTGGAGGACCGGGAGTGCCCGCTGTCCACGACCGTGCAGCACGTCGGCGAGTGGTGGACGCTGCTGATCCTGCATGACGCCTTCGACGGCTATACCCGCTTCGATCAGTTCCAGGAGAACCTGGGCATCTCCTCCAGCATGCTCACCGCGCGTCTGAAGACTCTCGTCACGGACGGCCTGCTGGAGCGCCGGCCCTACCAGAGCAACCCCGTCCGTCACGAGTACGTGCTCACCGATCTCGGGCACTCCCTGCGTCCGGTGATCGTCACCCTGGCCGCGTGGGGGAACTCCCGGCTGGCGGCCCGGGAACGCAGCATGATCCTCGTCGACGCGGACACCGGCGAGGAGGTCGAGCCCGTGGTCGTCGACGCCAGGACCGGCCGCCGCCTCGACGACAGCCGCGCCTATGTCTTCACGGCGGGTCCTTCGGCGAGCGACGCCATGCGCAGCCGCTACACCCGGCAGCGGCCGGCAGCCCCACGCGAGGAGCGCACGACGGCCACCGCATGAGGCGGGCGCGAAGAACCGGGCGCATCAAGGGGACCGGCCGCACTGGTCACACGCCACCGCCGGCTGGCCGGTCGGGTATTCGTCCGGCGGGTCCCGCGTCCGTGAGGAGGTACGGCGGCATGGAAATGGCCCGCGCGTGTGGCGGCGTGAGGCAGGAAGCCGCGACCTGGGCCGCCGCGTCGTCGCAGCGCCGAGCGCGCGTCGCTGCGTCAGCAGCCTGATGGTGTCCTCGGCGTTCCGCGCGCGGCCGTCCGCAGGAGTGTGGATGTCCTTGCGCGGGCCACTGCCTGAGACGGTGCGCTGTCAGTGAAGGATGACGCTGACGCCCCGTTTCTCGAGGATCTCCAGGATCAGGTCGAACACCGTGGTCTCACGGTCGCTGACAGGCAGGCGTTCGGCCAGCTGTGCCCGGGTCTTGGCCGAGGAGTCCCAGCGCAGGGTGAAGGGAGCCGTGGCGCCCCACCCGCCGCGAAGGCAGTCGTCGAGGGCGGCGAGGTTCCAGCCGAAGTATCCGCCGGGTCCGTTGACGGCCTCACCGATGGCGCAGTAGAAGCTGTCTTCGTCGGTGATGTGCCGGCCGTCCAGGGTGAACATCTGCCCTGCCGGGGCATCGGGCCTTCTCCGGTGTCTGTATCCCTGGGACCACAGTGCCACCGACAGCCATGCGTGTCTGTCCGCGGGTGCGAGGTCGTGCCACATGCCGGTCCGGTTCAGGTGACCCGTGCGGACCAGGCCTGCGCGACGGCCCGTACCCTCGCTGGCTTTGCCGTCCAGTCGATCCGCTGCTCGGCCGGGAGCGGCTTCTCCCCGGGCTGGACGCACAGGCGATGCGCCTCCTCCAAGTCCGTCATCGGGGTGGGGGCGGCGCCCACCTTCTTCGGGTAGCTCTGGTCGGTGTGCCGGGTCGGTGGCCCGCCGCCGCTGTCTGTTCGCCCGTGGTGTGGCGGCCTCCTTCTGTGTGAGTGCCGGTCGTCGCAGCGCCGGGACGGATCGGCGGCCGGACAGCAGTTGCCGTATCTGATGTTCTGGGCGGGCCTGGTGTGGCCCGCTCCCGTACGGGTTCCCGGCACGGAGGCGGTGGGTTCGGGAGGTGGGAACCCGCGGGTCCGTCGACTGCGCCGACGGCGGCTGTGCTTCGCCCCCTCGGCGCACCGTCGCCGGCCGGCCGCGGCCCCGGCTCTGTCGGCGTGAGCCTGCTGGCCTGCGCCGGACCTTGACGGGCCGCTGACGACGGCAGACGCAGACGCCGCTGCCGCGGCACGCCGCCGTCGGCGACGCACAGGCACGGACAGCGCCGACACCCCTGCGCCCCGGTAGCAGGGCGGTGAGGTGTCGGGGGTTCCCTTGACGGCCGGGAGGCCGCCGGCGTTGCCGGGCGTAGGACGGGCTCCGGCCCGGACCGGGTGATGGGGAGGGTGAGGGCGGTGGCTGGGGGATGGTGTCGGTCTTCGTCGGCGGCACCGCTCTTCTCCGTGTGGGCCGTGTGGGTTGTGTGGGTGGGTTCAGGTCAGGGCGGTGGTCAGGAGGGTGAAGGCGGCGATGATGACGGTGACGCGGGCGTGGTGGTAGTGGTCCCAGCGGTTCATCTGTTCTTTCCAGTCGGTGGGCCGGTTCTGGGGGGTCCATGTTTTGCTCCGGTTGTTGATCGGGACGAGCAGCAGGAGCGACATGATCACGCTGACGGTCAGCAGTGCGGTGGCGGTGACGACGAGTGCGGTGCCGGGGCGGTCGTGTCCGGCGATGGCCCAGAGCGCGCTGAGGACGAGCGAGCCGGTGTACCAGAACGGCATGAGGGCGCCGAGGATGCGGCCTCCGTGGGCGCGGGCGAGCTGGCAGGCGTCCTCGGGGAGGGCGTTGAAGATCCGGTTCATGACGAAGGCGACGGAGAACTCCACTCCCACCATCAGGCCGACGGTCACGGTGGTGAACACCTCGAGTGCGGTGAGCATGATGACCCCTCCAGGGATCTAGCGATGCTAGATGATGAGGCAACGCTAGTACTGCTGCCGCTCGATTGTCTAGCGATGCTAGAATCCGGGGTATGTCGGTTCAGGAACGCAAGCAGCGCGAGCGGGCGGAACGCGAGCGCCTCATCGTGGCGACAGCCCGTGAACTTGCCGAGCAGCAGGGCTGGGACGCGGTCACCACCCGCCGCCTCGCCGAACGCATCGAGTACAGCCAGCCCGTCCTCTACAGCCACTTCCGCGGCAAACGCGAGATCATCGGCGCCGTCGCCCTCCAGGGCGCCGCCGAACTGGCCGCAGCCGTGCGCACCGCGACCGCCACCGCCAGCGGCCCTCGCGAACGGGTCACCGCGCTCGCCCGCACCTACCTCGACTACGCCGCACGCAACCCGGCGGTCTACGACGCCCTCTTCCAGCTCGACGGCGGCCTGGCCTACGCGCAGGAGGACACCCCGCAACCCCTGAAGGACGCCTTCGCCGCCCTGCTGGAAAGCCTGGGCGAGGTCGCCGGGAACGGTGTCCACCCGGCCCTGTTCACCGAGGTGTTCTGGGCATCCCTGCACGGCCTCGCGACCCTGACCCGGGCCGGACGGCTGCTGCCGCAGGACGCAGCCCACAGGGTGGAGCTCTTGGTGGACCGCCTCGCCGTGCTCTGACCCACCGCCCCGGCAAACACGCAGCCCCGCCCCCGCCCCCTGCCGCGCCAACGCTTCCGCTCACCGCCCCCACACAGCGCAGCCGCAGACCACCAGACCCCATCACCCCCGAGCCGACACCCGCTCCACAACCTGCGCCGCTCATCGACTGCGACCCGACACCCGCCCCGACGCCGCACCATGCCCGGCACCCTCGTCGTCCTCCTCAAGCCGGGCGGCCGTCCGGACCCGCAGGGGACGCAGACCCTCGCATGGCGGGCCGGCGGCGAAGCTGCAGCGGCCCGGGCAGTCGAGGCCGGAGTGCCTCAACGGGCAGACCCGGACCACGCCCTCCTCCAGGACGCCGTGTTCCCGCTCCCTGGGCAGCAGAGCCCGCACATGGCCGACGCCGACGTCGAGACAGTGGGCTGTCCGAACACGGCGGCGCTGAGAACCAGACCGAGCGCACCGGTCGGTCCCCGTCGCCGCGCTCTGCACGGCCTGCACGGTCTGCCCGCGCCTGCCGTGCCGCGGGCCAGCCTCCCCCGCCGACGGCACGGCACCAGCCTGCTGCCGATCCCGGGATCAATCCCGGCGGGAGGCCACCTCGACTTCGGCCGACAGGACCTCGCGGAGCCGCCGCCGGACGCCGGCCCCGTTCTAGTCGCACAGCCGGCGCCGACAGGTCATGCGGGAGCCGAAACCGACGCCCGCGGCAGGTACTCCCACTGCAAAGAGGGACACCGATACTCACTTACCCGGGTCGGGCCAAGCCGTCACCAGCGCACCCCGATCCGGAAAGCGGGGACCGCCGGCCGTCTCCCGGACGATCTCACCGTTGGGCCGGCACACCTGCTCGGGGGCGCCGTCACCGGTGTCGAACAGACAGCACACACCCCC
Organism: Streptomyces antibioticus; assembly: GCF_002019855.1. NCBI lineage: Bacteria > Bacillati > Actinomycetota > Actinomycetes > Kitasatosporales > Streptomycetaceae > Streptomyces > Streptomyces antibioticus. Next base: position 24,287 of record NZ_CM007717.1, on the reverse strand, counting down.
GCTGCCGGCGGCGGGAGCGGTGAACACCGTCCTGACACCGGCCGACCGCGCGAACAGCCGGCTCGTCCCCGACGTCGCGGCCCAGCACTGCACCGACGGGTAACCAGGATGCAGAAGGGACACGGACCGGACCGTCACGTAGATGTACCCGACCCGGACCCGTCCGTCCGCCCCCGGCCCAGAGCCGCTTTGCTGCGCATAAGCACGCAAGGCATCATCGGCGTCGAACTTGAGGGACGTGTCGAGGTCGAGCGTGCTGCCCGTGGAGCAGTCGACCGGCCCGCTCCCGAATTGAGACGTGAACGGCAGGACGATCGGCTCACCGCCGGGCAGGGTGACCTCGAGCGGCGGCACGTCACGGCCTGGCGACGCCAGCCCGGCCAGCGCCCTGGCGACATTTCCAGGACGCAGAGAGATGTCGTAACCGTAGATCAGCCCCACTCGTCCCGCTGCCCTGGACAGAGCCGCACCCTCTCACGCCCCGCCCTGTGGACGCCCGTTGGTTTCGAGTGCACAACACGGTCATCGGCGGTTCCCCCCTGAGGCACCGCCGGCACACCAGGCACAAGGCGACATGGCGCAGGCGTCCACCAGTCCAAGGTGTCCCCTCGGACGCCGAGGCATTTGCGCCGGGGGGAGATCGTAAGACTCACCGACAGCCCGGGAGGGGCTCGGCTTGTCGGCCGTCACGGTGGCGCTGGGGGACGCTGGGGGAGGGAGGGGGAGACGTCGCGGCAGATGATGCTTGTCGTCCGAGCGGGAGAGACCGGATGATCGGCTCATGCCCATGAGCCGAGGCACCTTCGACGATGTCCCCTTGACCACGCTCTTCCCGCATCTGTCTGCTGCTGACCTGGAAAGCCTGGGACGTGCGGCCCGTGCTGTTGATACGGCCCGGGCCGCCGGAGAGATGGTGGAGTGGGAATGGGAACTGAACCATGCGGTCTTCCCCGACGGGCAGTCAGGGACGCCTGTGGTGCTGGGTATCGACGTGGTCGCGCACGACGACGGCGGTGACCAGTTGGAGTTCCTGCTGCAGGTGGTCTGGGCGGACAGAGGCCGGCTGGCAGTGGACGCGGCGGTGAATGTCGCCTGCTGGTGCGAGACCGACCATGGCACCCATGACGTTGATGCCCTCAGCCTGGTTGTGGACGAGGAGATCTCGTTGCCCGAGGCATTCGCAACAGCCGTTGAGCGTGTGACCGGATGGCTGGCCGATCCTCGCAACGCGGACTACTGGCGTGACCGAGCGGCCCTGCAGCCCCGCCGGCGTTGATCGCGCTGCGGGCTTCTCGGAGGGCTGCCTCCCCCTTTCACCGTGAGGCACCGGTGGCTGTCTTGTCAGCAAGCCCTGGTGTCTCGATAGAGGGGGAACGGGGGACGGTGACGGACAAACCCCTGCCACATAGTCCCGCCTGCCACTGCGCGCCCCGAGCGGAGGACTCGCCCCACCCCGGACGAGCGGGGCGAACTGAGAATGCGGGCGAGCAGGGGCCCCGGAGACCGAGGAACGTCCGGACGCCGACCGTCGCTGCACCTTCGCCGGCCCAGCGGAGGTGAGCCGTCGAGGACTCTTCACGGAGCGCGCCCCTTTTTCTGGACTACTCCGTTCCCGAGCATCACAGCATGTGCCGTTGCGGCCAGGGGTAACCAAGCTGACGAGCGAACTCCGGCGAGCCTCCGCAGACATCGGCAGCCAGGCGCGGGTCGAACGCCGTGAGTTCCTCCGCCAACTGCTGTGCCTGTGCCGCCGGATCGCCGCCGGAGACGTTCAGTGTCATCCGGAACTGGAGCCAGGGACGGTCCTCCTTGACGGCGGCTCCGCCCGGGTGGAAGAAGAAGAGATTGATCTGGTCCGGCTCCCAGAGCCAGGCAGACACGCTGGCAAGCTCACACTCCCAGCGCTCGAGCCAGGCGGTGCGCCGCCGAAGCTCCTCTTCGAGGAGACGGGCAACCGTCCTGGCCGGCCACTCCCAGGAGCGGTCCAATGTCGCGCGTTCGACCTCCGCATGGTACTGCTGAGCGTCAAATCTGAACTCCGGCAGGCCGACCTCAACAGCATCAGGGTTACGCCATGCCCCCCAGATGACCTGGTCGCCGTCACGGCGGATCGTGACATACAGAGCGCCACAGCATCCTTCAGTGCACGTTGCCTCTGCCAGGCGAACCTCGCGCGAAGACACGTCAGCACGAAGCGGCCCGTCAGGAAAGAGAAGGTGACGCGGGTCCTCGCACGGCCCGTCGTCGAACGCCTCAGCCACAATGTCCCGCCCTTCGATCCGTGGGCGTACTTCCACTGTGCTTCCACGCATCACCTGGTCGGGGACGACCACACTGAGGGCGAAGCTCTGCAGGTCACGGGTCACCGGACAATGGTCGGCCAGGGCCCCCGCGTTGTCATCAGCTTTCCTGCCGTCCCCGCCGGAAGCTCTGGCGCCGCTGAGAGCAGCACGATCACGTTCTATGAACCGGACCCAGACGACTGCCGTGCTGATGTGTATGCCGAGGATCCTGCTGAGGATGGAGGAGGGGAGGTCCGAAGTGAGGGACAGCACCGCCTTGTTCTTTGCCCGCCCGACAACAGTTCCGTGGGAGGTGAATCGATCCGTCAGCGGCGTCGCACCCACCCCCGCCAGCCGACTCCATGAGCGGCGAGTTGTATGAATTCGCCGGTGATGTGCTTGGCGCGCCTCGACTTCGTGTCCAGATGGAAGGCGCTGGGCTTCACCGCGGTGCCGTTTCCTGGCAGACCGCGGTACTCGAGTGCCAGGTGGGTCACTCTGCCCTCATCACTTCGCTCCGTGCCGCCACGGCGAAAGCACGCTTCGCGGCGGTGACCTGTTCCACGGCTGCGTCGACCGGCGCACGGCCACTTTCCATGCCATCAGCAGGACGCAGGGGGAAGCGGCGCGGGACGCCCACCGACCCGCAAGGCCTGGGGCACTTGCTGCCTCCAGGACAGCCTCTGGAACTTCGAGCCGAACAGCACCAAAGCAGGTGTCCATGAGAACCAGGGCCTGCCACGTCGCAGAGAAGGTTCTCTGACGATTCTTCCGGATGGGCACCCTGACAGTCGACGGCGGATACCAGTTCCTGCGGGGCACTGCGGCAGGCAGCCGTGAACGTCAGACACACGTCCCGGCAGTTCCGCCGGCATCACTCCCGCTCGCCAAGAGCCGTCCAATGAGTTACCTGCCGACGCATTGCCGCCGACGCGAAGGCACCGACAACGACGAAACCGAATGCCCCAACTGCTGCGCCCAGCAGCGTGGCCGTTGCCTGATCCATGAATTCCCCCTTGTGCCACCGACGTTGGCGTCCTTCATGCCCAGTCGAGCCCGAGGCCGGCGAGTCGCTGCCGTTTGTCGGCACTGAGCTTGGCGCGCCTGCTCCTGGCATTGCTCAAGAAGACTCCAAGCCGGACCTCGGTCCCGTCTTCCAGCCGCTCCACATGACCTCTGGGCACGGTCACTGTCCCGGTGCGTGCCTGATACTGGGCCAGGGCTGCCACCCCCCGCTCGAACCCCCCAGAAGAGGCCGTCGCTGGCGCTTGCCTCTCCGCCCCCGGGGGCAAGGGCATGATGCCGAGCTGTTCCAGGCGTTCCCGCTGCCCCGCGGACAGCCCCTGCCAGACGTCGTGTTGGCGCTGCTTGGCGAGCCATCGTCCGATGTCCATTCCGTGGATGGTGACGCCGGGCAGGACATCGGTGTGGCCGTCTTCGTCGCGCAGGAGTTCGCGCAGGGCGGCGTAGTGCCGCTGCCATTCGGCAGGCCATGACGGGTTCCAGTCCTCGTCCACCGCTTCCAGCGCAGCCCTCCTGTGATTCCGGGGTTCGTAGTTGGTGTGGTGTGGGTGGCTTGAGCTGGGGTGTTGTGGATTCGTTGATAACGATTCCGGCGCTTGCGGGACGCTGAAGGAAGTGGTGATGGGGCGTCTGGCCTGCGGTTGTTCGGGGTTTGTTGATAACGGTGGTGTGGTGTTGGTGATGGTGTTCGGTATCTAAAGAGCTGGTGCGGGTTTGTGCTGGTCAGCGGCTTGTTGCGTGGTCAGGGCTTGTGTGGGTGGGCCTACACCGGTGTCGGCTGGAGCGGGTTGCCGCCGGTCCAGTACAGGGCGGTGTCGATGTCGCGTGCGGTCCAGCCGTCGGCGTGTGCTCCGCAGTGGTGGAGGAGGTCGTCGAGGAGCTGGAGGTAGCGGCCGTAGCGTCCCGGTGCGGGGGTGAGGGGGAGGCGGAGGGTGTCGAGGGCGTGTTGGACGCGGCGGTCGTAGACGGCCATCCGCTGGGGTGTGGCTGCGGTCAGGATGGCGGAGGCGAGGGCGTCGCCGGTGCGGAAGCCGGGCAGTTCGGCGATGATGCCGCGTCCTGTGCGGGCGGCTTCGCTGCGGGTGAGGGTGGTGTCGCGGACGGCGGTGACGGCCCGTTCGGTGACGGCTCGTACGTGGGTGTCGGGCAGGGACATGAGGGCGGTCACCCAGCGGGTTTGTGCGGAGAGCCGTTTCCAGACGACGAGGGCTGCGATGTCCGTCTTGCCGAGGCTGCCGGAATGTTTGGTTCGCTGCGCGACGTCGTGGAGTACCTCGTCGTAGTGGGGTGAGACGTGGGCCAGGTAGCTGGCACGGGCGGGGACCAGGACGTCCCACACCCGGTCGCAGAGAGCGGCGAACTCCTCGCCAATTGGCGAATCCGTGGTCTTCTTCACGGCCTGATCATGCCGTTCTGGTGGGTTGGCGGGTGCGCGGGCGGCTTGCTTCTTCGGCGAGGTGGTCGAGCTGGATGGCTTCGAGAGATTTTTTGGTGATGCGTTCGGTGCCGTCGCAGATGGCGGTGATGGCGGCTTGGCGGATGAGGCGGGCGAGGCTTCCGATGCGGCCGGCGGTGCGCTGGTGGAGGTAGGTGGCGTGGCGGGGGAGCGTGCCGGGTGTGTGCTGGGTGAGGTCGAGGGCGGTTTCCATGTCGGTGATGAGGTCGGTGAAGGGCCGGCGGGTGCCGTGGCGGGCGGGGAGAGGGCCGCAGGTGATGAGGCTGGCGCGGCCAGCGAGTTGGGCGCCGCGTATGCCGCTGAACAGGGGTGTGGCGGCAACGTCGATGCCGCTGTAGACGAAGGTCGCTTTGATGCGTTCGGTGAGGTCTTTCAGCAGGTCGGCGGCTTCGGCGCCGGTGGTGGTGCGCGGGTTGAGGCGGTGGATCTCGTCGATGAGGACCAGGCGGACGCCGGCTTGGGTGTAGGTGTGGCAGACGGCGCTGGTGATCTGGACCTGGGTCATGCGGTTGGTGACGGGGATGCCGAGGTAGCGGGCGAATTCGATGGCGAGGGTCTTGGCGGTGGCGCCGGGCGGCACCAGCAGGTACGCGACCGGCACCTGCTCGTGGGCACGTCCGGGCGGGGCCGGGTTCTTGCGGGTGTGGGCAAGGTGGCAGGTGCGCCCGACTTCGAGGAGCGCGGTGGTTTTACCGGCTGCGGCGGGGCCGGTGACGATCAGTGAGGGGCGGGCGGTGGTCTGCTGGTGGCGGCCGAGCAGCATCAGGGTGCGGACCTGGGTGGCGAGGGTGTTGATGGCGGGGGTGCGGACGGTGACGAACGCGGAGTGGTAGGCGAGGCGTTCTTCCGCGCCACGGGGCGTATGGCCGGGCTGGGGCGGGGCGAGGGGCGGGGTGGTGGCGAAGTGCTGCCAGCCCTGCCAGGTGGTGATCGGCCACTCCGGCTCTGCCGCGTGCGTGCCGGGCAGCAGGGGCTCGGTGTCGGTGGTGGCGTGGTGGTTGCGTGCGGGGCTGGTCACCAGTTGAGGGCTTCCTGAGCGGGGTCGTAGAGGCCGAGTCCGGTGTACGGGACGGGCGCGTCGCCGTCGTCGACGGTTTCCTCCTCGCCGTCAGCCTGCTCTGGGTCGTCAGGCAGGTCGTCGAGGTCGTCGAGACTGTCGTCGTCCCATCCGTCGGCCTGCGGCTCCGGGGCGTGGGCCGTGCGGGTGCCGGCCGTGGGCGGGGGTGTTTTCAGCGGTGCGGTGCGGGTGATCAGGCGTTGCTCGCCTGCGGTGGCGGTGCCGGTGTGGGCGCGGCGCATGAGCTGGTCGAGGGCGTCGGCGAGGTCGGCTTCGTGGGTGTCGCGGTCGCCGTGGCGGGTGGTGATGGTTTTGATGTGCTGCCAGGTGGCGCTGTTGAACGGCTCGTGGATGTGGTCGCGGTGGATCCACGGGATCTCTGACAGGTGTCCGTCGGGCAGGCGGATCCAGACCTGGCGGGCGTCGTGGGGGTTGGTGTGGATCTCCCATTTGCCGCCGCGCGCGGTGACGGGGGAGGGCTGGCCGCGGTAGGGGGTGAGGACGTCCGCGTCGTAGGTGCGGTGGTCGATGCGGATGCCGCGTTCGGTGATGGCCTGCCAGCGCACCGGTAGCAGTTCGAGGTAGTCGCTGCCGCTGAGGGGGAGGGGCACGTGGCCGGCGACGGCGATGAGGGCGGCCCACATCTGGTTCGGGGTGAGGGCCTTCTTGGGCAGGGTGGGGTGGCGCAGGCCTTCGTGGGGGCGGTGGTGGTAGTGGATCAGCCATTCGTCGAGCAGGTCCTGCAGCTGGGCGACACTGAAGCAGGCCTCGGTTTCGGCGTCGGGTCCGCGGCGGGTGACGTCGGAGCCGGTGTAGCCGGGCAGGTGCTGGCACAGCAGGGCGTTGATGGTGCCGAAGGTGCGCTCGACGATGCCTTTGGCGGCGGGGGCGTGGGGCGGGGTGGGCTGGACGCTGATGCCGAGACTCTCGCAGGCGGCGCTGAACGCCGTGGACAGGTAGATCTTGCCCCGGTCGACGACGATCGTCTCGGGCACCACGACCGGCCGGGCGGCTGCGCCCTGAAGGCGTTCGTCCAGACCCATCATCCGCTTTAGCTGGGGGAGTTGGGTGTGGGCGAGGCGCAGTGCGTCGGGCCAGGTGGGGCGGGCGGGGTGGGGGACGGCCATCTCGGCGAGCAGCAGGGCGGCGTCGACGGCCTTGGTGCCGGCGGGGCGCAGGACGGCGGCGAGGATGGCGCGGGTGGCCACGTCGACGGCGATGGTGAGTTCGGGCCGGCCGGTGGTGCCGTCGTCGAAGACGGCCAGAACGTCCAGCCGCGTGGTGTCGACCTGCACCTGCTCGCCCGGCCGCAGCGCCACGGTCGGAGTGAACGCCCGCCTGCCGGCCGGGGAGGGGAGCGTCCGGGCGGGGCGGTGGGGGTGTTCGGCGGGACCGGCGAGCTGGTGGACGAGCCGGTAGAAGGTGGCCTGGGAGGGCATGGTCACCGTGCCGCGCCCATGCCGGTCGGAGAGGATCTGGGTGACCAGGGGCATCAGGCCCTTGACGGTGCCCTTGGAGCGGCCTCGCTGGCGGCGCAGCGCCTCCTCGATGGCGGTGATGACGCGTTCGTCGGTGCGCCCGGTCGGGCTGGGGCGGCGGGTGGTGCGGTGGTCGACCAGCCCCCACAAGCCCTGTTTGCGGTGGGCCAGGCGCATGCGCTGCACCGTGGTCCGGGAGACAGGTCCGAAGCCGATCGCGGTCAGCTCCGCGGCCTTGGCCTCCTCGCGCTGCGCGAGCGTGAACCGGTCGGGGTCGTACTCGGGCCGGGGCACCCCGCCGCTGTCCGGCCCGCCGGGCAGGCCGGACTCCACCTCGCGGATGTGCCGCTGCCAGGCCAGCGCCTTGCGTCGCGCGCCCTCGGGCGCGGTTTCGAACAGACCCCACTGCGTCACGGCCTGGGGCGTCTCGGCGCCCACGATGGTGAAGGACGGGTCGGCGAACAGATGCCCGGCCACGACCGTCTCGTCTCCTCCTGTCTCACCGGCGAGGTGGACCTGCTGCCCCGCCACAGCGATGACCTGCCAGGTGCTGTCACGGAAGCGGACGTGTGCTCCGACCTGCAGCACCGGCCGCCCGCCACGCCGCCCGCTCACCGCCCGTTCCCGCTGCCCGGGCCGCTGCGGCCGTTCGCAGCGCCGGCGCCGGTGCTGACGAGGACCCGCTCGTGCAGCGGTATGTCCAGGGGCGTGGTGAGGTGTCCGTGCCACAGGGCGTGGAAGACGGCGGGCAGGACTTCGATCGGGTCGCCCGCCGCTTCGGTGCCCTCGATCAGAGGCCGCGGCTGTGTGAACGCCTCACGGACGGCGGCCGCGAGAGGGGGACGGCCGGCGTTGCGGGGGTGGCGGTAGCCGGCCAGCCATTTCAGGTTCGCAGCCAGGGTCGTTTCCAGCGGCTCAAGGCGCCGGTAGCTCCAGCCAGCCTGCACGCACGCCTCCTCCAGGACCCTCGCAGCCCGCTGCGCCCGCTCTCCGCCGGCCTCCGGGTGGCTGGGGCAGTCGGCCAGCACTGCGGTGCCGTCGCGGTGGCGGGCGAAGAGCTGCGGCACCCACGAGCGCACCTGGCCGCGCGCGTCCCGCCACAGCAGACGGACCGGCCGTCCTGCCAGGCCGACCACCTCAGGGTCGCGGTCCAGCACCATCAGCTGCGCCCGCATCGCGGCCGACCCGCAGGCCACATGTCGGCCGGTCGTGGCCGACCACCACTGTCCGGGCCCCCACCGCCGCCCTGGCACCACCGGGAACGCCGAAACCGGCTCCAGATCCTCGAAGGCCACCGCGAGAACCGCGTCCGCCCACCGCTGCTGCACCACCTGCCCGACGGGGTCGACAAAGACCGCCTCCCACTCGGATCCGGTGTCCGTCTGCATGTGCTGTGAGCGGCCGCCTGATGCGGCCGCTGCGTCCTTGCTGCCCACGCGCCCCAGTCAAGCCCGTCCCGCCCCGCTGGTGGGCGGCTTCACGGATTCTGATCACGAGTGCCGGGCGATGAGGTATGCCCTGCAGATCACGATCCGTGCACACCCTGCCTGCCTCCTGACACCCGCTCACCGCTCTTTTCCAGGCTGCCTTTTGCGGTGGTCCGGGAGTGCCTCGGCCAGGACATCGGCCGGCAGGCGGGCCCAGCGCGCCAGATCCTCCAGCACCATCCCGGCCCCGAGGGCTGCCGCAGCGGTCTCCCGTACGGCCTGCTCGATCAGAGTGGCGGCATGGCCGAGGTTGCCCAGCAACTGCTGAGCGGCGTCGGCGGTCTTGCCGTACTGGGCACCGCGCAGCTGGGTCAGCTGCTCCTCGGCGTCGTTGACCAGACTGGTGATCCGCGCCCGCTGCTCGGCCGACACCGCAGAGCGCCACGTGGTGCCCGAGCCGGGCGCGCTGCGCTCCTCGGACAGGACACGCAGCTGGGCGGCCATGGACTCGGGCTGGTGCTCCTGCCTCAGCCACCACGGATCGTTGCCGTAACCAGGCGGACCCCCGGCGCCGCGGCGGATGCGGATGACCGCGCCCATCCACGAGGTCAGCGGGCCGCCGTAGTCGGTGGCGGCCAACGGCCCCAGCCACCCCCGCCCGACCCGCTCACCCAGCCGGCGGCAGAACGCCCCGTCAGCGGGCAGCGGCCGCGGCTGCCCGGCCCCGCTGTCCGGCCACGCCAACTCGGCCATGACCGGGTCCAGCAGCGCGTCGGCGACGGCCACCACCTCGGGGAAGACGACCGCGTCCCGGCCCACGATCCGCCACCGCTCCAGCTCCGTCCCGGCGTTGCCGCCCGCGACCTGGTGCAGGCGGCGTGGCCAGATGACTTCACGCTCCCAGGAAAGCGCCTGCTCCCACCACCGGGCCACCACCGCGTGCGCCAGCGCGAACCCCCTCTCCGGCTCGACTCCGGCCCGCACCGCCCGCCGTGCCACCTTCGCCCACCGCCGCTGCGCCGCGACCACCTCCGGCAGATCCCGTATGTCCAGGTGTTCCAAGGGCTGGTCGGCGTCCGCGTCCAGCAGCCACCGCCCGTGCCGGACACACACCCGCTCCCATCGCGGCGTGTACCGCACCACCCGCGCGTCCGTCCCCGTGCGTCGGGCCGCGCACAGACGGCAGCCGAAGGCGACCGGTCCGGCGACCGCGCCGCCGGTCCGCCACGCCGCCGCCGGCACCCCGTTCTTCCCGGCCGACAGCTTGGCGTCCTCCTGTCCCCAGGACGGCAACGCCCGCGCCAGCACGTCTTCTCCGATGCCGCACAGGCCTGCCAGGAGCTGCCGTCCGGTCGCGTTCAGCAGCACCTCGGCGTCGGCCCGCGCGCCCCCGCCGTCGTGCCCCGGCGGGTAGTTGCGCCACTGCCAGCACGACCGCAACACCTTCGCTTCCATCCCGTAGCGGCTCGCGATGCGGCAGATCAGCGAGGAGGTCGTCTCTCCCTGCAGGGGAGCGGTCCGCAGGAGACCGGGGTGATGGGGCACTCCACCACGGTCTCGTGTTCGCCGTCTCGGGCGGGCGCTTTCGCAACGGATGCCCATCAGATCAAGCAAACCGGATCCGCGCGGGACGGCCGTAGGGGGTGCCCCTTCCACAAGCTGCTGCCCCAGTCTCTTCGCCAAGCCGGAGCGGCAGAAGTCACGCGGGCCCAGCTGGGTCGAGTCAGCAGAACGCAAGCAGCGCGCGCTCATGTCCTCGCTGTGTCGATCCGTACGTCGACCGCGACGTCCTCGTCGAAAAGCGGGACGCCACTGTCAGTGGCGGGATTCATACTGGCGGAATAAGACATAACGCGCGCTCGCACCTGTCCCGTCTGGCACAGGTTGCACGCTGCGCGGAACAGGCAAGGGCAACGTGGCCCTTGGAGGGGAGTGCCATGCTGGTGACTTCGGTGGAGATCGAGGCGTTCCGCAACATCACGAACAAGCAGACCATGGCGGTCGACCCTCAGGTCACATGCTTGATCGGCAAGAACGAGTCGGGCAAGACGACGATCCTCAAGGCTCTGCATCGGCTGAACCCGGCCAACAACGCGGACGACTTCCACGTCACCACCGACTATCCGCGGCGGCACCTGTCCAGGGACCGCCGTTCCAAGAACCTCGACAAGGTCGCTCCTGTGACGGCCATGTTCGCGCTGGAAGACGCGGACGTCGACGCACTTGAAGATGTGGTCGGCGTACGCCCGCCGGCGGGTACCTATGTCAAGGCGTCACGCCTGTACGACGGCAGCCTCCGAGCCGAGGTGTACTGCACCCTCGGGGATATCCTGAGCCATGTCTTCGAAGAAGCTGGCGTCGACAACACCGACGACCGCGAGGCCATCGCCGGGGACCACACGAGCATCGAGGCTGTGAGCGCCGCAGCAAAGGCCCGGGCGAGGGAAGTGGGCGCCGGCAAGAAGACGGCCCGGGTCAAGGCGATCGAGAAGATCCCGGTCGAGCTGGACCGGCACAAGCAGTACGTCGAAGAGAACCTCGACGACGAGCAGCATGAGCAGCTGATCGAGCTGCTCCCCCGGTTCTTCTACTTCTCCACCTACGAACTGCTCCCCGGCGAGTGCGACCTCCACGCGCTCGCTGAACGCGCGAAGGCCAAGCAGTGGAAGCGCGGAGACGAGACCATGATGTCCCTGCTCCGCCTTGCCGGCGAGGGGCCGGAAGACTTCCTGGACGAGGACTACGACAGCCGCAAGGCCGAACTTCAGGCCGCCAGCCTGGACCTGAGCGATCAGGTCTTCGAGTACTGGAAGCAGAACGACGCCCTTACCGTCGTCTTCGACACCGATCTGATCGCCATGCCCCCAGACCCCAACGGTCAGCCGCAGCCACACCACCGGCTTCTCAAGATCGAGCTGCGTGACGACCGGCACGGCGGCGTAGAGACCAACTTCTCCACCCGCTCCACCGGCTTCCAGTGGTTCTTCTCTTTCCTGGCCGCGTTCAGCGCCTACCGCGACACCGATGAGCGCGTCGTGGTCCTGCTCGACGAACCGGGCACCAGCCTGCACGGCGAGGCCCAGGGCGACTTCCTCCGGTACGTCTACGGGCAACTCGGACCCAAGCAGCAGGTCCTCTACACCACCCACTCCCAGCACATGATCGACCCCACGCGGTACGAGACCATGCGCGCCATCCACGATCAGGCGACCCGCGAAGACCCGAGTCTGGGCGTCGTCATCACCTCGGTCAGCCTGTCCGCAGACCCCAAGACGATCCTGCCGGTGGAGGCGGCGCTCGGATACTCCGTATCGCAGCACCTGTTCCTCGGATCCGGCCCGCTCCTGGCGGTGGAAGGCAGTAGCGACTTCATCTTCCTCCTGCGCATGTCCGACTACCTGATCAGCAAGGGCCGCACCGGCCTCGATCCCCGGCTGGCCATCATCCCGGTCGGCGGCATCGGCAACATGCCGGCCTTCGTCGCCGTCATGGGACGCCGACTGTCCGTCCGCGCGCTCATCGACGGAGCCGAGACCACCAAGGTGACCACCAAGGTCCTCAGCGCCGCTCAGGCCGCCAACGTCGACGCCACCCACATCACCGTCATCGGCCAACTCGAAGGGCTCCCCGAGACGGCCGACATCGAGGACCTCTTCTCTGCCAAGGACTATCTCTGGCTCCACAACAGGGCTACCGAGGTCACCATCAACGAGGCCGACCTGATCGCCTCCGACAAGCCCCTCCCTATCCTCAAGCGCATCGGGATCGCCCGGGAGAAGCAGCACAAGCCCCGGGACTTCGACCACGTCGGACCCGCACACCAGCTCACCCGCGACAAGGACGCCTTCTTCGAGCAGGTAGATGACGAGACCCTCGACCGCTTCGAGACGGTCTTCAAGAAACTCACCGCCTGAACCTGCCGACAGCACGAGACCCCGGGAAGCTTTCATGACGTCCCGGGGTCTTGCGCATGCATGGATGCCCAGCTGGTTCTACGCCCGCGATCGACCGGCGTCACGCCCAGTCCACTCCCAGCTCCACGAGCGCGGCCCGCTGTACGACCATGCGCTTGTCCTGGCGGGCCTCGACGTTGGAGACCCATACGCCCAGTTCAGACACCAGCGTGGCCTCGCCCTCCACCAAGATCCCCTCTGCGTGGCTCTGCGGGACGCTGTGGTGGCTCCGCCCGAACCCGCCGCCGGCCCCAATCCGGCGGCGGGTCCTTTGCCTGCTCTCGGGGCTAGGAGACTGATGAAGATCTTGCTCCAGCCGCCCGGCTCGCCCTGGATTGCCAGTAAATGTAAATCGCCATGAACTAACGCAATCCGGGCGCAACTTCAAGATCTTCAGGACACTCCTAGGCCGGCCCCCGGTGTGCGGACACCGCTGCGCACGCCAGAAGGCAGGACCGTGTCAGCCGGTGGCGGGACTGCGGAGATGTCCGCCGGAGGCGGCACCACTCGGAGGGGTCGCGGATCTTGTTGGACACCGCGAGCTCATCCGGTGATGCCGGTGTGGGTGAGGAGTTGTTGTTGGTGGGGGTGGAGGGTGCTCCATTGACTCCGTTGGGCGTTGGCCCAGTGCTGGAGGGCGCGGGGGAGGGTCTCGTTCCCGTTGATCGTGGTGCGGTATTGCTGCCAGGTGCGGTGCCAGGTGTAGGGCCAGGGTGGGTTCCACCACGGGTCCAGGCTGGTGAGGACGGTTGCAGTGGTGGGGGAGAGGGCGCCGGCGCGGGCTTTGCGGCGTTGCTGGCACAGCCATCTGCCGAGGGGGAAGCCGTCGTGTCGGGTGTGTTTGTCCGGGGTGAGGTGGCCGTGTCGGGCGGCGTAGGCGTGTGCGTGGTCGAGTCCGGGGCTGGCGGGGTAGGAGCGTGTGGCCGGGGCGGGGCGTTCGCCTACGGCAGCGTGGGGTGTGATGCCGAGGGCGGTCAGGAGGTCCTGCTGGCCTGGGTGGAGATGTTCCCAGGACTCCTGCTGGACACGGATCCAGCGGCAAAGGCCTCGGGGGAGGTTCGTGACCGGTGGGCCGTCGGCGCCTGTAGCTGCTGTGCGGAGTCGGTGGTAGGCCTGCTGCCATTGCAGGGGCCAGGGCGGGTTCCACCACGGATCGATCATGGTCAGGGCTTCGGCCCGGGTGGGGGAGAGGCGGCCCTGGCGGGCGCGTCGTCGTTGCCAGGCCAGCCACTTCCCCAGCGGGAACCCGTCGAGGACGGTGCTGGCGGGCGCGGCGATATGGCCGTATTCGGCGGCGTAGACGCGAGCTTGCGCGAGAGCGGTGTCCAGGAGACCGGGCTCGGCGCGGGGAGCCGGTGGTTGGGCGGCTCGGGCCATGTCGGCGGTGATGCCCATCTCGGTCAGCAGGCGGTGCTGTCCGGGGTGGAGTCTGCCGTAGCTGGTGCACTGGTGCCTCAGCCAGCCGGCCAGCTCTGTCTCGAGGTCCTCAATGCCGGTACCACCACTGCTGTCGGCTGCGGACGCGGACTCTGACCGCTTTCGTACGCGGCTCCAATTGCGTTGCCACTCCAAGGACCAGGTCGGGTTCCACCAGGGGTCGAGCGCTGCGAGGAGCGTGCTGACCGGCCATGTCCCGCCTGTACTGCGAAGCTGCTCCCGCGCCTGGCGGCGCTGTTCGCTCAGCCACCGGCCCAGCGCAAACCCCTCAAGGCAAGCCTTCTGGGGCGTGGCGAGGTGGCCGTGTGCGGCGGCGTACATGCGCGCGTGGGCCAGCCCGGGGCCCGTACCGCAGAGCCGGGCGATGATCTCGTGGGGGCGAGTGGCGGCGGTCTCGGCGGTGATGCCGATTTCCGCCAGCAGATGCTGCTGCTGCGGATGCAACTGCCGGTAGCCGGTGCACTGTACGGACAGCCACGTGGCCCAGCCGTCACTGCCGTCCGGCCAGCCCTCTTCTGCAGCCCCTTGGCGCCGGTCTTGGGCATGAGCGCGGATCCGGTGCCAGGTGCGCTGCCACGCCAGGGGCCACGGCGGGTTCCACCACACGTCGATCGCGTCGAGCACCTGAAGGTGCGCTGGTTCGTCCTGGCGGCGGGTGAGGCAACGCTGGGCAGCGAGCCACTTCCCGAGCAAAAACCCCTGGTACGAGACGTTCTTGGTGGCCAGGGCCAGGCATCCGTGTTCGGCGACGAAGACGCGCGCACAGGCAACAGCCTTATCGATGCCCGCTGTCCGGCTCGTTCGGCGCGGGCGTGCGCTACCGGCAACCTGGGCCGTGATGCCGATGTCGGCCAGCAGACGGCGCTGTTCGGGGTGGAGTGAGCCGTAGTCGGTGCACTGCAGGTACAGCCACTCCCCAGTCAGCACGTGGGTATCGGGGAAGCCGTCGGCGGCATTGAGGGGGCCGTGGCGCCTGACGTGGTCGCGGGCGCGGTAATAGGAGCGCTGCCACTTCACCGACCAGGGGATGTTCCACCACGGATCCACCTCCTTCAGGGCAGCGGCCTTTTCTTCAGGCAGGGCCAAGGCGTGGGCCTGCTGGTTGTGCACCCATTTCCCCAAGGAGAAGGAACCGACTCGCGTGTCGCGGCGAGTGGCGAGGTGGCCGTGCCGGGCGGCGTACGTGCGCGCGTGGGCCAGGCCGGCCGCGAAGGCCCCGTCGGCGTGCACGCTGTGGCCCCGCAGCCGCTTCTGAGCCGGCAGACCCTCTGGGCCCGCGGTCTGCCGACGCTGGTAGCCCGCGAGACCGTCGGCGAGAGGCCGGGGCCGGAGCGCCAAGGGGACCTGCCACAACCGCTGCTCGGCGTCTCCACTGCCGCCCCCCGTACGGATGCACAGGTACGTCCAGGCAAACAGCGGTCCGTGGGTGCAGGCGGCCAGACGCTCGGTGAGCCACGGGCGCCTCAAGCGATGGCCCAGCTCGCGGGGCACGCAGGGCACATCAGCCAACCGGTAGGGGAGGTGACCACCACCGTCGGCCGCGACACGGAGCCGCCAGGCCCGGCTGGCCAGAAGCGTGGCGAGGGCGACGGTCTCTGGGTAGGTGACCAGATCCCGCGCCAGGATCCGCCACCGCACCGGATCCTCGCCCTCGGGCATGGCCGCAACCAGCCGCATCGCCCACAGGCGCTCCTCGGGCCACTTCTGCGCCCACCACGAGGCGGTGACCGCCTCAGCAACCTCGAACGCCGGACCAGCGACGGGGGAGCGGCGCAGCAGCCTCCGGTGATCCTCCTGCGCCTGGACCACCTCCGGGCATCCGGCCAGCCCCACGACACGGCCCCCGCTGCCAGGCACGCTCATCAGCCAGCACCGGTGGCGTGAGCAGACCCGCTGGTGCGCCGCCAGGTACACCCGGGCTGGTGCCACGCGGCCGGTCCGCGCAGCCACACAGCCCGGGCACGCCGGACCCCAGGCGGCAACCGTCTCGACCCCCTTGTGGAGCCGCGCCGTCGGCCTCTCCTTTGAGGGGCCCAGCGGCTCCTCCCGCGTCCAGGCTGGCAACGCACGGTGTAAGCCCACCTGCGGCACACGACACAGCGCCGCGACCCGGTCCCGGGCCGCGGCGTTCAAGAACACCTCACTGTCGCCCTGCAAAGCCCCGGCGAGGCCCTGCTGGCCGGCCACTTCGGTAACCGACGACAGCAGACTCCGCACCGTCAGGCCGTACCTGTCCGCGATCCGCCCCAGGAACGACAGCGTCATCTCACCCTGCAAGGGAGCTACCCGAAAGGCACCCGCAGCCAGCAACAGCTTCCCCACCCATCCCGTGGTGTGACAACTATCGTGCTTCGGCTCAGACGAGCTGTGACCGAGCGGCACAGTTGGCCAGTGTGGCCGACTGGAGCACTCACCGGTCCGCGACGAGATCAGCCGCCCCGGGCCGGCCTGTGTGCCTCACCCGAGGGCAGCCGAATAGTCAGCCGCGGACGTGGATGCAAATGCGCACGGTCCCTCCGATGGCTGCCGCCGCAGCGCCGATCCCGAGGACCGTACCGAGATAGCTGGCGTTGTCGGTGAGGGCGAGCACGATTACGGCCGCGACCGTGGCCAGGAGAGTCAGCGCGGTGATCCACTGCAGCGCCTTCTCCATGCGGCTCGAATGCGCCGGTGCTGAATCATGGTCGAGCGAAGTCATTGTGGTTTTCCTTTGCGAGTCAACCGATGGCGGAGCTCAGCCTTGTCCGGCCGGGGCGGGCCGGGCCAGCAGTCCGGGTTGTCCGGCGGATGGGCCCGGACGGGGTTCCGGCACGGCAGCATGGTTCTGGCTGTTGATGCAGGCGGGGAGGAAGGCAAGGCGATGAACGGGGCGGGAACGAAATGGGGGCCGTTGTCAGGACCGAGTGCCGCGCACAACGAAGTGGCCCAGCTGTTGCGGTCGTGGCTCGACCAGGCCGGCTGCACCGTGCCCGCCTTGATCGACCGGTTTACCCCGGAGCACTTCGGCGATGGTGCCCCGCCGCGACGCACTGCAACTTATGAGCGCCTCGCGGGCAGGGGCCTGACGTGGGAATTCATCGAGGCCGTTGTGGATGTCACCACGGACAACGCCGCACTGCAGGAACGGCGTCTGGCCGAAGTCCGCGTCCCCTGGGACGCGGCCTGCCAGAGGGCGGTCTCTCACCGCGAACTGGTGGACAGCCCTCTGGCGCACCGGGCACTCGATCTCGCCGAGCAACTGCGCCAGGCAGAGCAGCGTGAGGCAGCGCTGCTGGCGGAGCGGGACCGCATGCGGCAGGTGGCACGGGCCCTGCTGATGATCTGCGAGCGGATCCGGCAACGCGTGGATGATCTGCGGCTGGCTCAGGCCCGGGGACAGCTGGCAGAGGGAGATTCGTCGGTGCTGGCATGGAAGCACCGGCTGCAGGAGAGCGAGTGGCAACAGGTCGTTGCCGAGATGGAGCGGGACCGTGCCCAGCGCATGCTGGTGGAGTGGTCGCAGTACGTCGCCGATCTCAGCCGTTTCCTGCTGCCAGGAGACCGCCCCGGCGAGCCGCAGCCGACCATCGCGAGGGCAAGTGCTCCGCCGACTCTCGATCTTCAGGATGGCGAGCTTGCCGACGTCGACCGCATGTTGGGCCTGACGGGGCAAGAGGTCGAGATTGCGGGAGAGGTCCTCGACGGCTTCTCCGACGAGTTCGCCCACCAGAACGGCACATGGGCGGGATTCCTGCAGTCGGTGCGGCTGGTCGGCGGGCAGCACGTTGGGCTGTCCTCCTTGCCGATCATCCGAAGCTTGCAAAAGGGGGTTTCGTTCCACTCCGGGATCACTGTCTTGGCGGGCCCGAACGGTTCGGGGAAGTCGGCTGTCCTGGAAGCACTGGCACTGCTGACACACTGCCGCTTCAGCAACGGCGGCCTGCCACATGGGCTTAGTTCACTCAGCCGTGTGATCGCCGAGGGGCTGGAGGCGCGGTGGTCCACCTCGCGGGAGCCGGAGAGCCGCCTGTTCGTGTCGTACCTGGGCACCTCGCCCGAGGGCTCGGATGCGCTCCTTGAAGGTATGGACGGGCCAAACCGGCTGTTTCTGCTCGATGAGCCAGAGGCTGGCCTGCACCCGGAGGCCAGTGCCCGGCAAGTGCAGTGGATGTACGAGCGGGTCGCGCAGGGCTGTCAGTTCGTAATTGCGACGCACAGCATGACCCTCGCGTCGCTATCGCGGGCCCGGATCATTCGTTTCCGCCCGGAGAGACCCCCATAGGCCGAGCTCGCCGCAACTGTCCCGGCGAGGCATCGGCAGCCGCTGCTCCGCACTCCGCCTACTGGCTCCAGCCGGTCTGCTGCGCCTCCAGCAAGGCGCCGATGCTGCGGGCGGCTCGCCGAGATGCCGTGCTCAGAACGGCTAGGTGAAGCACTTAAGTGGCCAAACAAGCGCTAAGTCACACGAGCAGGTCCGGGTTCCCGGTTGCTGCCGGGGTCAGTAGTCGAAGTCGAGGTAGTCGATGTCGTTGAGGGTGACGTCGGAGAGTCCCAGGGCGCGGGCTCCGCTGTCTTGGAAGTAGATGTCTTTGAGTCCTTCGGCGATGATCTGGTGCATCTGCTGGTCGCTGGCGCCTGTGTCACGGGCGTTGAACAGGCGTTGCGCGTAGGTGGGGGGCAGGTGGACGGTGAGCCGTCGGAAGCGTCCGTCGTCGGTGGTGCCGATGGGTGCGGTGTAGCCGAACCTGGCCCTCGTCTCCACCGTGATGCCCGTGGTGGTGGCGGCCTGCTTCCGGCGGCGTCTGCGTACCTGGGGCTGCCAACGCGCCCGTACGGCCGCGTCGATCCGTTCGGCGATCGCCTGGGGCGGGTGCTTGCGTTCGCCCTTGCGGTAGCGCTCCACCGACCGCTGGCTGACCCCGATCTCCTGGGCAACGGCTTTGGTCGTCCTGAGCTGCTTCATCAGGAAGTTGATGCGTGCCTGGAGGGTCTTGGGCGGCTGGCGGGTGAAGCCCTCCCGGTCGGCGCGTTCGATGGCGTCGTCGATCTCTCCCACAGCGCCTACTCACCTTCGTCCAGGACGGCGTCGCCGCCTTTGATGTGGCGGGCCGGGTTGTAGCCCTGTTCCATCAGGTCGACCGCCCAGAGCATCGACTGGACGCCCTCCAGTTTCGCCAGGCCAGGTGTGGGGCCGAGGCGGAATCCGCCGGGCTGCGGCTTGCCGGACGCGGCATACGGCAGGAAGTCCAGCGGGCTCTCCCCTGGCGAGGGGTAGACGACGCAGTCGGAGAGGACGGCGAGCGGGTACAGGCCCGTCATCGTGGCCATGTTGCGCAGTTTGCGGTGCATGTTGACCCGGGCCTTGGCAATGACGGCGGCGCGGATGTCGGGGCGCCAGGTTGGCCGCTGAAGGGCCGGCCACCGCTCGCCCTCCTTGTACTTCCTGCCCTGCGGGCGCTCGCGCAGCTTGCCGATACCGCCCTTGACGGTGGCCTTGATGGCGGCCAGCACGGCCGCCATCGCGGGGTCGACGTCCTTGTGCCGCTCCATCGCCGCCAGGAACTCGGCATCCGTCAGGTCCTTGGTGACGCCGAGGTCGGCGAGGGTGTCGACGTACGCGGTCTTGAGCTGATCGTGCCACGGGTCGAGGTAGGCGCCGGTCTCGCGGCGCAGGTATGCCTCCAGGGGCTGGACGTTGTAGCCGAGCTCCTGGGCGTAGGCGACGGTGTGCGTCTGGTACCAGGCAGGCCCGGCCGGCCGGGTGCCGTCCGGCGTGAACGGCGAGGGCAGGCGCGGGTCCACCTCGACGTGGGACAGATCGACCAGCCAGGAGCCGGGGATCTTCGGGTTGAACGTCGGGGTGTGGAAGTGGTCGGGGGCGGACAGGCCGACGACCAGGCGAGCCGCGGCGGCGAGGAAGGCGGTGTTCAGGTCCAGGCCGACCGCGTACGGCAGCGTGCACTCCTCATCGTTGAGCAGGCTGACGTCGCGCACCCACTGGTACGCCTCCTCGTTCAGGAACCCGCCGCTCCAGCCGCTGTCGACGACGACGGGGTGTTCGGCGGTGGCCTCGGGCGGCGCCGGGTCCATCGGCTCCGTGCCCAGCGAGCCGGGGTTGTGGCCGGGCACCCAGTTCCCCGTCTGCGGGTCCTGCACCGCGCGCGTGGGCGGCCGCAGCGCCGTCATCAGCTCCAGCCCGGACACGGCCGTCGACCCTCGCGGGGTAATGACCCGCTGGGCATACACGCCGAGGACGCGGGCGATGTCGGCCGGCTCCATCTCCGAGACGCCGGGCCAGGACCGATCATCGAGGGCGTCCCAGGACAGGATCGCGAGCTGCACGCACTGCCGCTGGGTGCCGGTGGCTTTGCGGTAGATCCTTGCCCACGGCCCGAACCCGCGCTGGGTGAGCCGCCATTTCGCTTTCCCCACCTGCTTGACCACCGGGTGATCCTCAGGCAGACGCAGCGAGCGGCGCTGCTCATGGCCTTCCAGGCGTTCGGGGAGTCCGAGCTTCACGGCGGCTGCGGCGGTGAGGACGATCAGGGGGTCGGAGTCTTTGCCGTAGCGGTTCAGTTTGGGCGCGCCGAGGCCGGACTCGTGCAGCGTCCACTCCACCAGCTCCGGCACGGTGGTCGCGGGGCAGTCGAGCACGATGCCGCCCGTGCCGTACGCGCAGCCGTCACCGTCCAGGACCGCGAGGGGCCCGTGTGGGAAGCGCGGGTCGGCTGCGGGCTGCGCCGCCTTCTTCGTGGCCGGACGCCGCGATGACGCAGCGGGTCGGACGGCGGGGCGCGCCGGCGCCGCAGCCGCAACGGCGGGAGCCTGCGGGGCATCTGCCCTCTCCACCTTGGACGCACCCGCTTCGGTAGACGCCGCGGGCGCCGTGGCGGCAACCGAGGCTGTCGGAGCTGCGCCAGGGGCGGGGTACTTCGCCGCCCACCCGTTCAGCAGCCGCTGGTATGCGTCCAGGCGCGGCGACTTCGGCTCGCTTCGGCCGTTCTCCCAGTTCTTCACTGACTGGGTCGTGGTCTTCAGCGCGGTGGCCAAGCGGGCCTGGGTGATGCCGGCGGCCTCACGAAGCCGGGCACGCTCCGCCGGAGGCGGCAGATGCGGCTCCTCGTTCAACAGAGCGTCGACGGACGCGAACAGCTCTTCCTCAGATGCCATGACCCTGCACCCTCACTCCAGGCAAGCTTACTTAACCACAAACTTATCCCGTTTCTTAGCCTTTCAGGGCCCACTCCAGCCCCAGCGCGGCGAGCGCGGCGAGTTTGTCGGTGGTGAGCTTCACGCGGCGCCCTTTCTGGTTCATGATCCACACGCCAAGTCGGACTTCCACCCCGTCTTCCAGCCGCTCTGTGTGGCCTCGTGGGACGGTCACGGAGCCCTCACGGGCCTTGTACTGCGCGAGGGCCGCCACGCCCCGCTCGAAGGTGCTCAGAGACGCTGTGGGTGACTTCGCGGTTGTCGCCTCAGGTTCCGGGGCCGGCGGTTTGAAGCCGAGTTGCTCCAGGCGTTCGCGCTGCCCGTTCGCCAGCGCCTGCCAGACCGACGGCGTCCGCTGTCGGGCGAGCCATTTCCCGATGTCCATGCCGTGGACGGTGAATCCGGGCAGGACGTCGGCCTGGCCCTCTTCGTCGCGCACGAGCTCGCGCAGGGCGGCGTAGTGCCGCTGCCACTCAGCCGGCCACGACGGGTTCCAGTCCTCGTCGACCTTCTTGAGCGCTGTCTCCCACTCGGGGTGACCGTCCAGCGCACCGGGGCGGCGCAAATTGCTCAACCACTGTCCTACCGGTCTGGACAGGGCCACTGCGGACCTCGGAGCACACAGGGTCCAGTGCTGGTTGTAATACGCCTTCGCGGCCTCGAGGTTCTCCTGGAACCGCTCATCGGCGACCGACCAGATCATGCCGAGCTTCTCCAGCCGGCGGGCGCGCTGGCCGCTCATCTGCCCTGCCTGGTACGCCCTTCGCTGTTCTGCCACCCACTGCCCAAGCGGTGTCGCACCCTCCCGATGTCCGTAGGGCACCCGCGCGTTCCCGACCCGCTCGACGTACGTCTTCAGCTTCGCCCAGCCGCGTGCCCAGTCCTGGCGTTCGGTGTCGATGACGTTGAAGGACACCCAGTCCGCGACCATCACCGGATCCCTGGGGGCTGCGAACCGGAGCAGTAGGCGGGATTCTTCCTTGCCCTCTTCAGGTGCCGTACCGATGAACTCAGACGGCTGCGCGACGTCTTTCTGGGGTTCCTGGGGGATGGCGAGGAGTTCCACGGCTTCTTCGTCGTGGGCTCGCAGGCCTTCGAGGACTTTAACCAGGGGCCGGTAGGAGCCAGAGGTGAACATGTCCTCGGGTTGTTCGCCGGGCTGGAGGAAGACCGGCACGATCAGAGAGGCCATTTTCCCTTGTCCCGGCTTCTGCCGCAGCGCCCGGCCGATGGCCTGGACGATGTCGTGCGGCGCCCCCTTCGGATCCAAGAGAGCCACCGAGTCCACGCTTCGAATATCGACACCCTCACCCAAGACCCGACAGTTCGAGAGCACAGCCCGCCGCGCCGTGGACCCGAAGGACCCGAGGACGTCCCGCCGGCGCTCGGGGACATGCTCGCCGCACAGCCAGTCCGCCCAGACCTCAGAGGGGTACTTCTCGGGCTGGTCGGCGTGCAGCCGTTTGGCGACGCGCTGAAGGCCCTCCGCGTACGCGGAAGCCTCTATCGTCCGGTGGTGGAAGGTGATGCAGGTTTGGAGGTTGTGCTGGCTCATGGTGTGCAGGAGCGCGGCTTGGAGGGCACCGAGGCGCTGACCCCGCACTTCCTCACTGTGCCGCTCCTCGCCCATCAGCCGTTCGGGTGTGACGACCGGGTCTTTCAGCTCGAGGACGATGATCTGGTACCGCGCCAGCAGCCCGCGGGAGACCGCCGACGCGAGCGACAGCTTGTACAGCACGGGGCCGAAGAGCTCTTCGTCGTCCATGGAAGCCGCCATCATCTCCGGCAGCGGATCCAACACCCCAGCCTTCACCTGCCAGTTCGCCGGCCGTTCCTGCCAGATCCGCGGCGTCGCCGTCAGATACAACCGCCGCACCGCCGGAATCACGGTCTGCTTGTGGATGTCCGCCCATGCCTTGCCCATCGACCCACTCGTCCGGTGCGCCTCATCCACCACCGCCAGATCCACCGGAGCCAACTGCTGCCCATAGACACCCTCGAACGCCTCCGCCAGCACGCCCAGCGACGCGTACGTGGCGTAGATCGTCACCGGCCCCTGCCCGTGCCACAACGCCAACTGCACCGGATTCGTGGTGGACCGCACCTTCAAATCCCACAGCTCCGGATCGTCCTGGAGCGAACACACCGCAACCGCCGGCCCCCTATGCCCGACGTCATGCCACGCCTTCACCGTCTGCGCCAACAGATCCAGCGTCGGCACCAGAACAAGAACACGCCCCCTCGGAACCAGCCGCCTCGCCGACGCCGCCGCAATAGTCGTCTTCCCCGTACCGCAGGCAGCGTGCACCTGTCCACGCAGACCATGCCCGGGAATCCCGCCCGGCGGGATGTCGAGGCCACGCACAATGTTGCTCACGGCCTCGACCTGATGGTCTCGCAGCTTCACAGTCATTCCCGGGTGTTCCCCTTTTCGTGAGATGTGAGGCGCCATCAGAAGTGGATTCCCGGGGTGAAGAAGGTAGTCCCTGGGTGTACTGCCTGATACCAGATTCTACACAGGGGAAAGCTTTGATGCATCAGCCTCACGTCATCTCGCATCACCGAGGATGATGCGAGATGACTCCGCACCCCTGACGGCGGAGTGCAGTGAAGGAGAGGGGGAGACCGGTGAACATGCTGAAGCGAGTTGGGGCGCTCCAGAGGGGTTCGGGCAGAGCGCAGCGGAGCCCGTTCACCGCGGCAGGCCGGCATCTGCCGCAGTGGCTGTCCGTCATATTCGCTGCAAGGGGTGGTGGCTGGTACTTCGAGTCGCTACACAGGCCCGCGCGTGATGCACCCCGCTCTCGTTGCCAGCTCAGGCAACCGCGCTTGCGCGGCTGTCCCAATTCGCGCTTGCGCGAATTACCCTGCTTTTCAAATTCCGCTTGCGGAATTTCATTCCGGCGCTTGCGCCGGAATTCGAATTGCGCTTGCGCAATTCGTTTCTCTATGACTCGGCTTGCCGAGTCATAGCCCGCTCCGCGGG